>CAZFXI010000037.1:0-18445 GCA_964522855.1 uncultured Sedimenticola sp.
AAGGCATTCCGCCTTCTTTATCGTACCCATTTAGATTAATGAACCCATTACTTAATACATTGTAATCACTACCTAGTTTGGTCGTTAAAAAAGCCACGACTTCTTTTTGTGCAAGCTGACCTAACGAGTTTGCCGTTGCACCTCCTGTTATACGGCTTACATTTATATATCTTTCTTTTACATATTTTTCTAATATTTCTGACTTTCCTAATAATGTTCCAATTTCGCATGAGGAAAGCCCTGCTTCATCGCTCACTGTCGAAGTTGAGCCAAACATAAGGATTATAATCATATCCCTATATAAATTAGAAAGGGGTTTCTTCTCTATCAAGCCTTCCCCATCAATACATAATTTTTTATTCCCTAGCCCTCGTAAAGGCAAACATTTAAACTCATACTCGTATGGCTCAGCATTCCAAATAAAAGAAATTGAATAATTATCATCATTACGAAATATAGATGAGAATGATCTACCTAAACGTTGAATCGGTTCGCCACCATAATCTGCAAGAACGCATAAATGCTTCAAAAATAAGTTAGCTGGAAATTCAGATGCCTCAAGTAAATCAAATACCTGAAAAGGATCTCTCTTGGATAGTGAAATAATTCTTAGAAAGTCATCTTGAGTCTTGAGTAGCTTTGGAATAACACTTATTGAAGCATTTTTTTCGTTAAGATGCTCAGGCCACCACAATACAGCATTTTCTTCTAATTCATCTATATTTCTGTTGTAGTTCATTAACTCTCCTATCTAGTTTAATATCTGGCATTTTATTTTGCAGCTAACAGCGTAATCGGCAGAATGTGGCTTCATCGTGATAGACAGATTCTACCTATCTTCCAATAGTTGACATTCTGCATAAACTGTTCTATGTTTGTTTTCCATGCTATAAAATTATTTTTTTCAATCAACTTGAGGATACACCAGTAGCCATGGATAGCGCAAATCAGGAACGAATCCGTAAATTCTGGGCGACCTATGAAAAATACCTGTTAACTCAAAACGTTGCTGCCAAAGCCCTGCCCTGGTATCGGCGCTGGGCACAGGCATACATCGACATGCAGGGCGCAACTCCGCTGAGCAGGCATAGCGCCGACATGATCCACGCTCATCTTGACCAGCTTGGCAGGCAAAATCACCTTTCTGATTGGCAATTTGTACAGGTTATCGATGCTATACAGAAACTCTTCGCTTGCATTCGATCCCCGCTGCTCCAGCAGATCAACTGGAACCACCTGAAAGATTCTACACGCTCGCTAGACGAGGCTCATCCTACGCTCGCCCGAGCCGAACCACTCGATAACACTTTGCCGGAATGGGAATTGCGCTTGAGTTCAGCAATACGTCAAAGGGGCTATTCGATCCGGACGGAGCAAAGCTATATGCAGTGGCTGCAACGCCTGTGCAAACGCTTTGAACAGGACTCACCCGACAGTCTGAATGACGCACAAATCCGTCAGTTTCTCGAGGAACTCGTGATCCGGCGCAATGTGGCCGCCAGCACGCAGAACCAGGCATTGAACGCCTTTGCCTTTTATTTCCGGAAGGTACTCGAGCGCCCTTTCGAACTTGAAAAGTATGTTCGTTCCAAACGTCCGCAGCGTTTGCCCGTGGTGCTGAGCATGTCAGAAGTCGAACACTTGCTGTCCAGCATGAAAGGCACATCGGCCCTGATGGCCTCGCTGTTGTACGGCACCGGCATGCGGCTGATGGAGTGTCTGCGCCTGCGGGTTCAGGATCTCGATTTCGACTATCGGCAGATTACCGTGCGCCATGGCAAAGGTGGCAAGGATCGCGTCGTACCCTTCCCTTCCCCCCTGTTTGCACCAATGAAAAAACATCTTCACAAGGTCAGGCTACTCCACCAGGCCGATCTCGAGGCGGGGTTTGGCAGCGTGTTACTGCCCAATGCGCTGGCCCGCAAGTATCCCCTTGCAGAAAAGGAATGGCGCTGGCAGTGGGTGTTCCCCAGCGCCCGGTTGTCGGCCGATCCCCGCAGCGGAGCGACCCGGCGACACCATCTGCACGAGAACACCTTGCAAAAAGCGATCAAACGCGCTGCCCGGAAGGCTGGCATCAACAAGAAGGCAAGCTGTCACACTTTGCGCCACTCTTTTGCCACCCATCTGCTGGAAAGTGGTAACGACATACGCACGGTTCAGGAACTGCTGGGACATGCGGATGTTTCGACGACCATGATCTACACCCATGTGTTGAACCGGGGCGGGCAGGGAGTGGTGAGTCCGTTGGAACGGGTAGGAAACGACTTGTTTTCCTGAAAGACAGAGATTGCCTTTTCTCACTCGCAGCCCAGCTTATGCCGCAGGTTATGGATGCCTGCCTGCGCCAGAATAACGTCTCTCACGCCGCCCTTCTCCCGTAGGTAGCGCCCACTACAGCACCTGCTGGAGAAATCGCCCGGTGTGGCTGGCTTTCACCTGCGCCACTTCTTCAGGCGTTCCGCCGGCGATGATCTGTCCACCGCCATCGCCGCCTTCCGGGCCGAGATCCACAATCCAGTCGGCGGTCTTGATCACGTCCAGGTTGTGCTCGATGACGATGACGGTGTTACCGTGATCGCGCAGGCGGTGCAGCACGCCCAGGAGTTGTTCCACATCGTGAAAATGCAGGCCTGTGGTAGGCTCATCGAGGATATACAGGGTGTTACCCGTGTCGCGCTTGGACAGCTCCCGGGACAGTTTCACCCGCTGGGCCTCGCCCCCGGACAACGTAGTAGCATTTTGCCCCAGTTGGATGTAGGTCAGCCCCACGTCCACCAGGGTCTGCAGCTTGCGTCTGACCACGGGCACGGCGTCGAAGAAAACCAGCGCTTCCTCCACCGTCATGCTCAGCACCTCGTTGATGCTCTTGCCCTTGTATTTGATTTCCAGGGTCTCTCGGTTGTAGCGCTTGCCCTTGCAGGTGTCGCATTGCACATAGATGTCTGGCAGGAAGTGCATCTCCACCTTGATCACGCCGTCCCCTTTGCAGGCCTCGCAGCGCCCACCCTTGACATTGAAGCTGAAGCGCCCCGGCGTATAGCCCCGGGAACGCGACTCCGGCACGCCGGCAAACAGTTCACGGATGGGCGTGAACAGACCGGTATAGGTCGCGGGGTTGGAACGTGGGGTGCGGCCGATGGGGGACTGGTCGATATCCACTACCTTATCGAAATGCTCCAATCCGTAAATGGCCTCATAGGGTGCAACCGTGTGGCTGGCGCGATTGAGTTCATTGGCCGCCAGGGGATACAAGGTGTCGTTGATGAGGGTGGACTTGCCAGAACCGGACACGCCGGTGACGCTGGTGAACAGACCCACCGGAATCTCCAGGCGCACCTTTTTCAGGTTGTTGCCCCGGGCGCCTTCGAGCACCAGCAAACGCTTGTCATCCACCGGGGTACGCAGCAGGGGAATGGCGATGCTGCGCTCGCCGCTGAGGTACTTCCCGGTGAGGGAATCGGGATTGGCCGCCACTTCATCCGCCGTGCCCTGGGCCACCACTTCACCGCCATGCACACCCGCACCGGGACCGATATCCACCACGTGATCGGCGGCGCGGATGGCCTCTTCGTCGTGTTCCACGACGATCACGGTGTTGCCCAAGTCGCGCAGGTAGGTCAGGGTCTTGAGCAGGCGGGCGTTGTCCCGCTGATGCAGGCCGATGGACGGTTCATCCAGCACATACATGACACCCACCAGGCCGGCGCCGATCTGGCTGGCCAGGCGGATGCGCTGGGCCTCGCCACCGGATAGGGTGTCGGCACTGCGATCCAGGGTCAGATAGTCCAGCCCCACGTTGACCAGAAAGCTCAGGCGTTCCTCGATCTCCTTGACGATTTTTTCTGCAATCTTGCCCCGTTTTCCCGGCAGATCCAGACGCTGGAAGAAACTCAGGCAATCACTTACCGACAGCGCGGTGATGCCCGGCAGGTTGCTGTCCTCGATGAACACGTTGCGTGCCGCCTCGTTCAGCCGCGCCCCCTTGCACGCCGGGCAGGCATGGCTGGACAGGTAACGCGACAGCTCCTCGCGCACGGCGCTGGACTCGGTTTCGCGGTAGCGCCGCTCCATGTTGTGGATCACGCCTTCAAAAGGATGGGTCTTCTTTACCCGCCGCCCCAGGTGATTGTGATAATCGAAATGGATGACCTCCTTGCCGCTGCCATAGAGAATCGTGTCGCGGATCTTTTTCGGCAGATCCTGCCAGGGAGTTTCCGGATCGAAATCATAGTGCCGCGCCAGGGATTGCAGCATCTGGAAGTAATAGGCATTGCGCCGGTCCCAGCCGCGCACCGCCCCCGCCGCCAGGGACAACTCGGGGTGCGCCACCACCTTGTGCACATCGAAGCTCTGCTTCACGCCCAGACCGTCGCAGACCTCACAGGCGCCCACGGGATTGTTGAAGGAGAACAGCCGCGGCTCCAGCTCCTCGATACTGTAGCCACAGGCCGGGCAGGCGAAGTTGGCAGAGAAGACCAGCTCGTCCTTTTCAGGTTCATCCATCCAGGCCACCAGGGCGACGCCGTCGGCCATGCGCAAGGCGGTCTCAAAGGATTCGGTCAGACGCAGGCGCAAATCTGATCGCACTTTCAAGCGATCTACCACCGCCTCAATAGTGTGCTTCTTGCGCAGATCCAGATCCGGCGCATCGTCCAGCTCCCAGATCTCGCCATCGATACGGGCGCGGATGAAACCCTGGGCCGCCAGCTCCCTGAGCAGCTTGTGGTATTCCCCCTTGCGTTCGGAAATCACCGGCGCCAGCAGCATGAGCTTGCTGCCTTCCGGCAGGGCCAGCACCTGATCGACCATCTGTTCGATGGTCTGGGCCTCCAGGGGCAGATGATGAGTGGGACAGCGCGGTATGCCCGCCCGGGCAAACAGCAGGCGCAGGTAGTCGTAGATCTCGGTGATGGTACCCACGGTGGAGCGGGGATTGTGGCTGGTGGTCTTCTGCTCGATGGAAATCGCCGGCGACAGCCCCTCGATATGATCCACGTCCGGCTTTTCCATCATGGACAGGAACTGCCGGGCATAGGCAGACAGGGATTCCACGTAACGGCGTTGGCCCTCGGCATAAATAGTATCGAAGGCCAGGGAAGACTTGCCAGAACCGGACAGCCCGGTGATGACGATGAGCTTGTCCCGGGGCAGTTCCAGATCGATATTCTTCAGATTGTGGGTGCGGGCGCCCCGCAGGTGGATACTGTCCATTGTCATTCTTTGCTGGCACGAAACAGGGTACTATACGCTGTTATTCCATTTCGCTTCAAACCTTCTCTGAATCATGGCTGACAAGGAACAAACCGGCTTCAACGACACCGAACGCAGGGCCACCCTCGGCCTGGCGGGTATCTATGGCTCCCGTATGCTGGGGCTTTTTCTCATCCTTCCGGTTTTTGCCCTGTATGCGGAACATCTGGCATCGGCCACCCCGGTGCTCATCGGCATGGCCATCGGCATCTACGGCCTCACCCAGGCGGTGTTGCAGATCCCCTTCGGCCTGCTGTCCGACAGGATAGGGCGCAAGCCGGTGATCGTCGGCGGCCTGCTGCTGTTCACCCTGGGCAGCATCATCGCCGCTACAGCCGATGACATCGGGATGATCATCGTCGGCCGCGCCATCCAGGGCAGTGGCGCCATCGCCGCGGCGGTCATGGCCCTGCTGGCAGATCTCACCCGGGACAACCAGCGCACCAAGGCCATGGCAACGGTTGGCGTCACCATCGGCATGTCGTTCACCGTGGCACTCATCGCCGGTCCCTTCTTCAACGCCTGGATCGGCGTGCCGGGGCTGTTCTGGATCACCGCCGCGCTGGCCATCGCCGGCATTCTGATCTTGCTGCTGGTGGTGCCCACCCCGGAACACAGCAGCGTCCATAGCGAGGCCGAGCCGGTACCCGCACTGTTCGGCAAGGTATTGCGCGACACCCAGTTGCTGCGTCTGGACGCCGGTATTTTCACCCTGCATCTGGTGCTCACCGCCCTGTTCCTGGCACTGCCCCTCACCCTGCGTGATGCGGGTCTGCCCGTGGAACAACACTCCTGGCTGTACTTGCCGGTGATGCTGCTGTCCATGGGGTTGATGGTGCCCTTCATCATCATGGCCGAGAAGAAAGGCAAGATGAAACAGGTCTTTACCGGGGCCATTGCTCTGTTGGGACTGGCTCTGGCCGGCTTCTGGCTGTTTTCTGCCAGTATCTGGGGGCTGGGCTTCATGTTGCTGCTGTTTTTCGTGGGTTTCAACCTGCTGGAAGCCACCCTACCGTCTCTGGTATCCAAACTGGCACCGGGCGCCATCCGCGGCACCGCCATGGGTATCTATTCCACCTCCCAGTTCAGCGGTGCCTTCGTGGGTGGGCTGCTGGGTGGCTGGGTGCATGCACGCTTTGGGGAAACCTCCGTATTCCTCATGGGAGCGGGCTTTATCCTGGCCTGGCTACTGCTGGCCAGCGGCATGCAAGTGCCAAAACAATCCGGTTAGATTTTCCTGATTGCCTAAAGGGCATCTCGAAAAATTGTCATTCCGGCGCAGGCCGGAATCTATAACCTATTGATCCACCTGGACTCCGGCCTACGCCGGAGTGACAAAAATCGTATTTTTCGGGGTTCCCTAAGGATTGCAACGGCTAAATTACACCTGTAATTTTACGGTAATTAGCTTCTCTTGGATCTATACTTTAAAGAGGTATTAGAGGAGAAGCTATTATGTTCCGGTACATCAAAATTATCTTCTGCGGCTATATTCTAGGTTTCTACGCCACGCAACTGTCGGCGGCAGAAGCAGTTGCCGTCTCACCCGGTGAAACCGACCGATCTTCCACTGTCGCGAATGCCTGCCCCACTTTTAGCTGGTCGGGGATGACGGGAGCGGAGCGTTATGAACTGGCCGTGTTTCAGCAAATCGGAGATGAGAACAGAACATATAAGGCACTTGCCTCTGGTGACAGCCCTGTGATCTTCAAAATCCTGCCTGCGCCAGCACTCTCATGGACACCTTCTTCAGAAATGTGTTTTGATCAGGGCGCATCCTACGTCTGGTTCGTGCGCGGCTTGGCTGCCGAACAACCAGGTACTTGGTCAAAAGGCAAGCGATTCATCGTGGATATGACTTCTGTCGAACCCGATTTAGAGGCTGCTATCGTTCAAGCCTTGGTGACTTATCTCTCTGATGAGCGCACGCTTCGTCGCGTCGTCAATTTGTTGCGAAAGGAATCAAACACCGTTCAGATCTATGGCGACAATCGTGCAAGTGCAAGAATGGCAGCAAGCTCTGCTGGAATCTCTGGCAACAAAAGCGTTCGCGCCAATACTGCGCTTAACAGCGCTGCGTTAAAACCCAAAGCCAATATGGGAGCAGTCAAACTCAGCCCGACGGGAACTTCCTATTTTACGGGCGGCAATCTCGGCATTGGCACGACAAATCCAAACTACAAGTTGGATATAGAGGGGAATGTTTTTATTCGTGGGGCTCAGGGCTTCAACACGGCTGGAGATGATGCTATCGCGTATTTTGGACACCCTGCCCACAATATCAGGGGAGAATTCGGTACCGGGATTTCAGTCAGCACTTTCGGTGCTGCCAACGCTTTGACAGTTAGAGAAGGTACTGGGAATGTCGGTATCGGGACAACCGAGCCGAGTGAACCGTTAGAAGTCGCGGGTAGCGGACGGGCCTTCTTTGGTGATGGTGGAGGAGCCAGTCGCAAAGGTCTGTTAATTGATGGTATTCAAGGAAACAGCGCAGCTCGTTTGGAAGGATACGATTACGGTACAAGTTCCGGACTGGATTTGGTTCTAAACCCCTTGGCGGGCGGAAACGTCGGTATCGGGACGACGAGTCCAAACTACAAGCTTGATATAGAGGGGGATGTTTTTGTTCGCGGCACACAAGGCTTCGATGCGGCTGGAGAAGATGCTAGCGTTTACCTGGGGCACCCCGCTCACAATATCAGGGGAGAGCACGGAACTGGTGTACTAATCAGCACCTTCGGTGCAGCCAATGCTTTGACAATCCGAGAGCAAAGCGGCGCTGTTGGGATAGGCACGACCACTCCCGTGCAGAAGCTGGACGTAGCAGGAAAGATCAAAATTGGTGTGGATACAAAAGAATATACAAGTACTTTAAGCACTTATTATCCGGTAGAAGCATTCCCGATAGTTAGCGGTGGCCCGGTTTGCAATGAAGCCGTGCGTGGATCCATGTTTGTGGGTACCGTTTCGGTAAAACCCGGAGAGGATCTTCTTTGCATGTGTCTGCGCCGGGGCAGCGAAATAGGCTGGTATTGTTTTGGACCGTAAACACGCCATTTTCAGCGCCAAAGCACCAAAAGACTCAACCCGGCATGCAACTATTCACTGGCGATACAAAAACCAGGTACCAGAGGAAGATCTGGTGACGAAGGGGTCGGCGTCCCTTGCAAAGCGACTCCGACCTCACCAACGACAAATCCAGGCAAGCGCCAAACGACAGGTGCATTTTTCCGCGTTCGCCGGTAAACTCACGGGCTATTCAACACATTTCATGGAAGAGAACCCCCGAAGGAGGAAACATGGCATCACGAGGCGTCAACAAGGTTATTCTGATCGGCAATCTGGGCAAGGACCCGGAAACCCGCTACATGCCCAGCGGCGGTGCGGTCACCAACATTACCGTGGCTACATCCGAGACCTGGAAGGACAAGCAATCGGGCGAGCAACAGGAGCGCACGGAATGGCATCGGGTGGTGTTCTTCAACCGCCTGGCGGAAATCGCCGGGGAATATTTGAAGAAAGGCTCCAAAGTCTTTATCGAAGGCAGTCTGCGCACCCGCAAATGGCAGGGACAGGACGGCCAGGATCGCTACACCACGGAAATTGTCGCCAATGAGATGCAGATGCTGGACAGCCGTGGCGCCGGTGGCGGCAGTGCCGAATATTCCCAATCCGCGCCGGCTGAGCGCAAAAGCCAGCCCGCCAGCGCACCACAACAACAGGCACCCGCCGGTGACTTCGAGGACGATATACCGTTCTGAAATTCACCTGGGGCCCGCGGCAACAGTGCAAGCTATCGCTATTTCCCCGCTGATTCCTGCTCGGCAGGCTGAACCGCAAACAGACGGAGTCCGCCCATGGCGGAAATCATCCCAGCGCTGAATCGCCACACCCTCGGTCGCATGACGACCGGGGAAAAGCGCGTCGCCCGGCGACTGCGGGATCTGCTGGAAGACGATTACCTGGTCTGGTACGACATTCCCATCGGCAAACAACGCCGCTATCCCGATTTCATCATCCTGCATCCCTCCCGCGGCCTCCTGTTTCTGGAGGTCAAGGACTGGAAGCCCGATACGCTGAAAAAGATCAGCAAATCAGATGTCACTTTGCTGACCAGCAATGGCCTGATCACAAAACCACATCCCCTGGAGCAGGCCAGACAATACACCTACGGTGTTATCGATATGCTGGCAAGAGATCCCCGCCTGTGCCAGACCAGCGAGCGCTACCGGGGCCGGCTGGCCATGCCCTACGGCTGGGGCGTGGTGTTCACCAACATCAGCCGCCGGCAGATTGAAAGAGCCATCCCCGACGACCGGCGCGAAAGCCTGCTGCCGGATCACCTGATGCTCTACAAGGATGAAATCACGGAAACCACAGATGCCGAGGCTTTCCAGGAGCGGCTCTGGGGGATGTTCAACTACCAGTTTGGTGGCACCCTGTCGCTGCCGCAGATCGACCGCATCCGCTGGCATCTGTTTCCGGAGATCCGCATCGACGACGGCAACCCTGCCGATCTGTTTGCGGAAACAGACGTTGAACAACCCGCCAGCGAGCAAACCCTGCCGGACATCATCAAGATCATGGATATCCAGCAGGAGCAACTGGCGCGCAGCCTGGGTGAAGGTCACCGCGTCATCCATGGGGTGGCCGGCTCGGGCAAGACACTGATACTCGGCTATCGCTGCCTGCATCTTTCCCGGCTGACGCACAAGCCCATTCTGGTGCTGTGTTTCAATATCACCCTGGCCGCCAGGTTGCGAGCGTTCATTTCTTCACGAGGTATCGGTGCGCAGGTGCAGATCTACCATTTTCATGACTGGTGCAGGGAACAGTTGAAAACCTATCATGTGGATCTCATCGAATCCCCGGCGCCGATCTGGGAGCGGCAGGTGGAAACCGTGGTGCAGGCGGTGGAAAACGGCCATATCCCCCGCGCACAGTACGGCGCCCTGCTCATCGACGAGGGCCACGATTTCCAGGCCGACTGGTTGCGGCTGGTGGTGCAGATGATCGACCCGGACAGCAATTCCCTGTTGCTGTTGTACGACGATGCCCAGTCCATCTATAAACAGGAGGGTGGCCTGGGCTTCTCCCTGTCCAGTGTGGGCATCAATGCCCGGGGACGCACCACGGTACTGCGCCTGAACTATCGCAATACCCGCGAGATCCTGCGTTTCGCCTACGATTTCGCCCACCGTTATCTCGATCCCAAGAACGCAGATGAAGACCACATTCCGCTGCTGGAACCCCGGGCCGCTGGCAGCAGTGGACCGGAGCCTGTCATCAAGCGTCTTGGCTGTTTGCTGGATGAAGCCCGCTATGCCATCGCCTGTATCTGCAAATGGCACGAGCAGGGTATCACCTGGCGGGACATGGCCGTGCTCTATCCCCGCGGCGCCCTCGGACGGGAAGTCTCTGCCGGCCTGCGAACAAAAGGCATCCCCCATCTGTGGATGGGATCGAGAGCGTTCAAGTCCGCCTACGATCCGGAGACCGATCAGGTCACCATCCTGACCATACACAGCAGCAAGGGGCTGGAGTTCCACCGGGTCATCCTGCTGGGCATCGGGCAACTGGGGGATAACGCGGACAGCGAAGCCGGAGACGCACGTTTGCTCTACGTTGGCATGACCCGCGCTCAGGAATGCTTGCTGATGACAACCTCGGCAGACAACCTGTTCAGCCGCAGGTTGCTGGAAGCACAACACTGACAGACTTCCCACTTCCGCCATTCCTTCCTCGCATCGTGATATACGGAATCATCCCCAGCATGTAAAATGCCTGGATACAACTGAACTTCACCAGCACTCGACTGTCCCATTATTTTGCTGAATAACTAGAAAAACCCCTTTCAGGAGTGTTACTTAATGAAAAAACTGCTCATACTATTGGCCTTTCTCCTGCTGTCCTTCACCGTCGCGGCAGCGGACCCCAAAGAAGGCACCGATTACGACCTCATCAAGCCAGCACCACCCAAAGGCAACGGGAATACAGTGGACGTTGTGGAATTCTTCATGTACACCTGCCCCCACTGCAAGACCCTCGACCCCAAGCTTCAGGAGTGGGTGAAAAAACAGCCGGAGAACATCAAATTCCAGCACATGCCAGCCATGTTTGGCGGCGCGGCCAACCTGCATGCGAAAACCTATTTCGCCCTGGAAGTCATGGGGGAAGCCATGCGGCTGCACGAACCTTTCTTCAAGGCTATCCACGACCAGAAGCGGCGCCTGCGTACACAAAAGGATATCGAGAAATTCCTGGGTGAAAACGACGTGGATCTGGACAAGTTCCGCGCCGCCATGAATTCCTTTACCGTGCAGACAAAGGCCAATCGTGCAGCAGCACTCATGCGCCGCTATGGTATTCGCTCGGTACCGGCCATGGTGGTCGATGCCCGCTACCGCATCAAGAACACGCCCACCGTGCTGGAAACCACAGACGCACTCATCGACAAAACCATTGCCGACCGCAGCAAGTAGCGTAGTGGCAGCCTCGCCAGACAAGGACGTCAGCAATCACCTCAGTACGCTGCCACGACGTTTCAAGCTCCTCAGCTACAACATTCAGGTTGGCGTGGACACCTGTCGCTACCGCGAATACGTGACCAAAGGCTGGAAACATGTGCTTCCGCACCGGGAACGCATGGTCAATCTCAACCGCATGGCGGCCATGCTGTCACAGTACGACATGGTGAGCCTGCAGGAAGTGGATGCGGGCAGCCTGCGCAGCGGCTTTGTCGATATCACCGAGTACCTGGCACACCGGGCAGGCTTTCCTCACTGGTACCGGCAGATCAACCGCAACATCGGCGTCATTGCGCGGCACAGTAACGGATTTCTGAGCCGCTTTCGCCCCAGCAGAATCACTCACCATAAGTTGCCGGGTGGCCCGGGGCGGGGCGCCATGCTGTTCGAGTTCGGCACCCACAGAGAGGGGCTGCTGCTGTGCAGTGCTCATCTGGCACTGGGAAGGCGCTCCCGGGGAAAACAGCTGGCCTTCCTGGGTGAACTACTCAAGGACCGACCGCATGTGGTACTCATGGGTGATCTCAATGCCGGCTGTGAAGCCCAGGAAATCCGGCGCTTCATCCAGGCGCACGACATGAACGAGCCCGCCTGCGATCAGGCCACCTTCCCCAGCTGGCGACCGGTGAAAAAATTTGATCATATCCTGGTCTCGCGTAAACTACAGATCATCGGTTCCAGGGTGTTGGATTATCCCCTGTCTGATCACCTGCCCATCAGCATGGAACTGGAATTACCGGACAGCGCCAGACACATCACCTGACAAACAATCCCGTATGTTGGCAACAGAACGGCAAGCTTTCGACAACAACCCTCAAAGGCTGGAGATCTACACTATTGAAGATCTGAAACCCTACCTCTCCGCCTGGCAGGAACTGGCCAATTGCTCGGCAGAGAAAAACATCTTCTACGAACCCTGCATGCTGGTACCGGCGCTGCGCAACTTCGATCATAGCAACGTAACACTGCTACTGATCTTTTCTACAAATGGGGAGCGGTTGCTGGGTCTGTTTCCCCTCGAGTACAAGAAATCCTATCTTGGTCTGCCCTTTCGCCACTACGGCATGTGGCGGCACAAGCACTGTTTTCTGGCTACACCATTAATCGCGGCCGGTCATGAATACCATTGCTACCGGCAACTGTTCGACTGGCTGAAAACCCAGGCCAAACCCAATCTGTTTCTCTCATTCCGGAAGATTCATGGTGACGGCGAAAGCTACGAAAAACTGAAAGCTTACCTCCACGACACTGCATGCAGCATCGACCTGATCGACAGCTACCAGCGCGCATTTATCCGTTCTGGCCTGTCGGCTGAAGACTATCTGGCTCAGTGGAGCAAGAAATGGCGCAAGAACCTGCGCAAGCATAAAGCCGCACTGAAAAAACTGGGACATCCCCACGTGGAAGTGCTGACTGGAGACAGCATTGATGTTTCCGAATGCGATACCTGGACCCAACAGTTCCTGAGTCTGGAAAAAAGCGGCTGGAAAGGGCAGGAAGGCACAGCCCTCGCTTGCCATGAAAATGAACGCAGATTTTTCGAAGAACTCACCCGTGAGGCGGCATTACGAGGCAAGCTGCTTTTCTTTCGCTACAAACTGGACGACAAGGTCATTGCCATGCATATCGATCTGCGCTCCGGTCATGGCGCCTTCGCGTTCAAGATCGCCTACGATGAAGCGTATGGGAAATACAGCCCCGGAAACCTGCTGGAATACGAAACACTCGCTTACATCCTGGACGAGACCGATCTTGAATGGGTGGGCTCCTGCACGGTACAGGGTTCCACTCTGGAACATCTGTGGATGGAACGCCGTCTTATCTCCTATCTGCATATCAGCCGCCCCAACATGGCCAGCAAGACCGCTGTCTCCCTCATGGCATTTCTTCGAAAAATGAAAAGGCGTATCGCCAACAAAGAGAAAACATGAAGCTACGCTGTTACAAAACCCGCTCGGAAGTCGCCCAGGCATAGCGCCACTCCCTGCCGCTTCCCTGTTTCAATAGCTGCAGCAATCTGTCCCCGGGAACCGCCTCGCCAGGATAAACCTGCTGAACCTCCACGCTACACCTTGCTCCGAAGCCGTACTGGCGCCAATCCAGCTCGGCAACTGCAACCGTGGTTCCGCAACTGTCGCAGTGCCATTGCCGTGAGGCATCCTTTTTCCAGCTGGCCAGTTGTTCCTTCCAGCCAGAGACCAGCGTACGGCATGCAGGACAGCGCGGCCTTCCACGCTGGGGCGTGATGTGCAGCGATGGGGGCTGTTGATCTCCATGCAGGACGATATGACAGAAGCTCCATCCGCCCTGGGCGGGCCTTTCCAGCTGCAAATGCGGCGAGCAACCGGCAAAGCTGATGTGCTGAAAAAAAGCAGATCCTACGAGATATCGTTGGCCTTCCATTCGGTCGCCCAGAAACCCGCATTTCTGCAATACTGTTTCAATCACAGAAACCGACGGTGGCGCATCGAGTACCGGCAGAGGAAAAAGATACAGGCTGGTGTTCATGGTATTCAGTGAGAGGGAGGGTGCTACAATATAGCACTCTTTATACTGGTCAATTCACCATGCGCTTCCTCCCTGTCTTGCTGCTGCTGTTTTCCCTGCAGGCTCTGGCCGCTGAAAAGCCGCTGGTGGTCATCAGCGTGCTGCCGCAGAAAACCATCGTCGAGGGCGTTGCCGGTGATTTCGTGCAAGTCGAGGTCATGGTGGGGAAAGGCTTCAACCCGGCCACTTATCAACCCTCACCAAAACAGATTGCACGCCTGTCCAGGGCCGTCCTGTACGTGCGGGCCGGCATGCCCTTCGAACAGAGCTGGTTACCGCGCTTCGTGGCCGTCAACCCTGCGATGAAGATCCTGGACCTGCGCGAGGGGCTGAAGCTGCTGCCTACCCACCATGGCCATGACAGCGACCCCCACATCTGGACAGACCCGGAACGGGTGAAACAGCACGCGCAAAAGCTCAAGGAAGTGCTGAGCGAAATGTACCCGGACAGGAAGCCCCTTTTTCAACACCATTACGAAACCTTTGCTGCCAGGCTGGATGCCCTGGACGAGGAGCTGCAAACCATGCTGGCACCGCTGCGGGGACAAAGCTTTCTGGTCTACCATCCCGCCTGGAGTTATTTTGCCCATCGCTACGGCCTGCGGCAGATAGCCGTGGAACAGGAAGGCAAGGAACCCAACCCGCGCAGCCTGGCCAGGCTCATCGAGACGGCGAAGCAGGCCCATATCCATACAATCCTGGTACAACCCCAGCACAGTTCCGCCACGGCGCGGGTGCTGGCGGATGCCATCGGCGCCCGGCTGGTGCAGATGGACCCCCTCGATGCGGACATCTTCGCGGCCCTGAGAAAACTGGCCGCCGTGCTGGCAGGACAGAAACCGTGACCAGCAACGTCATCGACATCCAGGACGTTTCCTTTTCCTACGGCAATATACCGGTGCTCGATCATGTGAGTCTGGAAGTGCCGGAACGGGAGTTCCTCGGCATCGTCGGTCCCAATGCTGGCGGCAAGAGCACGCTGTTGAAGATCATCCTCGGTCTGCTCAAGCCCCAGAGCGGCAAGGTGCGGGTACTCGACACCACACCCAGACAGGCACGGCGCGACCTGGGCTATGTGCCCCAGTACCCGGCATTCGCCCGGGACTTCCCGGTCACCGTGGAACAGGTGGTGCTCATGGGCCGCCTGGGACAAAGCCACATCATCGGCGGCTACAGCCGCAGGGACAGGGAGATCGCCCGGCGGGTCATGGAAGAGACGGAAATCGGCAACCTGGCACAGCGGCGCATCGATCAACTTTCCGGCGGCCAGTTGCAACGCGCCCTGGTGGCCCGCGCCCTGGCCTGCGAACCGAAGATCCTGCTGCTGGACGAGCCCACCGCCAACATCGACATGCGGGTGGAAAACGAGCTGTTCGATCTGCTGAAGATTCTCAACGAGCGCATGACCATTCTGGTGGTGTCCCACGACATCGCCTTTATCTCCGGTTATGTGCACCGAGTCGCCTGTCTGAACCGCACGCTGATCTGTCATCACACGGAAGACATCGATGGCCAGGTGATTCAGGATCTTTATGATGGAGACGTGCGCATGGTGGCGCATAAACACTGATGGACGCCTTCCTTGAATACGGATTTCTGCAAACCGCCCTGATCGCCGGCCTGCTGGCCAGCATCGGCTGCGGCGTGATGGGCAGCTATGTGGTGGTGAAGCGCATCGGCTACATGGCCGGGGGCATCTCTCACAGCGTGCTCGCGGGCATGGGGGCGGCCCTGTTCTTCGGCTTTTCTCCCCTGTTTGGCGCATTGATCGCTGCCCTGAGTGCCGCCCTGCTCATCGGCTGGATCAAGCTGCGCTGGCAGGCACAGGAAGACACCCTCATCGGCGCCATGTGGGCCATCGGCATGTCCATCGGCGTGCTGTTCATCTCCCGTACACCCGGCTACAGCGCCGATCTGATGAGCTATCTGTTCGGTAACATCCTGCTGGTGTCGAGCAACCAGCTTTGGGAAATGGCCGCCCTGGATATCCTGGTCATCGGCATGGTGCTGGCTTTCTATCGCCAGTTTCTGGCGGTCTCCTTCGACGAGGAATTCGCCCGCCTGCGCGGCGTACCGGTGAACACCTTCTATCTGCTGTTCCTGTGCCTGGTGGCGCTCACTGTGGTGCTGCTGGTGCAGGTGGTGGGACTGATCCTGGTCATCGCCCTGCTCACCCTGCCCGCAGCCATCGCCGGACATTACATGCACACCATGGGGCGCATGATGATACTGGCCAGCCTGCTGGGCATGGTGTTCACCAGCATCGGCATCTGGCTGTCCTATGTGCTGGACCTGCCCACCGGCGCCATCATCATTCTGGTCGCCGGCGGCTGCTATCTGCTTTCGGCCATCTTCAGCCAATGGTGGCAGCACAGCAAAGCACGGCAGGCATCCGCATGAAAAAGCTGCTCATCGGCCTGGTGCGCGGATACCAATTACTGATCAGCCCGTTTCTGGGCAACAACTGTCGCTATTCTCCCAGCTGCTCGGCCTACACCATCGAGGCCATGGAAAAGTTTGGCCCGTTCAAAGGCATCTGGATGGGCATGAAACGGGTGGGACGCTGCCACCCTTTCCATGAAGGCGGCTATGACCCGGTACCCGATCCACCGAAGAAGAAGCACTGATGTCAGACAACATTTTCGAAAGCATCGATGCCTTTCGCCAGACCTTCATCGACAAGCTCGCGGTGCTGCTCGACGATGCGCAGCTGGGCAGTTTCATTCTGGTGCTGGCCAACGCAGTGTATGACCCATCCATCTATCGGCTGCTGCAATCTCGTCTGGAACAGCGCTTTACCGAGCTTTCCGCCGGGCTGCAGCAGCAACTGATGGAAGGACAAACCCTGAATCAGCCGGAAGACGATCTGCTGGTGTTCCTCAAGCTCATGGCCACGGGTCTGAACAATCTGCAGCAGGTGCAGTTCCGCCACGCCGGCCCCTGGGAACTGCAATACAATCATGTCCGCGCTTTTCGCCCACCACGCATGAGCGACACGGTGGTCACCGAGCTGCACACTCCCTTCGATCCCGAGGGTTTTCATTTCAATAAGCCTTTCCTGCGCAAGGAGATCCTCTGGGAAGGCGAGCTGATGGGCGATCACTGTCGTCTGCTCTATAACAAGTTTCCCTTCGCCCCTCTGCATGGCCTGCTGGTAGTGGAGCCGGACGAGAAACATCCCCAGTACCTGGGCAAGTTCGCCCACGAACACACCTGGAACCTGCTGCTGTACCTGGGGGAAGCCCTGCCGGACTGCGGCCTGGGCTACAACGCCCGCGGTGCCTATTCTTCGGTCAATCATCAACACCTGCAGATGTATGTGGGCAAGACCGGTGGTTATCCCGTGGAGCAAGCCTGCTGGCGGCATAACGGCGGCGATCAAGACTATCCCCTGGCCTGCAAGGTCTTCGACACCGCGGCGGAATCCTGGCATTTCATCGACAGACTGCACCAGGCCAATCAGGGCTACAACCTGCTGTATCGGCCCGGGCGGGTTCATGTCATTCCCCGCGCACTGCAGGGCAGCTACAGGCATGCAGATTGGACAGGGGGATTTGCCTGGGCGGAAACCGCCGGCGCCATCACTCTGTTCAACCAAGCCCTGTACCGCGACCTGGATGAAAACGCTATCGTCGAAGAAATGGAGAAGATGATATGTCCCTGATCTACTCCATCATCGAATCCGCCACGCACCCGAAACTCTCTTCCCTGTATGCCGACCTGGGCCTCGAGGAACAACGCTTCACCAGCATGCGCAAGGTCATGGCCGCCCTGAAGAAACAGGCACCGGATTTCATCGTCGCAGAATTTATCTACGGCTACAGCAACAACTACGCCGGCGTGAACATCAGCAATCTGGACGTATTGCTGTACAGCCTGCAGAAATACGCGCCCCGGTGCCGAGTGATCGTCTTCTGCAACAAGGGAGAAGAAGCATACACGGACAAGTTGCAAACCATCTTTCCTCTCCATGCCGTGCTGACCAAACCGGTGGACGCCACCGACCTGCAAGCCCTGTTGTAGCTCAGGCGTCGGACACGCTGTGCTTTGCCCGACCTACAAACAGGGCTGTAGGTTGGGCAAAGGCCGCCAGGCCGTGCCCAACGATGGGACCCGGA
>CAZFXI010000037.1:18545-29297 GCA_964522855.1 uncultured Sedimenticola sp.
CAGGGCTGTAGGTTGGGCAAAGGCCGCCAGGCCGTGCCCAACGATGGGACCCGGACAACTGCAACTGGATACGCCATTCATCGGGAAAGAGGTATCCTCTGGGCCGCCCTGTCATGGGACAGCGTCGGGCACGCTGTGCTTTGCCCGACCTACAATCAGGGCTGTAGGTTGGGCAAAGGCCGCCAGGCCGTGCCCAACGATGGGACCCGGATAGCTACAACTGGATAAGCCATTCATCGGGCAAGAGGTATCCTCTGGGTTGCCCGGTCATGGGGCAGGTAAAAGCCAGGCGCACCGCCTGCAGTTGCAGGTCTTGGTCATCTCCTCCTCCGTAGAGCCGGTCCCCGACCACAGGAAAACCGGCCCCTGACAGATGCCGGCGTATCTGATGCTTGCGGCCGGTTTCGATACGCACGACCAGCAGGCTTTTCCCTGCCACCTCATCCAGCGCAGCCCGTCTAGCATGAGTAACTGCAGACCGCTCTTCCAGGTCTGTGTTCAGGCATAAGGGCTCTGCAGAAAAACAACCCCATACCTGCACACAGTATTCCTTTTCCACCTGGCGCTTGCGGAACAGCGCGGACAACTGCCCTGCAGCCTTCTTGCTGTGGGCCAGCAGGATCAGGCCGGATGCGGCCCGATCCAGGCGATGTACGACGAAGGCATTGCGCTGTGGTTGAAGATGCTGCTCCGCCCAGCGGGAAATGCTGCAATGATCGCCCCATTTGCTGCCTTGGGAGTACATGCCCGCAGGTTTGAACCACACGCTGTAGTCGCCCTCATCGGCGATCAAGGAGGCTTCCGACGGCTTCATTTCCTGAATCCTGGCATTAAAATACAGATGCAACACATCACCAGCGACCGGCTTGCGATCCGCCCGCCGCAAACGTTGTACATGGCCGCCCCGCTCCAGCCACACAGAGCCATTCTTCATGGCCTTCTTGATCTGGCCACGGGAGAGGTGGCTTTCATCCGCGAGCAGATCTACCGCCTTGATATCAGCGGACTTTACCCCCAGATGGGTTTCCAGCACTGTCTGTTTCTCTGTCATGCCTGTAGTATAGTCCTGACAGTAAATTCATCGGGAGCAAACAATGAGCAAGAGTATCAAAGGCACCGAAACCGAAAAGAATCTGATGAAGGCGTTTGCGGGCGAGGCCCAGGCACGCAACCGCTACACCTATTACGCCGGCATCGCCCGCAAGGAAGGGCTGGTGCAGATTTCCGCCATTTTTGAAGAAACCGCCAACCAGGAAAAAGAGCACGCCAAGCGTTTCTTCAAGTTCCTCGAGGGCGGCAATATCGAGATCACCGAGACCTTCCCCGCCGGTCCGCTGGGCAGTACCCTGGAGAACCTTCGTGCCGCCGCTGCAGGTGAAGAGCACGAATGGACCGACATGTACCCCGCCATGGCCAGGACTGCCAGAGAGGAAGGCTTCGAGGAAATCGCGCTGGCCTACGAGGCCATCTGCGTAGCCGAGAAACAGCACGGCAAGCGTTACAAGGATCTGGCCGACAATCTGGAAGCCGGGCGCGTCTTCAAGCGTAACGGCACCGTTACCTGGCGCTGCCGCAACTGCGGCTATCTCCACGAAGGCGAGGAAGCACCGGACTTATGCCCCGCCTGCCTGCATCCCCAGGCCCATTTCGAACTGCTGGGTGAAAACTGGTGAGCGAATCTTTGCAGGAACTCAGCGACCGCCTGCTGCGCTTTGCCCAGGAACGGGACTGGGAGCAGTTCCATTCACCCAAGAACCTGAGCATGGCGCTGGCCGGCGAGGCCGGTGAACTGCTGGAGCATTTTCAGTGGCTCACCGAGGAACAGTGCCAGAATCTGGACGAAGACAAGAAAGAAGCCGTGGCCCTGGAAATGGCCGATATCTTCATCTACCTGGTGCGCCTGGCCGAACGCCTGGACATCAACTTGATGGACGCCGCCTGGCAGAAGATTGCCATCAATGAAAAGCGCTACCCTGTGGAGCAAGTCAAAGGCGATGCGCGGCGGGCGGAAGAATACTCCTGACAGAATGAGGCTGGTGTTGCTTGCAGAGTGGCACCGCCCTGCTTCCTGTCTGGTTGCTTCCAGGAATAACCGACAAATCAATTGTGCACGCCCAGCTCCGCACTGAAGTATCCGCTGACTTCCACAATCAGCCCCCCTGCCGTGCTTGTATATACGACCAAACAGTCATTTGGTGTCAGCACCAGGTAAGGGGTTTCATAATTCTGGTGCACGCCATTGGAACCACTGGCACTGTTCCAGACAATATATTGACTTGTCACAAAACTACCGACGACGGCGCCGCCGCTGCACGCCGTGGGATTCGAAGAGTTTTCCTTCCATATTCGCACTGAAGCTGCCACTTCTGTTTGACCGCCCAATCGCTTGCTGACAATAATATCGGTGACATAAAAATAACGGTCATCCGGTACATTTTCATAGGTTACGCCATCTGGCGACTCACATGGGATTGGCAGATTTTGGTTGATATTGTTCAGCGTATTGATGCTGCAGCGAACAGGCAGGTTCAGGGCGGGGCTGGCAGCGGCGCTGGTCTGCAGGCTGCCATCGGGAAAACGGTACCCGCTATTGCTGCGGACTTCACCCGTGACAGTAAGATTGTCCGCAAAGACTGCCGATGCAGACAAAAACGGCGATAGCACAACGGCTATCCACTGACGGTAATTCATGATTACTCCTCCTTCCTCTCGATGTGTTTGTGACATGAACAGGCGGGACGCTTGCGTCATAACAAGAACCCAAGCATTTCAACAGGCCGTTTCCAAGCCAGTGGATTATTATGTCATCGCGCCTTTTTTTCTATTTTTTGAAAGAGTATAGCCAACGATGCGCAATTGACAGCCTTTTTACCCGCGCAACACACACCAAGGGCGCGGAAGGGGTTCAAGGAGCATCGCCTGGGGTCGCAATAAATGATTACATGGAGGGGGATCGCTACCGAGCGACTCCGCCCCCAAATCCAGATCCCACAGCGTGCTAAAGCTTCACTATCACCGAGCCAATCCACGGTCGAAGGTGCTCCAGGTCACAGGTATTCGAAGCAAACAAACTCATAAGGAAATCGTAGGCGACGCGGGAATCGACAACAACCTTGTAACCGTTGAGGCGGAGAAATACATCCGAGGCAAAGAAGGCGACACGCTTGTTACCATCGACAAAGGGATGATTGTTGATGAGCGACTCGAACATGGCACCCGCCATCGTGACAAGGTCTTCGTAATAACCCGACCGGGGACGATAAAGCGCGCTTTCCAACAACCCCTTGTCACGAACGCCTTCGGCGCCGCCAAAACGATGGATCAGGGCGGTGTGGATTTCGAGTACCTCATCGACACTCAGGAATTGAACTGCATCACTTGGCAAGCAACTTGCCCAATTCGTCGTTTTCATTCATGGAATCGGCGAGATGATCGAGCACTTCGGGCCGAACTCGCCGGCGACGCAGATAATCGCTGATGGCCTCGGTAAGCAAACCTGAGACACTCTGATGTGATTCTTTTGCCAACATTCTGAGTTCTTCCCAGACGGCGGCATCGACTTTGGAACTGATCTTGATAGCACTCATAATCGAACAGGGTAGTTGACACATCTTGACACGTCAAGGTCACCCCGTTTCACACGAGGTCGGAGTCGCTAGCAGAGCGACTCCGACCCCAGACTCTATTTCAGCCGCGCCAGCAGCCATTCGGTGATATCGGCAACTTCCGCGGCACACACCGAGTGGGTCATGTCGTACTCGCGCCAATCCACATGATGGCCGAGTTTCCTGAGGCGGCTGCAGGTATCCATCCCCACAGAATAACGCACTACCTCATCCATGCGCCCGTGGGCCTGAAAGATCTGGCGGGGCACCGTATTGCTCAGGGGCACGGATTCGGGCAGGTAGGTGGACAGCGCCATGACCCCGGCCAGGGACAAATCGCTGCGCAGGGCCGTCGTCAGGGCGATGACACCGCCCTGGGAGAAGCCGGCCAGCACGATGTTTTCTGGTTTCATTCCGCTGGTAATCTCGGCATCGATCAGGGTCTGCAGATAATCTGCTGAACGCAGGATGCCCTCCACATCGATCTTCGCCACCAGATCCATAGCGTAAATATCGTACCAGGCAGGCATCACATAGCCGTTGTTGACCGTAACCGGCATGGCAGGCGCATTGGGAAACACGAAGCGTACGAGCTTTTCCTTCGGCAGGCGCAGTTGCGGAACGATAGGCACAAAATCATTGCCGTCGGCGCCCAGACCGTGCAGCCAGATCACCACATACGCTGCCTGGCCTTGGGGATTGATCTCGATACAGGGAGGATAATTCATTGTGAATGTAGCTTGCGGAAAAAACGTTATACTATCAGGCTTTGAGCCAGAATGACCTTATGCCCATGAAACCGCGCCATGCCCTGCTGTTGATCCTCCTGCTGTTGTCCCTGGCCCTCGGCGGTTGTGGCAACAAAGGACCTTTGTACCTACCGGAACCGGAAAAGAAAACTGACTGAATGGACCATTTCAACGACAAGAACGGCCTGCTCTACGCCGAAGACGTTTCCCTGAAAAGCATCGCCAGTGCTTATGGCACGCCCTGCTATGTGTATTCCCGCGCCACCCTGGAGCGTCACTGGCATGCCTTCGACGCTGCCTTTGCCGGGCATCCCCATCTGGTGTGTTACGCGGTGAAGGCCAACTCCAACCTGGCGGTGCTGGATGTGCTGGCGCGCCTGGGTTCGGGCTTCGATATCGTTTCCATCGGCGAACTGGAACGGGTGATCAAGGTGGGTGCTAACTCCCGCAAGATCGTGTTTTCCGGCGTGGGCAAACGCGCCGACGAGATACAGCGCGCCCTGGAAAGGGAGATACGCTGCTTTAACGTGGAATCTGAAGCGGAACTGGAGCGTATTTCCCAGATCGCTACCGGCATGGGCGTGGAAGCGCCCATCGCCCTGCGCGTCAATCCTGACGTGGATGCCCAGACGCACCCTTATATCTCCACGGGCCTGAAGGAGAACAAGTTCGGCATCCCCATCGATGCCGCCGTGGCGCTCTATGAAAAGGCCGCCCGGCTGCCGGGACTGAAGATCTCCGGCATCGACTGCCATATCGGCTCCCAACTCACCGAACTGCCACCGTTTCTGGATGCGCTGGATCGGGTGTTGTTGTTGGTGGACCGGCTGGCTGAACTGGGCATCGCCATCGACCACCTGGACATCGGCGGCGGCCTGGGCGTCCCTTACCAGGATGAAACCCCACCCTCACCGGCAGAATATGCTCAGGCGCTTTCGAGCCGATTGCAGGACAAGCCCTATGAGATTTTCATGGAGCCGGGGCGGGCCATCGCCGCCAATGCGGGCATCCTGCTCACAAGGGTGGAATACCTCAAGCCCACGGAAGAAAAGGATTTTGCCATCGTGGACGCGGCCATGAACGACCTCATCCGCCCAGCCCTGTACCAGAGCTGGCAGGAGATCGTGCGCGTGGACAGTAACCGCCAAGGCCGGGATGGCCGTTACGACATCGTCGGCCCGGTGTGTGAGACCGGTGATTTTCTCGGCAAGGATCGGGAACTGAGCCTGTGCCCCGGCGATCTGCTGGCGGTGCGCTCCGCAGGCGCCTACGGCTTCGTCATGGCATCCAACTACAACAGCCGCCCCAGGCCCGCCGAGGTGATGGTGGATGGCGCGGACATGCACCTGGTGAGAGAGCGGGAAACCTTGGCCGAGCTCTATCGCGGGGAGCATCTGATCCCATGAAGCGCATTCCTGAACCTGAAGAACTGATGGACGAGGCCGATCAGGCACTGGCCTATGCCGAAGCAGATTTTTCTGCTTCCAACGAATTGTTCGTTCAGCTTTTCGAGCAACTGCACCCGGATGATTTTACCGGGCAAGCGCTTGATCTGGGCTGCGGCCCGGCGGACATTCCCATCCGCTTCGCCCGCCGCTTTCCCCAGGCCCGCATCGATGCCCTGGATGGCGCCCAGGCCATGCTGGACCTGGCCCGCCAGGCCATTTCGAGCGAAGGCATGGAACAACGCATCCAGCTACATTGCCAGTATCTGCCCGCCACCGATCTGGAACAAAAATACGATACCCTGCTGTCCAACAGCCTGCTGCATCATCTGAACGATCCCCTGGATCTGTGGCAAACCATCCGCAACAGCGCCCACCCCGGTGCCACGGTGCTGGTCATGGATCTGCTGCGGCCGGAATCTCCGCAGCAGGTGGACGCACTGGTCACGGAATATGCTGCCGACGCGCCGGAGGTGCTGCGCCGGGACTTCGAGGCCTCACTGTATGCTGCATACACGCTGGATGAAATCCGCGAGCAGTTGGTGAGCGCAGGCCTGCAGTCACTGGAAGTCAGCCAAGTCAGTGACCGGCACCTGGCGGTACACGGCATCCTGAGCTGAAGCCATGAAACTGCGCTTCAGCAAGATGCACGGCCTGGGCAATGATTTCGTGGTATTCGATGCCATCCATCAGCAGGTTGAACTGACTCCGGAACAACTGCGTTTCCTCGCCGACCGGCGTTTCGGCGTGGGCTGCGACCAGATCCTGCTGGTGGAAACCCCACGCTCGGACGCTAACGATTTTCATTACCGCATCTTCAATGCCGACGGCTCGGAAGTGGAACAATGTGGCAACGGCGCACGCTGCTTCGCCCGCTTCGTTCACAATCACGGATTGAGCAACAAGGATACGATCCGGGTGGGCACCGCCGGAGGTGACATTCAACTGTACCTGGAAGAAAACGGGCAGGTGCGAGTGAACATGGGCGCCCCCGTATTGCAGCCACAGGCCATCCCTTTCATCGCCGAGCAGCAACAGGCTGTGTATGATATTTCGGTACGCGGGGAAAACCTGCAGATCAGTGCCCTGTCCATGGGCAATCCCCATGCGGTTGTGCTCGTCGACGATGTTGCGCAAGCGCCGGTAGAACTCCTGGGACCGGCATTGCAGCAGCATGAACGTTTTCCACAACAGGTCAATGTGGGCTTCATGGCGGTGCGCTCAGCCACGGAAATCGACCTGCGGGTATTCGAGCGTGGTGCAGGGGAAACCCTGGCCTGCGGCACCGGTGCCTGTGCCGCCGTGGTGGCTGGACAGTTGCGCGGTCTGCTGGAAATACAGGTAAAGGTGCATCTGCGCGGCGGTGATCTTGTGGTAAGCTGGGCGGGTGAACAGTCCCCTGTATGGATGAGTGGTCCCGCGGTAGAGGTTTTTGAAGGAAGCATCGAACTATGAGTACCAGAATCGACAAGGAATACGAGCAGCAGATTTGTGACTACCTGCTTTCTCACCCCGGTTTCTTTGTGCGCCATACCGACCTGCTCGATGATCTGCGCGTACCCCACAAGACCGGTGGCGCTGTCTCCCTGCTCGAACACAAGATCCGCATGTTCCAGGACAAGGCCGAAGCCTATCAGAAGCAACTGCAGGAACTCGTCTCCGTCGCCCGGGATAACGAACAACTCAACCAGCGCCTGCATCGGCTGACCCTGAACCTGATCGAAGCGGATAGCAGGGAAGATATCCTCGCTACCCTGCAGGACGAACTGCGCGAACGTTTCAACGCCGATGCCGTGGAACTGAAGTTGTTTTCCACCCGCGAGCTCGAAGAGGCCCAGGTCAGCGAATCCGGCCTGGCCATGTTCCGCAGCTTCATGGATACCGACAAGCCCACCTGTGGCCCCCTCAAGGCAGACAAGCTCAAGACCCTGTTCGGCGAGCAGGCCGGAGAAGAAGGCTCCGCCGCCCTGATTCCCATTCGCACCAGCGATCTTTCCGGCATCCTCGCCATCGGCAGTCAGGATCGGCAGCGTTTCCACTCCGGCAAGAGCGTGGATTTTCTGATACGGCTGGGGGAACTGGTCAGCCTCAGTCTGCAATCCATGGATACCCGCAAGGCACCATGAACACCGCCACCACCAGCGACCCACTGGTGGACAGCTTCCTGCAGCATCTCGCCCTGGAAAGACGGCTTTCTCCCCGCACCATCGATGCCTACCGTCGGGACTTGGCAGATTTTATCAACTGCTACCCAAGCCCAACTCCACTGGACTGGAGCAGGCTGAAACAGGCTGAGATTCGAAGTTATGCCGCCCAGCGCCATCGCCAGGGGCTTTCGGGGAAAAGCCTGCAGCGGCGGCTGGCGGCCCTGAGGTCCTTTTATCGTTTTCTGAACAGGGAAGGCATCAGCACACAAAACCCCGCTATCGGGGTGCGTGCACCCAAGGTGAAGCGCAAGCTGCCCGCCACCCTGGATGTGGATCAACTGGGCCAACTGCTGGAACTTCCTGGCAACGACCCTTTGGACCTGCGCGACCAGGCGATCATGGAACTGTTGTATTCCTCCGGCCTGCGTCTGGCCGAACTGGTATCCATGGATCTGCAGAACCTGGATCTGCAGGATGCCATGCTGGAAGTGACCGGCAAGGGCAACAAGACCCGCCGCCTGCCGGTGGGCCGCAAGGCACTGCAAGCCATCAAGCAATGGCTGAAGATACGGGGGGAACTGGCCAAAGCCGCTGAAACAGCCCTGTTCGTCAGCCAGCGCGGCGGACGTCTGAGTGCCCGCTCCGTACAAAGCCGCCTGGCCCTGCGCGCCAGGGAACAAGGCACGCCCCAGCATGTACATCCTCACCTGCTGCGCCACTCCTTTGCCAGCCATCTGCTGGAATCTTCCGGCGATTTACGTGCGGTGCAGGAACTGCTTGGGCATGCCGATATCAGCACCACCCAGATCTACACACACCTGGACTTTCAGCATCTTGCGGAAGTCTATGACCAGGCCCACCCCCGGGCACGAAAAAAGAAATGAGTCCTTTTTGTGAAATAACAATGCAAAACTGGATTTTCTGTCTATAGTTATTTTATCTTTAAGAATAAAAGTAAGTAGGCTCTGCGCATGTTGCGGATAAGCACAAGCACTCACATTCAAAAATTAAAGACAAGAGCTTCGGCTCACCGATAACCATGGAGGTTTCCAAATGTCCCGCAAACTGATCCTGATTTTCTCCTCTCTCGTTTTGATGGGCGCCACGGCCACACAGGCTGCGACCACTATCGTAATACCAGGAACTGGTAACCTGAAAACTGCCGTAGATGCGGCAGCCAATGGTGACGTTCTATTGCTGCAAACCGGCAGTTACAATCTGAGTGCCACTATTATCGTGGATGTAGGCATCACCATCCGCCCGGAAAACAATACGCAACAGCCACGCGTTATCTTGAATAACCACAACATCCAGCTGAATCACGCCTCCGGCACAACCACCCTGCAGAAGCTGGAGTTCATAGGCAGCGGTCAGCTATTCACCTCCAATGCAAAGGCGCTTAATATCCTGGAAAATACCTTTACGGACGCCTTCATGGTCTTCAACAGCGTCTTAAGCTCCTGCTATATCATCGGCAACAGCGCCCAGCGCTCCGGACCCGCCACTTCTGGCTACGATGTCCACCTGAATGCCAATTGTTACACCGCCGGCAACACTTTTACCCGGGTGCGCACTTTTAACGCCAATTCCGGCTATTTCATCGGCAACAAGGTCAGCGTCAGCAATACCTCTACAGTCGGGATAAACATCTATGCCGCTTATGCCATCGGCAATGAGTTCATCCGTGACCTGGATATCGATACGCCCAGCAGTACTAGTGCCAATTACAGCGTGGCTGCCTTCCGGACACCCCAGCAAACCGGCCTCAACACCAACTGGCCACTGATCACCAATAACCTCTTCCGGGTAATCGGTGGCGCAGGCGGCGGGCCAGGTAGCCCAATAAAAACCATGATGGCCATTGATCTGTTTACCAACAGCCAGTTGCACAACAATGTGATCGACTATGCCCAGTTCCAGTGGCCCACCCAGGGAGAGCGAGGCGTGATTTGGGTGAACAGTAACTCCACCGTTCAAGGCAATATCGTAATCAACGGCAGCAACAACAGCATGCCCGCCATCGCCTTCGTTAATGATACCGAGCGCACTCAGAGCGATGTTTCTTACAACGACTGCTTCAATAATGCCAGCGAATGCGGCAACACCGACGGAAATATCAGCGTAGATCCGGATTTTGTTAATTCCATCGACTATGTACTCTCTGCAGGTTCTTCACCAGCCATCGATGCCGGCCCGCCGAATGAGCACCTGAATGACCTGGACGGCAGCCGCAACGACATGGGCGTACACGGCGGCTCCAGCCCCATCGCCCAGTACAAGGCGCAACTGGCCCCGGCAGTCACCGCACCCTATGTCTACCCCGTATTCAAGGATGTTCAGACCCTTTCCGGAGCACAGGTTGAAGTGACCGCCATTGGCGTCGCACGCTTCAAGTAATCCATGGATACGAGGAGCAACCATCATGTTTATCTATCGTGACAAGAGACGATTGGGCGCGGCTGCCTTCTGCGGTGTTTTCACCATGGCCAGCGGGACACTGCTGGCGGCCGATCCGGTAAAAATCCAGGCAGCAGAAGCTTTCATCGACACCGATCCCGGCCAGGGAAGCGCCACAACCCTGACCCTTGAGGCCGGAACCGGGGAAATGGTGATGCGCATCGCCACCGGCAGCCTGGCCAAACCCGGCGCTGTTGGCACCCATGTGCTGGCGATGCGCTTTCAGGACGATACCGGCGAATGGTCCGATCCGGTAGAGATCGCTTTCCCTGTCTATTCCACGGCCGCTGCCTCCAGCAACAACGTGAAAGCCATGGAGGCCTATCTCGACAGCGATCCCGGTCAGGGT
>CAZFXI010000038.1:0-29038 GCA_964522855.1 uncultured Sedimenticola sp.
CAGCAACAACGTGAAAGCCATGGAGGCCTATCTCGACAGCGATCCCGGTCAGGGTTCGGGAACAGCTTTCAGCGGCATCAGCGATGACAGCCTGGTCGAAACACCACCGGTTGTCACTTTCACCAAAACCGGTCTCGGTGCTGGAACCCATGTGATCTCGGTACGTGCCCGAGACAGCCAGGACCAGTGGTCGGAGCCGGTGAAAATCGCCTTCCCCATCTATCAACCGCCAACTACGGCACCCAACCAAATTGCCGCGATGGAAGGCTTCATCGGCTACCCGCCTCCATCCCCAGGTGGCGGAACAGGGTTCAGCGGCGTGTTTGACGAGGCACTGGAACAGACTACCGGCCATGTCAGCATGCTCAGCCTGCCCCAGGGCTCCTATCCCTATGGTGCCCGGGTACGTGATACGGCAGGCGAATGGTCCGGCGTGGTCACCATGGCATTCGACTACATCGATAGCGATGGCGACGGCATCCCCGATGCCTATGAAGACGCAAAAGGCATGGACAAAAACGACCCATCCGATGCCTACGGTGACGGTGACAATGACAAGTTCAGCAATCTGGACGAATGGCTGTTCGACACAGATCCCGACAAGTTCTTCGACAAACCCACGGGTGACCCGGGTTGTAGCAGTGGTCCGGACAACGTGGTGCTGCCCAACAGCTTCGCCCCGGGTAAGCATCTGTGCATCGGCAAGTTGAGCATCGGCACCAACGGTGCGACGACCATCCAGGACGGCGCCTATCTGTATCTGCGTGCTCCTGCAGTCGATCTTAAACCGCAGGTTAGAGTGGAAGATGGTGGCAGGATACGCACCAGAACATCCGACTTGGTCCCCTAACCCCCAACAAACCCGTGGCAGGTTCCTCTGCCACGGGTTTTTGTCCCCGAAACCAGCACCTTTCCAGAGTTCCTGCCCGGCTAAAACACGCCAGTTTCCGGTCCACACCGGAAAAACTGACATACATCAGTGCAATATCCACATTTGATTGACCTGGGTCAACAACTGCAACAAGCGCAATATTTTGTGTCTGCTATATTTATTAACACAATATACAGTGTTTTATTGAGAGACCTTCATGTCCACTAATCCCAGCATTGCCACCCTGCCAACCAGATTGCGCAAGCGCGATGGCAGCATTACTGCTTTCGATTCCACAAAAATACGCTCTGCCGTCCAGCGTGCGGGGGAGGCCACGGGCGAGTTCGATCAGGACGAAGCGCAGCTTCTGACCACCCAGGTCATCAAGGTGCTGGGGCATCTGTCCGAATCGGTGCCCGAAGTAGAGCGTGTCCAGGACATCGTCGAACAGATTCTGATTTCCGCTAACCATTTTGCCACCGCCCGTGCCTACATCGTCTATCGGGAACAGCATCGGCGTCAGCGGGAAGACAGGAAGACCCTGGTAGACGTAGCCGCCTCCATCAACGAGTATCTGGATCGCGCCGACTGGCGGGTCAGTGCCAATGCCAACCAGGGCTATTCCCTGGGCGGGTTGATCCTCAACACTTCGGGCAAGGTCATCGCCAATTACTGGCTGAACCATGTGTATCCACCGGAGATTGGCCAGGCTCACCGCGATGCCGATCTGCACGTACACGACCTGGACATGCTGGCGGGCTACTGCGCCGGCTGGTCCTTGCGCACCCTGCTGCATGAAGGGCTGAACGGCGTGCCCGGCAAGGTGGAAGCCGGGCCACCGAAACACATGTCGTCTGCCGTCGGACAGATCGTCAACTTCCTCGGCACCTTACAAAACGAATGGGCCGGCGCCCAGGCCTTCAGCTCCTTCGACACCTATATGGCGCCGTTCGTGCGCAAGGATGAACTGAGCTATAAAGAAGTGCGGCAATACATACAGGAACTGATCTACAACCTCAACGTCCCTTCGCGCTGGGGTACGCAAACCCCATTCACCAACCTGACCTTTGATTGGGTTTGCCCCGAAGATCTGCACGATCAGATACCTATTGTCGGTGGCAAGGAAATGCCCTTCACCTATGGTGAACTGCAACACGAAATGGACTTGATCAACCGCGCCTATATCGAAGTGATGACTGCCGGCGATGCCAAAGGGCGGGTATTCACCTTTCCCATCCCCACCTACAACATTACGCCCGATTTCCCCTGGGAAAGCGAAAACGCCGAGCGGCTGTTCGCCATGACCGCAAAATACGGTCTGCCCTATTTCCAGAACTTCCTCAACTCCGAACTCAAGCCCAACATGGTGCGTTCCATGTGTTGCCGGCTGCAGCTGGATCTGCGCGAACTACTCAAACGCGGCAACGGCTTGTTTGGTTCCGCCGAGCAGACCGGCTCCCTGGGCGTGGTCACCATCAACTGCGCCCGTCTGGGGCATCTTTATCGGGGCGATGAGGATAAACTCTTCGCTCGCCTGGATGAACTGTTGAACTTGGCGCGCAACAGCCTGGAGATCAAGCGCAAGGTCATTCAACGCCACATGGATGCCGGGCTGTTTCCCTACACCAAACGCTATCTGGGCACGCTGCGGAATCATTTCTCCACCATTGGCGTGAATGGCATCAATGAGATGATTCGAAACTTCAGCGCCGACCGGCTGGACATCACCAACGATCAGGGGCAAGCCTTTGCGCTACGCTTCCTCGATCACATCCGTCAGCGCATGGTGGAATTCCAGGAAGCCACCGGCAACATGTACAACCTGGAAGCCACGCCGGCAGAAGGCACCACCTACCGCTTCGCCAGGGAAGACCAGAAGCGCTGGCCGCAGATCCTTCAGGCCGGCACCAGAGAAAAGCCCTATTACACTAACAGCTCCCAACTGCCGGTGGGTTATACCGATGATCCCTTCGAAGCCCTCGCAAAGCAAGCCGGCCTGCAGGGCAAGTACACCGGCGGCACCGTGCTGCATCTGTACATGAGCGAGCGTCTTTCCAGCAGCGATGCCTGCAAGCGGCTGGTGAGGCGTTCCCTGGAAAACTTCCGCCTGCCCTATATCACCATCACCCCCACGTTCTCCATCTGTCCCAAACATGGCTATCTGGATGGTGAACATGAATTCTGTCCCCGCTGCGATGATGAACTGCTGCAGCAAAAACAACCTCGAGAGGAAACTTCCCATGTCTGACAAGCTCCCCAAACTCAAAGACGAAGAACGCACCCGTTGTGAAATCTGGACCCGGGTCATGGGCTATCATCGCCCGGTGACTTCCTTCAACCCGGGCAAACAGTCCGAATACGCCGAACGCAGGAATTTTGAAGAGTGCCGGACACCTCGCTCCGCGTAGGCGGCTTCGTCCCCTTCACCAGCGTCGACTATCCGGGCGAGCTGGCGGCAGTAGTATTCTGCCAGGGCTGCCCTTGGCGCTGCAGTTACTGCCACAACCAGCATCTGTTACCCGCAAAAACAGAAGGTTTGCTGGACTGGCAGGACATTCTCGAGGAACTGCGAAGGCGCAAGGGGTTTCTGGATGCCGTGGTATTCAGCGGCGGCGAGCCAACAGCGCAACAGGCGCTTCCTCAAACCATGAAAGAGGTGAAGGCACTTGGTTTCAAGGTCGGGCTGCACACCGCGGGCTGTTACCCGGAACGCCTGCGAAGCCTTCTGCCACTGCTGGACTGGGTAGGGCTGGATATCAAGGGCCAGCCCGAAAGCTACCCCGCCCTCACCGGCGCAGAAAAAAGCGCTGACCAAGCTTGGCAGAGCCTGGAGATATTGCTGTCCACTCACATTCCGCTGCAGGTACGCACCACCGTGTTTCCAGAAATGACGCGACACCATGTCGAAAAACTGTGCAAGGATCTGTCCAGACTGGGAGTAAGAGAGCATATCCTGCAAGCCTGTCGGCAAACGACCGTAGATCGGCTTGTCCACTAATCGAGAAAGCTGGCCGCCCTCTCTTGCAAGCTACGAACGACTTCTCGATGGAAGCTGGTCAAGTACCGGTTTTCCTGATGATAGAGAACAACAGGATTCGTTACCGATACCGGGTGCGTAACAATTTGGATATCATCTGCATCTGCAATCAGATGCCTGGAAACCACGGCTTGGCCAAGCCCGAGCTCGACGCCCTTGATGATGCCGTAGATGTCATCATAATAACAACGTCGCAGCTCCACATTCTTTCTGTCTTGCTCCCTGAAAAAATTGTACGTGGTCATGTCATCAACGTCGTGATCGAGGAACACCTGATCGTCTTCTGACCTGCCGATGTTCTTTATATGCACGAGGTGTTCTGCCCCGATCAGGATGTTCTTCACATTGAGCGCATCCATATAATAGTCAAGAACGATGAAATCTACTTCCCCACTTTTCAGCATATCAGGCAGATTGCCCAGTTCCCGACTGAAGAACTCCACATGGAGATCTGGTGAATCATGAATCAGCTGGCTGAGCGCCGGCATGATCACGGATTGCAGTACTGAGCTGTAGGCAGCAATTCTCAGGCTTCCGGAAGCGACGCCGGCAGCACGACCGGTAATCAATGCCAGCGTTTCCTCTTCCCTGTTTTTCAGGTCACGCACATAGGCAAACAGGTTCAGGCCCGCTTCGGTGAGCTTGATCCCCTCACTCCCTCTGATAACCAGGGTCGCCCCAACTTCCTGTTCCAGCTTGAGTATTCGTTGGGAAAACGCCGACTGGGTGATACAGATATTCTCTGCGGCCTTGTGAAAATTCTTGTCCACTGCCACCTGGTAAAACGCTCTTAGCCTTTCATTGTTCAATTTCACGATGATTAGAAAAAACACTCGGGTGATTAGAAATAATGTAACACCCTTGGCAAGATGAGCTGCTACAGTAATAATGTCAACCAGAAGAACTATATTAAAACTTGTTGATTTTCTTAACATTACAACCAATTGAGAACGCCAGCAAGGCTCGGCACAGCCTGTCATCCCCGACTCACAGTCACGGATCGATGGGCTGATGTTCAACCTGTTCACTGGATTTCAACTTCGGCCTCTGTCGGAGCAGGAATGATGAAAGATGCCCGGTTGCACTTGCAGCCGTATTCCCAAACTGGTTGTTCAAGGAGGATGTAACATGCATTACTCGTCTTTTACCCCACAATCTGCCTTCCGTCGTCTGTTGGCCGGCAGCGTTCTTTCCATTGTCTGTTTGCCACCCGGAGCTTATGCCGCCACAGTATCGGCATGTGATCCCCAGGCAGAAATCGTAAATCGAACCGATGATGTGGCAAACACCAGCGGCCTGTTGACCTGCCGCGCCTACAGCCAGTACCGGATCGGTTCCATAACGGCAGAAGCCAGCGCCGATGTGCGCTTCATCGCCGGTGATACCATCGCGGTAGCCGATGGAACCACCCTGCAGGTCCTGACCGGTGCCATCTTTTCTCTGGACGTGGTCCCCATTCCCTGGGGCATCAATGACACGGGAGCCAACAAATGCTCTAGTTTCGACCAGCAGATGATCGATTGCCCGGTAACAGGCTATCCCGACCAGGACGGCCAATTTGGCCGAGACAAGAGATTTCCCAATGCTGCAGACGGCCATGCGGGCTTCTCTTTCACCAAGCTGGACACCAACGGCAACCCGCTACCCGCCGATGCGCCCGACTGGCGATGTATCCGCGACAATGCCACCGATCTGATCTGGGAGACGAAAGCCGACGTGGGCAGCGACCTGCAGTTCGTGGGCAGCACTTACACCTGGTACAACCCGGATCCTACACAAAACGGTGGTCATGCCGGGACCGCAGGTGGCGGCGGCTGCACCGGCGGCATTTTGTGTGATACCAATGCCTATGTTACCGCCATCAATGCAATGCAGTTGTGCGGCAAGAACAGCTGGCAGGTTCCCAGCCATTCCCAATTGCTGGGAATCGTCAGAAATGGTGACCTTGGGGGCGATGTCCGTGGCCCGAATTTCAAACCGGCTTTCGAAAACACCTTCTTTCCCGACACCAACTATAAAAGCCAGTGGCCCGATCAGGATGCCGAAGCAGCCGGCTACTGGACAGCAACCAGGACCAGCGCTGCTGTAGCCGGGGCTCATTACGTCAAATTTGGCACCGGGACCACTTCAACCAGAAACATGAACGAACCGCAGTTCCTGCGACTGGTGTATGACCTGAAGGAGGAGGAATAAAATGAACACAAAAGGCATGATGAAGCTGTTGATCAAACCACTATCCATGGTACTGCTGTTTTCAGGTGCAGGATTTGCCAGCGCAACCTGTATCGACCCGAGCCAGATGTCCTCGTCCACCCCGGATGAACGCTTCGATGACCTGGGCAACGGCACGGTAAGAGACAAGGTCACCGGACTGATGTGGAAGAAATGCCTCCAGGGACTGAGCGGCACCGACTGCATGACAGGCACGGCCATCAAAAGAACTTGGAAAGATGCGCTGCAAGATGCATCCAGCGAGAATTTTGCAGGGCACGGTGACTGGCGTTTGCCGAACAAGAACGAACTCTTTTCCATCGTGGAAAGCCGTTGCGCATCTCCCAGCATCAATGAAAATATTTTTCCGCATGTGGGATCCGTCTATCACTGGACCTCGACCCCGGTTTACGAACACGATACCGCGGAGAAAGCAGTACGCGTCTATTTCGCAAACGGCGATACCGATACCTCCAGCATAAACGGCGCAGGCCGTGAGGAATTTTTCCGCTTGGTGCGCGGTGGACGTTGATGGGGAAAATGTACGCAATTCAATACCAATAAAAACTGAAGTTGAATACCAAAGGAGATCATCATGTACAAACAATCGGTTGCCATTGCATCAGCAGCCCTGCTCTCTGCCTCGATGGCATTCACCACCGCACTGGCTGATACCCCCATCAAACTGCAGCAAACAGTTGGGGCTAGCGCACTTGGCGCACCCCCCAATCGACTGACAATCAGCCTGTTCGAAAGCAGGGAAGGCAAAGATCCGGTCGCCATCCAGACCTACTTTCCCGGAGAATGGACGACGAACGTGGATTTGTCCGGCGGCCTGCCACAAAGCGATACCGCGATTCAGTTCAGCATGCAATTTGACCAAATCGATCAGCGCAAGCCGGGGGAAACCCTGTGGGTTGAAACCCGTATGGACGGCAGTATTATCGGTGATCGCTTTGCAATCAGTGCGCCTACCAGCGCGGCCTTCCGGGTTGAAAACGATGGCGGTGTGCTCTTTCAGGGCACCCAGGGCAATGGAGCAATTCCCATAGAAGGTGGAGGCACACGTATGATGTGGTACTCGGCAAAAGCGGCTTTTCGGGCCGGCCATGTTGATGATAGCCAATGGAATGATGAAACAGCCATTACCGGAACAGTAACCACAACTGCCGCATCTCGGGGGGTAACTGGGAATGGCACGGCATTCCTTGCAGAGCTGAAGATAGGCGATCGGATTCGTATTCAGGGACTGGGAAGCTACGCCATTCAAGCCATTCACAATGATACATCGCTTGTGCTTACTACGGCTCCTGTCGCGGGCGCAACGGCGGAAGCATTTTTAGTCCAAATCGGCCCAGCTTCCACGGCAACTGGCAACAACACCATCGCCAGCGGTGAAGCTTCCACCGCTATGGGATTCGAGACCAAAGCCAGCGGCAACTATTCTACGGCGATGGGCTCTGCTACAACCGCATTCGGTGACTATTCTATTGCAATAGGTTCTGGTACAACTGCGAGTGCCCATACTTCCCTCGCAACGGGGCTGGAAACAACGGCCAGTAACATCTCTGCTACCGCAATGGGATATAAAACACAGGCAAAAGGTCCCTATTCCACTGCGATAGGACAAGAAACCATTGCCAACGGTTTCGGCGCTGTTGCTATGGGATTGAAGACCAGCGCCGATGGAAACTATTCCGTAGCAATGGGTCTCGGAACCATTGCTCTGGATGGTGAGACTGTGGTGGGAAAAAACAATACCGCCTCGACACCTGGTAACTTGTTTATCGTTGGCAATGGCACCGATGCCAATTCACGATCAGATGCCCTGGTTGTAAAAGACAACGCCGATACCAGTATTGGCCATTCTTCTCCTGTAACCCGTCTGCACGTGGTTGATGACATCAATGGTAACGGGAATTTTCGTTCCAACTATGTGGGTCTTATTGAAAATCTCTCGTCGGGAACCAGTGCCGATGGTCTGGCAATAAAGGTCGGTACCACGGGCGATCCTGGCACCAATGTGAATTTCATCGGCTTTTTCGATGGCGACGGTGCTGTGATCGGCCAGATCGAAGGCAATGGCAGCGGCGGCGTGGCATACAATACTAGCGGCGCGGACTATGCCGAGTATCTCCCTCAGCGTGATCCTGATGAATCCTTGGCTGCGGGCGATATCGTGGGCGTGCTCTCTGGCCAGATCAGCCACGACACCAATGGGGCTACGCAAGTCATGGTAATTACCGACCACGCTGCGGTGTTGGGCAACATGCCCAGGGAGCAGGGTCAGGAACATACGCACCAGGCAATTTCATTCATTGGCCAGGTGTCGGTAAAGGTTCGTGGCGCAGTAAAGGCAGGCGATATTATTCTGGCGTCTAGTCGAAACGACGGTGCCGGTATTGCCGTTTCCCCTGCCGTTCTTGCAAAAATGCTTCATCCACAGATCGTTGGAAGGGCATGGGAATCTTCGGATAACCCTGGCTTAAAGAAAGTGATGGTCGCCGTAGGGCTGGACCACACCGACATCGCAATGCACCAGATCAAAACACTGTATGAGCAAATGCATGCCCAGAAACAGCGCCTCGCCGCACTTGAAGCCATTGCTGCAGAAGTGGTCATACTGCGTGCTGAGCTAGCCGAGTACCGGCTGCTCGCCGCGGAAATCAAACAGTTCAGGAGCCAGTTGAAGCTTGCGCCGCAACGGCTGGCCAAGGCACCCGCACAACTCACCTGGGAACAATAAATGAAAACATACACACTGGTAACACTCCTGGTTTTGTCCGGCCAGATATTTGCAGGAGAGTTTCCGGGGCGCTTCGTGGGGACCATCGACGGCGTAGCCATCGACGAACCCATTGCCTGCCTTGGGAAAACCCCGCCCGAGACTTTTTTCCAGGGCAGCAACCCGGCTACCGGCAACAAGGATGTTCTGAAAATCAGTGGCGGTGCTTCGAGAAGCTATCTGAATCTGGTGATCCGCGGGCCAGGCATCGATCTGAAGGGTCGGTTCAAGGGCTTCAGTAAAAAGGACGGGAAAATCAGTTTTTCAGGCATCAAGAAACACAAGAATAAAAAAGACCAGCAAATCGATATTTCCTTCTGGTGCGGGTAGGCTCACCCAGTCTTGCAGGCTATCCATGGTTCTTGACCCGCCTCTCCTTCGTCATTCCTGCGAAGGCAGGAATCCTGTAACCGAAACTGTCGAACAGCCCGTTATAGCTCAACTCTGGATTCCCAACTCGGCTCAGACTGCCTGTTTTGCCCACCTCAGTCGTGGGCGGTTACGAGTTTCTGTGCCTCAACACCGCCAATCGGGTAAAATCAGCCCTTTCCCAACAGCGGATTCGACACAGTGGAACAGTTCAGAGGCACGACCATTCTGTCCGTGCGGCGCAATGGCAAGGTAGTCATCGGCGGCGACGGCCAGGTTTCCATGGGCAATACGGTGATGAAGGGCAATGCCCGCAAGGTGCGGCGTTTGTACAAGAAACAGGTGCTGGCGGGTTTTGCCGGTGCCACCGCCGATGCCTTCACCCTATTCGAGCGTTTCGAGGGCAAGCTGGAGAAGCACTCCGGCCATTTGGTGCGCGCCGCCGTGGAACTGGCCAAGGACTGGCGCACCGACCGCATGTTGCGCCGTCTCGAAGCCCTGCTCTGCGTCGCCGATACCAAGGCGTCCCTGATCCTCACCGGCAACGGCGATGTCATCGAACCCGAGAACGATCTCATGGCCATCGGCTCTGGCGGCCCCTATGCCCAGTCGGCCGCCACGGCGTTGCTGGAAAACACCGAGCTGTCTGCCCGGGAGATCGTGGAAAAAGGCCTAGCCATCGCTGCCGATATCTGCGTCTACACCAATCACAATCGCGTCATCGAAGAACTGGAAACCGAATAATGTCCCAGACCACCCCTCAGGAAATCGTACAGGAACTCGACAAGCACATCGTCGGCCAGGACCAGGCCAAACGCGCCGTGGCCATCGCCCTGCGCAACCGCTGGCGCCGCACCCAGGTGGACGAGGAACTACGCAACGAGATCACCCCCAAAAACATTCTCATGATCGGTCCCACCGGCGTGGGCAAGACCGAGATCGCCCGCCGCCTCGCCCGCCTCGCCAATGCGCCCTTCCTCAAGGTGGAGGCCACCAAGTTTACCGAAGTGGGCTATGTAGGCCGCGAAGTGGACTCCATCATCCGCGATCTGGCCGATGCGGCAGTGAACATGGTCAAGGAGCAGGAGCTGATCAAGGTGCAGGACGCCGCCGCCCAGGCCGCCGAAGACCGAGTGCTGGACATCCTGCTGCCGCCACCGCAAACCACCAGCTGGGAAGAAGACGCCAACCCCGAGCCTGCACCTGCCTCTAGCACCCGGGATAAATTCCGCGAGAAACTGCGCAAGGGTGAGCTGGATGACAAGGAAATCGAGGTGGATCTGAGCGAAAGTCCCATCGGCGTGGAGATCATGGCTCCGCCCGGCATGGAGGAAATGACCAGCCAGTTACAGAACATGTTCCAGAATATTGGCTCGGGACGCACCAGCAAGCGCAAGCTGCGCATCAAGGACGCCATCAAGCTGTTGCGCGACGAGGAAGCCGGCAAGCGCATCAACCACGAAGACCTGAAGCTACGCGCCATCGAAATGGTGGAGCAGCAGGGCATCGTGTTCCTGGACGAACTGGACAAGGTAACCAGCCGCGCCGATCACAGTGGCGCCGACGTCTCCCGCGAAGGGGTGCAGCGCGATCTTCTGCCCCTGGTGGAAGGCTGCAGCATCTCCACCAAACATGGCATGATCAAGACCGATCACATCCTGTTCATCGCCTCCGGAGCCTTTCACTTGTCCAAGCCATCAGATCTGATTCCGGAACTGCAGGGGCGCCTGCCCATCCGTGTGGAGCTGTCCGCCCTTAGCGCCGATGATTTCGTGCGCATCCTTACCGAACCGGATGCTTCACTCACCGAGCAATACACTGCGCTCATGGCTACCGAAGGCGTCACCTTGAGCTTCGACGATTCCGGCATCCGGCGTATCGCCCAGATCGCCTGGGAAGTCAACGAGCGCACCGAGAATATCGGCGCCCGCCGCCTGCACACCGTCGTGGAACGACTGCTGGAGGAAATTTCCTTCGAAGCCTCCACCCTGCAAGGCCAAAGCATCGTGGTGGACGCAGCCTATGTGGATGCCCACCTGGGTGAACTGGCGGACAACGAGGACCTGACCCGATTCATCCTGTAAACCGGAATATCTGTACCCAATAGCATAAAGAGGATTCGGGCATAATTGCCGGCTAATTGTACTACCGAGGAATGACACCATGTCTCATCCCACACCAACCGAACTCAACCTGCACCGGGTCTCCCGGGTGCTGGAAGTCAGTTTCGACGACGGCTCCAATTTCAAGCTGCCTGCCGAATACCTGCGTGCCTTTTCACCTTCCGCCGAAGTCATGGGGCATGGTCCCGGTCAACGCAAGGTGCCTACGGGCATCGAGAAAGTGAACATCGACCAGATCGAGCCCGTGGGTAATTACGCCATCGTGCTGCATTTCGATGATGAGCACAACACAGGCATCTACTCCTGGGAAACCCTGTATAATCTGGGGATGAACTACGACCGCTACTGGCAACAGTATCTGGATGAACTCGAGGAAGCGGGGTACGAACGCAAGGATCCGGCTTCCTGAGCCTTTGATTGCTTTGAACATTGTGACGCATCCTGACTATCATTGTCATTCCGGCGCACGAGCCCACGGAAGGGCGAAGGTAGAGCAACGCAGGAGCAATTGCCGAGGCCGGAATCCAGACACACGAAGATACTGGATCCCGGCCTACGCCGGGATGACGACAAACCATTTAGCCCCGCTATCCTTGATGTTTGAATCAGATGCGGATCTGAAAATAGGTATCCAGCACAAATGAGCAGCGACCAAGACAACAGCACCCATTTCGGTTACAAGACCGTTGCGGCAGAAGAAAAGGCCGATCTGGTGCGCGGTGTATTCGATTCCGTGGCCTCCCGCTATGACCTGATGAACGATCTCATGTCCATGGGCGTACATCGCCTGTGGAAACGCTTTACCGTGGAACTATCGGGTGTGCGCGCCGGACAACAGGTGCTGGATCTGGCCTCGGGTACCGGCGATCTGGCCGACCGTTTCGCCGGGCTGGTGGGGCCAGAAGGGCTGGTGGTGATGACCGACATCAACGCCAACATGCTGGTCACGGGTCGGGACCGCATGGCCGACAAGGGGCATGCCGGCAACTTGAGCTTTGCCCAGGTCAACGCCGAGGCCCTGCCCTTTCCTGACAACAGCTTCGACTGCATCACCATGGGCTTCGGCCTGCGTAACGTTACCGACAAGCCAAAGGCTCTGCGTGCCATGTATCAAGCACTCAAGCCCGGTGGTCGCGCCCTGATACTGGAGTTTTCCAAGCCGGTGATCAAACCACTGGAAAAGCTCTACGATCTGTACTCCTTCAGCCTGTTGCCCAAGATCGGCAAGCTGGTCACCAAGGATGAAGACAGCTACCGCTATCTGGCCGAATCCATTCGCATGCACCCGGATCAGGAAACCCTGCGCGAGATGATGGAGCAGGCCGGGTTTGAAAACTGTGATTATCACAATCTCACCGGTGGCATCGTCGCCATCCACCGTGGTTTCAAGCTCTAGACTTCATGTCCACCCGCGACCTGGCACTGGAATCCCTGGAAAGCAGCATCAATGCGCTGCTGAAGCTCGATCCTGTGGCCTGCAAAAGACTGGCGCGGCACCACGGCAGGATCATCGGCATTCACCTGCGCGGCCCGGAGATCACCCTGTATTTCATACCTGACCAGCAGGGTTGTCTGCAATTGTTCGGGCATATTGAGGGCGAACCGGATGCACTTTTGAGCGGCAGCCCCCTGGATCTGCTGCGCAGCGGCGACAAGGAACAGGGAAGCCGGCAATTGTTTGCGGGACGGGTAACGATTTCCGGCGACACCGGCCTCGCCCACGATTTCGGCGCCACCCTGGGCGGACTGGATATCGACTGGGAAGAACAGCTTTCGAAATTCACTGGGGATATCCTTGCTCATCAGATCGGCAATGCCGCCCGCAAGGCTGCCCACTGGGCCAGGAGTACCGGCTCCCGCCTGGAAGCAGACCTCGGTGAATACCTCACGGAAGAAGCCCGCCTGCTGCCCCACCCGCTGGAAGTCGAGGATTTCATTTCGCAGGTAGATACGCTTCGCGAAGACACCGACCGCCTGGAGGCGCGCATCCGCATCCTGAAGAAAAAGCTGCAACAGGAGGCTGGATGATCCCTTTCCGCCAAGGCATACGGGTGGTGCATATCGCCTGGGTGCTGGCCAAACATGGCCTGGACGAGTTCATCCTCGCCGCCCATCTGTTCCGACCCATCCGCTTTTTCCGCTTCCTGTCACCGTTCTACTGGCTGCAAAAAGGACAACGCCCGAATTACGGCGTGCGCATCCGGCGTACCCTGGAAGACCTGGGTCCGATATATATCAAGTTCGGCCAGATTCTTTCCACCCGCCGTGATCTGCTCCCCGACGAAATCGCGGAAGAGCTGGTCAAATTGCAGGACGAGGTGCCCCCTTTTCCTGCGGATCAGTCCAAAGCCATCGTGGAAAAAGCCCTGGGCGGCAAGGTCGAGGACATTTTCGCCAGCTTCGAAACACAGCCCATGGCATCAGCTTCCATCGCCCAGGTCCATGCCGCCAGATTGCACAGTGGCGAGGAAGTCATCGTCAAGGTGGTGCGCCCCGGCATCGAGAAGGCCATCCGCAAGGATGTAGATCTCATGTACACCCTGGCGAGACTCGCGCAGAAATATTCCAGGGAAGCCAGTCGCCTGCGCCCGCTGGAAGTGGTGGAAGAATACGAAAAGACCATCTTCGACGAACTGGATCTGATGCGCGAGGCCGCCAACGCCTCACAACTGCGGCGTAACTTCCTGAACAGCGAAATGCTCTACATTCCCCAGGTGTACTGGGACTACTGCCGCAACAATGTCATGGTCATGGAGCGGGTCTATGGCACGCCGGTAGACGAGGTGGAGAAACTCAAGGCCCAGGGTGTGAGCATGGCCCTACTGGGCGAACGCGGCGTAGAAATCTTCTTCACCCAGGTGTTCCGCGACAATTTCTTTCATGCCGACATGCACCCGGGGAACATCTTCGTGGAGCCCAGCGGTCGCTATATCAGCGTGGATTTCGGCATCATGGGCACCCTCACCACCGAGGACCAGCGCTACCTGGCGGAGAATCTGTTGGCTTTCTTCCACCGCGACTACCGCCGCGTGGCAGAACTGCATGTGGAATCCGGCTGGGTGCCGGAAGGCACCCGGGTGGAGGAATTCGAGGCGGCCATCCGCACCGTGTCCGAGCCCATCTGGGAAAAGCCCATCGCCGAGATTTCCTTCGGCCATTTCCTGCTGCGCCTGTTCCAGACCGCCCGGCGTTTCGATATGGAGGTGCAACCGCAACTGGTGCTGCTGCAGAAAACCTTGCTGAACATTGAAGGCCTGGGGCGCATGTTGTATCCGGAACTGGATCTGTGGACCACCGCCAAGCCGTTCATGGAAAAGTGGATTTCGCAGCAGGTGGGTCCCAAATCCTTCTTGCGCAGGATGAAGGAAAATCTGCCGCAGTTGTCGGAAGAACTGCCGGAAATTCCGCGGCTGGCCTATCAGGTGCTGAAGAATGCCCAGGCGGGCAAGTTGCGTCTGGAATGGCATTCGGAGGAACTCCGGACGCTACGCAAGGACTTGCAGCAAGGGCAAAGCCGCACCCGCCAAAGCATCGCGGGAGGGGCCCTGGTCATCAGCGCCGCGCTGCTTGCCAGCCTGGGAACGCCCTTGCTGTCCGCCGCGTTTCTACCCCTGCTCAGCGGCAGCCTGGGTATTGCCGGTATCGGCCTTCTGGGGAACGGCTTGCTCAGGCGCTGACTTGGGCTGCTGAACCTTTACTCGCACCCGCACCTGGGCGGAAGCAATATTGCTGCTCAGCAGATGCGCGGTGAACTTCCCCCCGCTGACGCGCTGCTGGATGGATACCCGTCCACCAGCGACATCGATTAATTTTCCTTTATGCACCCGGCCATCGTGTTCCTTGATGATCACCTTGTGATCCAGGTAGTTGGCCAATCGGCCCGCAGCAACCTTGTGGTATTCCCAGGTGTACTCAATTCTGGGAGGCAAGGGCTTGCTTTTTTCCCCGACACCGGCGTTGCGGCGAATCAGGGATATCCCTTCGAGGACCCGAAAACTCAGGTCGGTAACAAGATGATCGTTCACCGCCAGTTGCAAACCGAGTTTTTCCGCTATCTGTTCTCGAGGCAGTTGCATCAGTTCAAACATGCCTACAGGGCGCGGGGGGCTGATTTCAACCAGCAGCGTACCCCAATTGGCCAAAAAGTCCTTCAGTGCCGTTTTCAAACCGACACCCAGCACCACGCCATTTTTCTCGATCTCACGAATCATGTCATCCATCATCAACAGTTTGAACTGTTCTGGCGTCAGATTCCGCTTTTCGGCGCAGTATTCAACCACTTTCTGCCCAAATTCCGGGTCATAATCATAAGTGACTTTCAATCTGGCCAACGAGACACCCAACATCTGTTGGGCATCCAGGGCAGGAACGTTGTTCAAGGTCGCCGACATGGTCACGCGCTGCATGTCTTTTATATCCAGGTCGAAATCGCCATAGAGTTTTTTTCCGGTGGAGGCATACTGGTAGCCGAATTTCATGTCGCCCTGCACCTTTTCAAACCCCAGTTCCTGGAACTGGCTGAAGGAGGCGCCACCAGCCGTACGGCATAAATCTCTTTGTGTCCCGTCAATTTTCTTGTAACCGGTACGCTCTGCGAGACTGTCCAGCTGCGCTGCCTTGTCACCGGAGATATCCAGCTCGATGCCGTTGATCACCACGGTCAGTCTCTCGGGCGGCCCGCTTTCCCCCAGGGCCGGAATCTGCCGCACGAGGTAAGAAAGCGCATCCGGTCCGGAAACATGCACGGAACGGATGAAGATACCCTGTTCCATGCCCGTCGGCACCACATCGATGCCCAGCACATCGATCTTTCCACTGAGGCTGGTATTCAGATCCTGGTAGTGGATGGTGGCTTTCGGTGCAGCCTGCAGGATGGCCTTATCCAGCTGGTATTTCACATAGTAGTGGAATCCCCAGTGCGCGATTGCCCACAAGATGATGGGTATGCCAATCAACCAAACCCAGATATTCCCCCTTCGCCTCACGGTATTCCCCTTTCGGTTTCTCTAAGATTACGGGCGAATCAGCGCGGCTTCCACGGCGTTGCGCTGCTCCTTTCCCACCAGTTTTTCGATCAGCACCAGTGCAAAATCCATGGCCGTTCCGGGGCCACGGGAAGTGATGACCTTGCCATCACTAACCACCGCCTGATCGACATAGCGGGTATCGGTCAGCTTCATCCCATCGATGACCCCCGGATAAGATGTCGCCTGTTTTCCCTGGAGCAGGCCCGCGCTGGCCAGCACCTTGGGTGCGGCGCAAATGGCTGCCGTATATTTCCCCTGCTCCGCCATGTGTTTGAGCAAGCGCTGAACGCGCACATCCTCATCCAGGTGATCGGCACCTGGCAAACCGCCGGGTAACACGATCATGTCAAAATCGTCATCCATGACGTCATCCAGGCTGGCATCTGGAACCATGACCACACCGCGGCTGCAGGTGACCACGCCTTCGGTCAGTCCGGCAGTTACCACGTCGATACCGGCCCGGCGCAGCAAGTCGATGATGCTGACAGCCTCCAGTTCCTCGCAACCCTGTGCCAGGGGCACCAGTACACGCGCCATAGCAAGTCTCCAAAGCTCAGTTTAGTATTAAAAATCCCGAAAAAACCGGAAGCGGTCTATCTTTTGCTGAATATGGAGATCCCCTTGAGAAGGTTCAGCGCCTCATTCAGCTCATAATCCTCTTCCAGCAGTTTTTTCTCTCCGTTGCCATTCTTGCCAGTCTTCTTGTGGTTCTTTTTCTTTTCCGGGTTGGCCAGATGATCGGCCAGATCCGCTTCTTTCACCTGCAACAGACTTTTTTTCAGTTCCTTGAGTTTGACCTTGCTCAACTCGATATCCGGCTGGATGCCTTCCGCCTGAATGGAACGACCGTTCGGCGTGTAGTAGCGCGCGGTGGTGAGCTTGATGGCGATCTTGCTGCTGATGGGAACGATGGTTTGCACCGACCCCTTGCCAAAGGTGGTACGCCCCATGATCACCGCCCGTTTGTGATCCTGGAGCGCCCCGGCCACGATTTCCGATGCCGATGCCGATCCTTCGTTCACCAGCACCACCAGTGGTGCACCATTGAGCACATCACCGGGACGCGCATTGAACTTCAGTGCCGCGCTCTCTCCTCGCCCCTGGGTGTAGACGATCAAGCCTTTTTCCAGAAATGCATCACTGACGGCGACAGCGCCTTGCAACACCCCGCCGGGGTTGTTACGAAGATCGAGCACCAGACCTTTCAGGGGCACCCCTGATTTTTTTTGCAGCTTGCGTATTGCCTGCAGCATGTCATCCGCCGTGGGAGCCTGGAACTGTGCCAGACGGACATAAGCAAACCCTGGCTCCAGTTCACGAGACTTCACACTGGCCTGTTTGATGACCGCCCGGGTTATTTCAAATTCCAGAGGCTTGTGCTCACCACTGCGCTGCACCGTGATCTTGATCTTGGTGCCCGGCTTTCCACGCATGATCTTTACCGCATCCCCCAGGCTCATCCCCTTGGCCGGCTTGCCCTCGAGACGGATGATCAGATCCCCGGCCTGAATTCCGGCTTTTTGTGCGGGGGTATCGTCGATAGGCGCTATGACCTTGATGAAACCATCTTCCACCCCGACTTCGATACCCAGGCCGCCAAATTCGCCGCTAGTGCCTTCCTGCAATTCCTTGAAGTGCTCTTCATCCAGATACGCGGAATGGGGATCCAGTCCTTCCAGCATGCCGCGAATGGCATGGTCCAGCAGTTCCCGATCGGTCACCGGCTCGACATAGTCCTGTTGTATGCGCCCGAAGACTTCTGCAAAAATGCGTAACTCCTTCAGCGGCAGCCCCTTCTCTTCCGCCGGCGTTTCCTTGGCAAAAGATACGGAAAACGGGATCAAAGCCACACAGCCCCATAGAATGCATCTGATTGTCCAATTGTTCATGTCAACGCCTCTGATTGTGACCATATAAGTAAACCGACTTCCCGGGTTTGTATTACCTGCGGTGTGATTTCCTGCACCAGCGTGCAGGATTGAGGGCCTTGCCCTGGTAGCGGATACCAAAATAGACCCCGGATTTGGTACGTTCCTCCCCGCCGCTGGCCTGGGCGATGACTTCACCTGCTTCCACCCAGTCTCCGGTTTCCTTGAACAGGCTCTGATTATTGCCATACAGACTCATGAACCCGTCACCATGTTCCACGATAATCAGCAGGCCATAGCCGCGCAGCCAATCGGCCCATGCCACCCGTCCGGCATGTACGGTATGCACCTCCTCTCCTTCCCTGGCACCGATTATAACCCCGTCCCAGCGCAAGTTACCGATTTTATGGGTACCGAAGCCTTTCAACAGTTTTCCCGACAAGGGCCAGATGAGTTTGCCCTTGCTTTCCTGAAAACCTTTCTGTTCCGGCAGATCGAGCCCCCGGAATTGGTATTGCAAGTCCTTCAGCAAATTTGCCAGCTGGCGTTCATCTTCCTGCCAGCGCGCCAGTTTTTGATCCTGCTGCTGCAATCGGGAATCGACCAGCTGCAGCAAGTGCCTGCGCTGGGCCTGGTGTTGCTGCAGGCTGTCCTTTTTTGTCTGCTGCTGCTTACGCGATTGATCCAGGGACGTCTGTTGCTGTTCTATCTGTATCGCCAGCGCCCGGTTTTTATTCATATCCTGGCTGAGAAGCTGCAGCTGCCGCGCACGTTCCCTGCTGATGTAGTCATGATAGGCGAGCAGGCGGCTGAGCAGGGCCGGATCCTGCTGATTGAGAAACAACTTGAGCCGTTCCTGCCGCCCGGCCATGTAGGCAGAACGCAGCAGCTGCGCCAGTTTGTTACGGGTGGCCGCAAGATGCCGCTGCAGCTCCTGTTGCTGACGCTGAAGGTTGTGTAGGCTCTCCTGCAACAACAGCTGTTGCGCGTCCAGCTCGCGCAGTTGCGCAATCAAGGAACCGATTTCACGCTCTGAATCTGCGAGTTCGGCGGTCAAGCTGTCTTTTTCCCGGCGGGTCTTCCTGATGCTTTCCTGCAACCGGGATATGCTTTGCTGCAGCTGCTGGCGTTTTTGCTGCTGGATGCGCAGCTGCTCCTGGTCTCCTTCTTCTGCAGTGCCAATGCCGGCAAGCAACAAAATCCCCCACAGCAAGAGAAAAAGCCGGGTCACCATCAGGCAGTCTTGGACGCCTGCTCTGCGTTTTCATCTGCAAAATCTATCAGCGCATGCCCGGTCATTTCTGCCGGTTGTGGCAGCCCCATGATTTTCAACAGTGTCGGCGCCACATCACACAGGGCACCACCATCGATGAGTCGTGCGGGACGCTCTCCCACATACACCAGGGGAACCGGCGTGGTGGTATGAGCGGTGTAGGGCTGACCGGTCTCCTCATCCAGCATCTTTTCGCAGTTGCCGTGATCGGCTGTGATCAGCATGGCAGCACCCACCTTGTGAATGGCCCGCGTTACGCGTCCCAGACACTCATCCAGGGTTTCCACGGCCTGCACGGCTGCATCGAACCTGCCCGTATGCCCCACCATATCGCCATTGGCATAATTGACGATAATGGCGTCATACTTGCCGCCCTCAATTGCCTGCACCAGGTGGTCGGTCACTTCCGGAGCGCTCATTTCCGGTTTGAGATCATAGGTCGCCACGTCCGGGGAGGGCACGAGAATGCGATCTTCCCCCTCGAATGGCTGTTCATGGCCACCGTTGAAGAAAAAAGTCACATGGGCATATTTTTCCGTTTCCGCCAATCGCAATTGATGCAGACCAAGCTTGGAGATGTACTCGCCGAACACATTTTCCAGGCGTTCCGCAGGAAACGCCACCGGGATATCCCATTCCTTGTTGTATTCTGTCAGGCTCACAAAAGTGCCCAGATCCGGCACCACAGCACGGGGAAAGGCATCGAAATCCTTCTCGATGAAGGGCCGGGTAATCTGCCGGGCACGGTCGGAACGGTAGTTCATGTTGATGATCACATCACCGTCGCGTACACAGACCTTTTGCGCGCCGGCGGGAATGATGGCGGTGGCATCCACGAATTCATCGGTTTCTCCCCGCTCGTAGGCCATTTCCAGCCCTTCCATGGCAGTGGGCGCCACATAATCTGCCTTGCCCTGGGTAATCAGATCATAGGCCTTCTGGATACGCTCCCAGCGGTGGTCTCTGTCCATGGCGAAATAACGCCCGATAATGCTGGCGATACGACCAACACCCAGTTCATCAAACAGGTCGTCCATGGCCTGCAGGGAGGCCATGGCACTTTTTGGCGGCATGTCACGGCCGTCGAGAAAGGCATGTACAAAGATCTTGCTGACCCCACGGTCTGCCGCCAGCTTGGCCATGGCATGGATATGCTCCTCATGGGAGTGCACGCCGCCAGGGGAAAGCAATCCCAGTATATGCACCGCCGAATCATTGTTCACGGCGATGTCCACGGCACCGGTCAAGGTCGCATTGCTGAAGAACGACCCCGTGCGGATGGAGCGGCTGACCCGGGTAAATTCCTGGTACACCACGCGTCCGCTGCCCAGGTTCAAATGCCCGACTTCAGAATTGCCCATCTGCCCGCTGGGAAGGCCTACCGCGGAACCGGAGGTTTCCAGGGCGGTGTGTGGATTCTCATTCCATAGCCTGTCCCACACTGGCGTGCGGGCAGCGGCGATGGCATTGTTTTCCTTTTCCTCACGCAATCCCCAGCCATCGAGGATGATCAGTACAACAGGGCGGGGAATAGCATTCATTTCCAATAGACTCGCTGCGAGATTGATTTGCAGCCGGATTTTAGCAGAATTCCACCCATGGCTTTGCCTGTAAACACCGGCAGCGCGAAGAAAAACCGGAATTCGCTTGCAGTTCCCACAGTAAAACAGTGTATTATTGTATTAGCGTGTTATAAATAACTCATGTATTAACGGAACTGGAGAGGTGGTTTGTGAAGACTTTTGTTTCCTCCCTAAAAAACAAGATTCAGGAATTCGGCGAAAGCATGGCATTGATACAGGATGATGGCGATATCGAGCGCGCCTCCCGCGCCCTCAAAGCCATGTCCCATCCGCTACGGCTGAAGATACTCTGCACCCTGGGCGAAGATGAAGTCAGTGTCCATGATATCGTTGCCAAGGTAGGATCATCACAAAGCAATATCTCCCAGCACCTGGCCATCCTGCGCGACAAGGGCATCCTGGATGCACGCAAGGATGCCAACCGGGTTTTTTACCGTGTCAGTGACAGCCGTACCCTGCAGCTTATCGACATGATGCGCCAGGTATTCTGCACCCACGCTCATTGAATTCCCGAAGATCCATCGAAACCCGCCTTGCGAGGAAAGTTGCGCTATAATTACGCTCTTTTTTCCGCGAGAACCTAAATTCGGATGGAACAACTGGCAGAATTCATCACCAATCACCTGCTCCTGGTCATCACCTTTCTAGCACTGACCGGGGCGCTGATCTGGAACATCTTTTTCGATCCCGTCAACAAGGCGGCAGTGGATGCGTTGCAAACCACCGTGCTCATCAACCATGACGATGCCGTGGTCGTGGACGTCCGTTCCATCGCAGAGTTCAACAAGGGCCATATCGTCAACGCGGTAAACATCCCCCTGAATGGCCTGGCCAAACAATTGCAACAGCTGGAAAAACACAAGGACAAGCCCGTCATCATCGCCTGCCGCTCGGGGTCACGTTCCGGCATGGCCTGCAAGACCCTCACCAAAGCGGGTTTCAGGGACGTACACAATCTTCGCGGCGGCATGATGGCCTGGCAAAGCGCCGGATTGCCAGTCAAACGCAAGTAACCTTACAATCATATCAGGATTCAGATCATGACAGAAGAAACTCAACGCCAGTTTTCCATTCAGCGCATCTATACCAAGGATATCTCCTTCGAGACACCGAACTCCCCCGAGATTTTCATGAAGGAATGGAAACCGGAGATCAACGTCAACCTGAACAATGCGATCAAGGACCTTGGCGAAGGCAATATCGAGGTGGCGCTGACCGTGACGGTGACCGCTAAAATCGAGGATCACACCGCCTATCTCGCAGAAGCCACCCAGTCCGGCATTTTTCTGGCCAAGGGCATTCCCGAAGAGGAAATGGGGCCCATGCTCGGCGTCTACTGCCCCAACGTGCTGTTCCCCTATGTGCGTGAGGTACTCTCGGACCTGATTACCCGCGGCAGCTTCCCGCAATTCCTGCTCGCTCCGGTAAACTTTGAAGCCCTCTATGCACAGCAGATACAGCAGCAAAAGCAGGAAGCGGCACCGGCGGAGCATTGACCGGAAACCCGGAATGAGCCGCTCAAACACGAAGATCGCCGTACTGGGCGCAGGATCCTGGGGGACTGCCCTGGGCACACTGCTGGCCCGCCATGGCCACGACATCAGCCTCTGGGGCCACCAGGACGAAGAAATTTCCAGGCTGATACAAGATGGCGAAAACAAGCAGTATTTGCCCGGCATCCCTTTCCCTGAACACCTGACACCTACCTCCAACCTGGCAGAAAGCATTGCCGGCGCGGATGAGATCCTGGTGGTGGTCCCCAGCCATGCCTTTGCCAGCGTGCTGCAGCAGATACAGGCACTGACACCAGAACTGCAATCCTTGAGCTGGGCTACCAAGGGTCTGGAACCGGCCCATCGGCGCCTGATGAGTGAAGTAGCCAGAGAGGTCTTTCCATCAGCTGATATTGCAGTACTTTCCGGCCCGACCTTTGCCATGGAGGTGGCCAGGGGACTGCCGACCGCCATCACCGTGGCCTCCAGCAGTCCGGCTCATGCCGCACGACTGGCAGACTATCTCCACGGCGATACCTTTCGCGCCTATACCTCCGATGACATCATCGGCGTACAGGTGGGCGGGGCCGCAAAGAACGTCATGGCCATCGCTGCAGGCATGTCCGACGGCCTGGGATTCGGCGCCAACGCCCGCGCCGCCCTGATCACCCGCGGACTGGCAGAAATCACCCGCTTGGGACTGGCCCTGGGCGGCAAGCACGATACCTTCATGGGGCTGGCCGGGCTGGGTGATCTGGTGCTGACCTGCACCGATGACCAGTCCCGCAACCGGCGCATGGGGCTGGCACTTGCCGATGGCCACGGCATCGAGGAAGCCAGAAAGCGCATCGGGCAGGAAGTGGAAGGGCTGGCTGCCGCACGGGATTTCCACAGCAAGGCGCTCGATCTCGGCGTGGAAATGCCCATCACGGAACACGTCTACCGAATCATTTACCAAGGTCTCGATCCTGCTTCCGCAGTAAAGGCACTACTCAGCCGAGAGCAAAAATCCGAGCAGGACTGAGCCCCTTACTCGGAGCCGGTGAACCCTCGCTGGCGCCAGGCTTCATATACCACCACCGCAGCGGCATTGGAGAGATTCAGGCTGCGCTGCCCAGGCAGCATGGGCACACGCAAGCGTCGGGATAGCGGCAGGTTATCAAGAATTGTTGCCGGCAGGCCCCGAGTTTCCGGACCGAATAGCAGCACATCCCCCGGTTCATAGGCCATACTGGCGTGGGAAGCCTTGCCTTTGGTGCTGAAAGCCATCACCCGAGGTTGGCCCAGTCGTGCCAGCATCTCCTCATAGGAATCGTGCAGCTCCACTCCCACGAACTCATGATAATCCAGCCCAGCGCGTTTCAGCCGCGAATGATCAAGCTCGAAACCCAGGGGCTGTACCAGATGCAGGCTGCAGCCAGTGTTAGCGCACAGACGGATGATATTTCCCGTGTTTGGGGGTATCTCTGGCTGATATAATACGAGGTTAAACACTTTCTGCTCCCTGGAGTCTGACTATGAATGACCCTCGGCTTGCCGTGGATTTTTGTGGCCTGAAGTTCGACACACCACTGGTACTGCTTTCCGGCTGTGTCGGGTTCGGCGAAGAATACACCCGCGTGGAAGGATTCTCCAATCGTGATGCCGGCGCCGTCTGCCTCAAGGGCACCACGGGGAGTGCAAGACCGGGAAATGCGCCGCATCGGGTGTGTGAAACCCCGGGCGGCATGCTCAATGCCATCGGGTTGCAAAATCCCGGTGTCGATCAGGTCATTGCCGATATTCTGCCTCAGCTGGATTTCGAGGAAACCCGCTTCATCGCCAATGTCTCCGGCTCTACTCTGGAAGAGTATGAGGAAGTTACCCGCAAGTTCGATGATTCTCCCATCGATGCCATCGAGATCAACATTTCCTGCCCCAATGTGAAGGAAGGCGGTGTCGCTTTCGGCAACGATCCAGACATGTCGGCACGGGTGGTTGAAATCTGTCGCAAGGTCACCGACAAGCCCCTGATCACCAAGCTCTCGCCCAATCAGACCGACATCGCCTACAATGCCAGTCGCTGCATCGAGGCCGGCACCGATGGGCTGGCTGTAATCAACACCCTCATGGGCATGGCCATCGACATCGAAAATCGCACGCCGGTTATCGGCAACAACCAGGGAGGACTTTCCGGCCCCGCCATCAAACCCGTGGCTCTGCTCAAGGTACATCAGGTCTACCAAGTGGCAAGAAACCACGGGATTCCCATTATCGGCCAGGGCGGTATCACTACTGCGGAAGATGCGCTTGAGTTCCTGATCGCCGGCGCCAGCGCCGTGGGCATCGGCACAGCCCTGTTCTACGATCCGCTGATCTGCGGCAAGATCAATACCGGCATCCTGGACTACATACAGCGTCATCAATTGGCAGAAGTCGGCCAGATTACGGGATCGCTGCGCCTGAATGAAGCACCCGGGAAATGTGGCTGCTGATATTCATCAATGGTTTCTCACACTTCCCTGTTGGCCTTTTCCGCCTATAATGAGCGCAATGGAGAAACCCACTAGATGAGCAGACCCGAGAACACAGAAAAACAGCCCGTAGAAGAGTTGCGTCGCTTCACGCCGCTCTCGGATCTGTCGTATGACAAACTCCTGGAAATCGTCCAGGAGGCGCAATGGCTGAAAGCCAAAAAGCGCACACAATTGATGGATCTGGGTGACACCGAAACCAACAGCCTGTTTCTGCTCAAGGGTAACGTACTCATGGAAGCGGCAGATGGGCGTCAACGTGTCATCAAGCACACGGACGCAGCGGCACGCTCACCCCTTTCACGCCTGCGCCCCAGTCGCTACCGCGTTTCTGCGCTCACCCCGGTGCAATACATCAAGATCAGCAACGAATTGCTGGATGAACTGTCAGATCTGGACGAAGCATCGGAAATGATTTCCTCTCATTATCTGGTTGAAGAAACCAGTGAGGAAAATGCTGATTTTTCGGCACAAATGGTGGCGCATATTTATGATGACCTGCAAAAACATGCCTTGATGATCCTGTCCTGGCACCCCGTCGCCTTGAGTGTCAGTCGCGAGGTTCTTGTACCGTCAAAAAACGCCTCCGGTATCGCAGACTGGGCCATGCTCGACCCGGTGCTTTCCCTCAAGTTGATGAAAGCCGCGCAAATCCAGCACCGGCCTGGTGGTTCCGTACCCAGCGTTGCATCAGCCACCGCACAAATGGGCTTGCAAAAAGTGCGCAAGCTGGCCTTCATGAACCTGTTCAGGGAATCTCGTGACCCCCGCGCATTGATTCTTCAGGAATCTTTTCGCAACGCCTGGGAGCGCAGCATCTGTGTTGCCGCAGTAGCAAAACGTCTGGCACAGGACCTGGAACTGGAAGATCCCGGCGAAGCGGAGCTGGCGGGGCTGCTGCACAATGTGGGGGAGATTACCATCCTCAGCTACGCCTACAATTTCTATCGGGAAATCTCTCCACAGGAATTACATGACTGCACGGTGATGTTTGGCAAGGAAACGGGGCGCATGGTGCTTTCACACTGGAATATCTTCCACTCCCTGGCACAGAATATTTGCGATGCAACGGAGTGGTTACACGACCATGGAAGCAACAGCCCGGGGCTGGTGGATATCGTTATCGCTGCGCGGGCCTGCGTGCAGATAAGCCGCAAGGATGATGGCAATCCGCCACCGCCGTTGCCACAAATTCCCGCCTTGAGAAAACTCAGGCTGGACACACCGAACAGCATACTAGCAACGGAGTTGCGGGCTTACGCCGACGATTATCTTGAAGAGGTCAAGCAAAAGCTCGGCATTGAATAGCCGTTAACTCGGATTCAATCTCGCATATGCTTGATATATCTTGGCATATCCTCACGTAACAGTTTTACACCTTCTGCCTGCACACGCAGACGCAGGGTACTACTCTCGATGCCAAGATCACAATGCGCCTGACCCTTGCTTTCCAACGGGACGGGAACCATATCCCTGTAGGTGTAGATGTTTTCGCCCACATCCCCCCCACTGCATTTCACTGGAAGCTCCAGAGTTCCTCCTTCCAGCAGTTCCGCGTTTTCAAAAAGCAGTTCCACATTCTGCCGCCACTTGGTACGCTCTTCCGATCCCGTCATGGTCTTGATCAAATACGCAGGCTCAAAACGAATGCGCACATCATCATCAACGATCTTGATCGCGGTGATCATGGAGCCAGGCAATTCAATACTGGTAAGATCCATTGGTTGGAGCCTCAAATCATGTTTATAGAATTGTTCATTATTTTAGCGCTGCTGGCACTGGTCATCGCCTTGCTGAAGCCATGGAAATGGTAGCAACTAATCCATATCCTTGAGCTTGCGTGTCAGCGTGTTTCTTCCCCAACCAAGTAACTGCGCCGCATCCTGCTTGCGATCGCCAGTAGCCTGCAATGCGGCCTTGATCATCGCTGTTTCCACTTCATCCAGCAGCCCTGTTTTTCCTTCTTCGTAACCGGCCTTTACCCAGTTTTGCAGCACTGTCTGCCAGTCTCCGGGAATGGTACCGGAAAATTGTACTTGAGTATCTTCAAGGCTTATTTCCGGTGGCAGGCCCTGGGCGTATATTTCCTGGCCGGAGGCCATCACCGTCAGCCAACGCGCCGTGTTTTCCAGTTGCCTGACATTCCCCGGCCAGGAAAATGCCTGTAGCTGCATCAGGGCATCAGGCTTCAATACCTTGGCGTCGACATCGAGCTCCAGCGCCGCTTTGCCCAGAAAATGATTCATCAGTAAACCAATGTCCTCACGCCTCTCCCGCAATGGAGGAATATGAACACGAATAACATTCAGGCGATGAAACAAATCTTCCCGAAAGCGCCCCTGCTCGACGAGCTTTTCCAGGTCCTGATGCGTCGCTGCAATGATGCGCACGTCGGCCTTGACTGTACTGGCGCCGCCCACCCGATAGAACTCCCCATCGGCAAGTACGCGCAGCAACCGGGTCTGGGCCTCCGCAGGCATATCACCAATCTCATCCAGAAATAGCGTCCCGCCTTCGGCTTGCTCAAAACGCCCCACACGCCGTGTCTGGGCACCGGTGAAAGCCCCTTTCTCATGACCGAACAACTCCGATTCCATGAGCTCCCGGGGAATGGCCGCCATATTCAGCGCAATAAACGGTTGCTCGGCCCGGGGGCTATGCTGATGCAGAGCACGTGCTACCAGCTCCTTTCCAGTTCCTGATTCACCATTGATCAGTACCGAAATATGAGAGCGTGCCAGGCGCCCGATAGCCCGAAAAACTTCCTGCATGGAGGCAGCCTCACCAATGATCCCACCATTTTTCCCTAACCCGTCGCCACTGACGCCAACTCCCTTGTTGCGGCTGGCCGCTGCCCTCTCCACCTGGTCAATCACCTCCTGCAGATCGAAAGGCTTGGGTAGGTATTCGAAAGCGCCCACATCATAGGCTTTTACCGCACTGTCCAGATCCGAATGTGCGGTCATGATGATGATTGGCAGTTCGGGATAAATGTCATGAATCCTTTCAAGCAGCATCAGGCCATCCATGTCCGGCATGCGTATGTCTGACAACACCACAGTGGGTTCAAAGGTCTGCAGGGCTTTCAGCAAATCACCAGGATGCTCAAAACTTTGCACATCGAAACCTGCCTTGGTCAGGGCTTTTTCCAGTACCCAACGGATCGATCGGTCATCGTCCACAATCCAGACAGCAGTTGCTTCATTCATCGATTATTTTCCAGCGGCAGATAAATGGTAAATACGGTCTTCCCGGGCCTGCTGGTGAATTCTATCAAACCACCATGACGGTTTATCAAGGATTGTGCCAGAGAAAGACCCAGTCCCGTACCTTCCGACTTCCCGGTAACCATGGGATAGAAAACCCTTTCCTGCAGTTCTTCCGGAATACCGGGTCCGTCATCGACAATATTGATCTGCGCCACCAGGCGATGGCGGGTACTTGCCAGGGTAAACTGCCTGAGTATGCGGGTTTGCAACAGGATATGTCCTTTGCCTGCGGTGGCTTGAACAGCGTTCTGGAGGATATTCAGCAGGGCCTGAATAAGCTGATCCGCATCTCCCTGAATGTCAGGAATGCTTGGATCGTAATCGCGCTCGATCACTACTTCATGCTCTGGATCCGCAGCAACAATGGTACATACACGCTCCAGAATATGATGAATATTGATATTGCACATCACCGGGAGTTGACGTGAGCCCAGCATCTGATCCACCAGTGACTTCAGACGATCGACTTCTTCGATGATGATAGCCGTGTATTCCTGCAGCTCATTGCCTTCCAGTTCCATGGCCAGCAGCTGCGCGGCCCCCCGTACACCGCCAAGAGGATTCTTTATTTCGTGTGCCAGCCCGCGAATCAGGTCCCGAGTCGCAAGATTCTGGC
>CAZFXI010000039.1:0-27772 GCA_964522855.1 uncultured Sedimenticola sp.
TGAGCTTTTCCTGCTGATCCTTGTAGCTGGGCGCACGCTCCAGCCAGCCCAGGGGCGTGATCATGGACAGCAGCAGATGCAGTTCGGCATGTTCCGGTATCCGCGACTGAATGAACAAGGTCGCCTCCCCGGGATTGACACCGGCAGCCAACCAGTCGATGACCATGTCCCAGACACTCTCGGGAATGATGGAAGGGTCTTCGTAGTGGGTGGTGAGCGCGTGCCAGTCGGCAACGAAGAAGAAGCACTGGTACTCGTGTTGCAATTCCACCCAGTTTTTCAAAACTCCGTGATAGTGTCCCAGATGCAGGCGGCCGGTGGGACGCATGCCAGATAGCACACGGGCGTGTTGAGATGCGACATTTTCCATGAATATTCTGTAAAGTCCGGTTCGGTAAAGTTAAGTACGGAGCTACGTCAGCCCCGCAATGGAGTAGGCCAGGGTCTGCACCAACTGCAGCATGGGACGCATCAGCGGCCATAGCAAACCAGTCACCATTAACCCGATGAGGATGAACAGCCCCCATGGCTCCAGCTTGGCGTAAGAAATGGACAGTTTCGGTGGCAACAGAGAAGCGAGCACCCGACCGCCATCCAGAGGCAGTATGGGCAACAGGTTCAACACCATCAGAATGGCATTGATCAGAATGCCCCCCACCGCCATGTAGGCCAGGGGTTCGGCGAGCCACCCTGCAGTATTTTCCATTCCCACACTCAGGCGCAGAACAATCGCCCAGATCAGCAGCATGAGGAAATTTGAAGCAGGTCCCGCCACTGCGGTCAGCGCCGTGTCCCGCCGATAGTTGCTGAAGTTTCGCGGATTGATGGGCACAGGTTTGGCCCAGCCGAAGATCAGCCCGCCGCCACCGGCCAGTGTAGTCATGGCATACAGGGCCAGAGGCACGATGATGGTACCTACCAGGTCGATATGGGGGATAGGATTGATGGTTACCCGCCCCATGGAGCGGGCGGTGTGATCGCCCAGCTTGTCCGCCATCCAGCCGTGGGCACTCTCATGCACGGTGATGGCAAAGATCAGGGGCAGCACGAACACTACCAGTTGTTGAATCAGATTCAGATCTTGCATCGGGTGATTATATCCGGAAACGGGTAAGAAGATTATTCAAACAGGGAAGCATCGCCCTTGCCATGACGGGCTACCCAGGGCTCATCGTCTTCCATCACCACCACGGTGGTGGGATCGTAGCCGCAGTAGCCGCCGTCGATGATCAGATCGACCTGGTTTTCCAGGGTCTGCTTCATGTCATAGGGATCCATCATGGGCAGGTCTTCGCCAGGCAGTATCAAGGTGCTGCTCAGTATCGGTTCGTTCAACTCTTCCAGCAACGCCAGGGCGATGCGGTTGTCGGGAATGCGAATGCCGATGGTCTTGCGCTTCGGGTGCATCAACCGTTTGGGTACCTGTTTGGTGGCTTTCAATATGAAGGTGTAAGGACCGGGAGTGAAACCCTTGATCAGGCGGTATTGCTGGTTATCCAGCTTGGTATACTGGGAGATTTCCGAGAGATCCCGGCATACAAGGGTGAAATTATGCTTGTCATCCAGACGCCGGATCTGACGGATGCGGTCCATCGCCGCCTTGTTACCTACCTGGCAACCGATGGCATAGCTGGAATCCGTGGGATAGATGATCACTCCCCCCTCGCGCAGAATCTCTACCGCCTGATGAATCAGACGTGGCTGGGGGTTGTCCGGATGAATTTGAAAAAACTGTGCCATATCAAAAATGCTTCCACACCGGATCACAGCCCGGCGGTAATTCGGGCAGATTGCCCAGGTTGATCCAGGGATTTTCCGGGCCGTGGTAATCCGATCCGGCAGACGCCAGCAGATCAAAATCCCGGGCATGCCTGGCCATGGTGAAATACTCATCCTTGCTGTGGCTGCCGGAAACCACTTCCAGCCCCCTGCCGCCCAACTCCCTGAATTCACCGATCAGTCGCCGCAGTTTTCCGCGGGTCATATTGTAGCGGGCCGGGTGGGCGATCACCGCCATGCCACCTGCTCCCTGAATCCAGTTCAGGGCATCTTCCAGGCTGGCCCATTCGCTGCTCACATAACCTGGTTTCCCGGCCACCAGGAAATGACGGAATACCTCTTTCACATCACGAGCATGGCCCTGCTGCACCAGGAAACGGGCGAAGTGCAGCCGTCCCACGAGCGCGCCCGTCGCCAGTTCACAGGCGCCCTCGTAGCCACCTTCTATGCCTTTCTTTTCCAGCTTGCGCCCGATCTCCTGCGCCCGCCAGTGGCGATACGCGCAAAGTGCATCCAGGCCTTCGAGCAAGATGGAGTTTTCGGGGTCGATATTCAAGCCGAGAATGTGTACCGTATGCTTGTTCCAGCTGACGGAAATCTCCACGCCGGGAACAATGTGGATGCCCTGCTCTGTTGCCGTTTCCTGCGCTTCTGCGATGCCCGACACATTGTCATGATCGGTGAGCGCCAGCACATCCACCCGGGAATCCGCGGCCAGCTTTACCAGCTCGGCGGGGCTCAGGGTGCCATCGGATACCGTGGAATGGCTATGGAGGTCATATTTAAGCGACATAGCCGTTTATTTTAGCATCTTGGACAGGACAGGAGCGAAGCAGAATAAACAAAAAAAACCCGAACCCTGCATTTTTTGCAGAACCCGGGCGGTAGGCCGAAAAGCGATTTCTTATCGGTAAACGCGTTTACCAATTTTTCTCGCTACCACGCAACATCATTTTGTCGGAGCATCAACGGTGATGGAAAGCATTTCCACATAATCCACGGTTACCATGTCGCCTTTCTTCACCTTGTCCAGATCAACATCTTCGGCTACCGGGACGGCAAGTCGGCCATCTTTTCCTTCCAGGGTAACGATGCGATTCTTCCTGTCGAGGTCGAAAATCCTGCCGGTCACATCGATATGACGGGTAATGCTGACATGGGGCTTCTGTCCCGGCTCGGACCGTGCCACCCCCGTGCGTTCAACCCGGCTCTTGGCAACCGTTGTTACCGGATACAAGCTGACGGCTAGGCCTTCCGCCATCTTTATGGTGACGATATCGCCCACCTGAACCTGATCCAGGTTTCGCGCTTCCTTGCCGATGACGAAAGTTTCCTCTTCTCCATCTTCGTTTTTCAGTGTGACTTCCCGGGTCTTGTGATCGATGGCCGTTACCGTTAGCCTGGCTTCCGCGGCAGCAAGCACCACCTTGCCCATGGACGGTTCCACTTCCGCAGCAACACTGCCTACATAAAACAAACTGGCGCTCAAAACAATTATCAAACGACGCAACATATTCCTTACTCCTGATGAATTTAGTTCCAGTAAGACACTATAAAGCATAACTCGTTCCATCAACGGGCAATCACTGTGGCTACTTGTTTCCGGACCGTGTAAACCCTCGCTACAGGTCAAAAATGATTTTCCCTTGTCAATGAACCCGCTATACTCGCTCCCTTTGATGCTTACGCCTTTTTCAAGCCCTTAATGTCCTTACGATTTATTGGTCTGCTGATCCTGTTTTCCCTCCTGCTGGCAGGGGGCTGCTCCGATGGGCCGAACACCAATGGCATGAAGATCTACCGCCACTCACTGAACGGTGCCCCCAGCAGCCTGGACCCGGCACAAAGTGCCACCATCTACGCCAATCACGTGGTAGTAAACATCTACGACACGCTTTATTCCTACAAGTATCTGACCCGCCCCTACCAGATCAAACCCAATCTGGCGATGGACATGCCGGAAGTATCGGAAGACGGCCTGACCTACACCATACGCATCAAACAGGGCGTGGAATTCACCGATGACCCGGCGTTTCCCGACGACAAAGGCAGGGAGTTGACCGCTGCAGATTTCGTCTATTCCCTGAAGCGGCATTTCAACCCGAAAACCCGTTCTCAGGGCAGCTGGTTCTGGGCCGGGCGCATCAAGGGCATGGCCGACTGGAAACAGGCTGGCTCCGATTATGACAAGGAAGTGGAAGGCCTCAAGGCGCTGGACCGCTATACCATTCAGATCATACTCAACAAACCCTTTCCCCAGCTGGTGCACACCCTGGCCCAGGGTTATTCCGCCATCGTTCCCCGAGAAGCCGTCGAGTACTACGGGCGGGAATTCTCCGTGCGCCCCGTGGGCTCCGGGCCTTTCAAACTGCAAACCTTCGATTCGGTACGCGCCGTACTGGTCAAGAACCCCAAATATCGAAAAGTACCCATCGACCTGGACTATGAAGGTTACGACGAAGCAATTCACGGAAAATTTGGCATCGAGGAAATCGAAGGGAAGATCCCTCCCCTGGTCGATCGGCTGGAAATCCATTTCATCCGGGAATCCCTATCTCGGTGGAATTCCTTCACCAAGGGCGACGAAATCCAGTACGCCACCATTCCCAAGGAACTGCTGGACAACGTGCTGGCCCAAAAGAAGCCTGACATCATACTCAAACCCGAATATGCCATACGCTTCTTCATGACCAGCGGCATCGAAACCGGCTTCGTGCACACGGATTTCAACATGTCCGATCCGGAAATCGGCTACAACAGTGATCCCCAGCGGGAAAAGATGAACCATGCCCTGCGCTGCGCCATTCGCTACGCCTTCAGCTGGGATGAGCGCAACAAGCGTTTCTACAACGACATGGGCTTCATATTTCCCGGCATCATCCCGCCGGTAGTACCGGAATACGACCCGAATGCCCCCAGGGACAGCCTGGAATACAACCCGGAAAAGGGCAGAAAACTGCTGGAAGAAGCCGGCTGGACAGCCGACAAGCTGCCCACCCTCACCTACGGTGGCGTCGCACAAGTGGAAACCCGTCAGTTTTTCGAGCAGTTCCGTGGCTGGCTGACGAAAATCGGCTATCCCAAGGAAAAGGTCGTCTTCGATTCCTATGCTTCCTTTGGCGATTTCAACAAGGCCGTCAAACAGTCGAAGATCAAGATCGTGGGCATGGGCTGGGGTCTGGACTATCCCGACGCGGAAAACACCCTGCAGCTATTCTACGGTCCCAACGGCTCTCCCGGCTCCAACAACGCCAACTTCGATGATCCGGAGTACAACCGCCTGTATGAACAGACCGCGGTAATGCAGCCTTCACCCGAGCGCACCCGGCTGTACCGAAAAATGAACCAGATACTCCTGGATTCCTGCGTCACCATCTCCGGTTTGTCGCGGCAGGAAATTCTCCTCTGGCACAAGGACGTGGTGAGCTTTCCCGACCGGTCTATCGTCGGTGGCTTTCATCTCAAATACGTGGACGTGAAGGAGACAGAACAATGAACAAGCCGATTGTCGGGCACGCTACGCTTTGCCCGACCTACCTCCAAACCCGGTTGAAACGTAGGTTGGACAAAGGCCACGGGCCGTGCCCAACAGACATCACCCTCACCATGAGCCAATAGACCGACATGGAAATGCTCCAGTACGCCCTGCGCAAGTTCATTACGGGCATTCCCCTGATCATCGGCGTAACCCTGATCAGCTTCCTGTTGATGGTCTATTTCGGCCCGGACAAGACTTATGAACTGGTTGGGAAGAACGCCACGGAAGAGCAAATACAGGAAATCCGTCACCAACTGGGCTATGACAAACCCTTCGTTGCCCGCTATCTGGAATATCTGAAAGAACTGGCGACTTTCGATTTCGGCTATTCCGATTCCACCGGCGAGCGCGTGAACAGCATCCTCAAACGCACCGTGCCCATTTCCCTGGCGCTGATCATCCCCGGCTTCGTGCTGGGTAACCTGTTGGGCATCGCATTGGCACTGGTGGCGGCCTATTACCGCGGGCATTGGCTGGACAAACTGATCATGGGCGGTTCGGTGGTGGGCATGAGCGTGAGCTTCCTGATCGTGATCATCGCCTTCCAGATATTGCTTTCGTCCAACGACGGGCTGGGCTGGTTTCCGGTGAGGGGCTGGAACGTGTACAGCTTCTGGGACTATCTGCGTTACATCACCGTGCCCACCCTGGCCACGGTGTTTGTCGCCCTGGGCTACAACACCCGTTTCTACCGGGCGGTCATCGTCGAGGAAATGGGGCGCGATCACGTACGCACCGCCAAGGCCTTCGGCACGCCTCCGGGGGAGCTGCTGTTCAAGCACATCCTGAAGAACGCCATGATCCCCATCATCACCCGCATCATGTTCTCCATTCCCCTGGTGGTGATTTCCGGCTCGCTGCTGGTGGAAAGCTATTTCGGTATTCCCGGCGTGGGCAAGGTCACTTTCGATGCCATCACCACAGGCGATCAGCCCATACTGAAAGCGGTCGTCGGCATTACAGCCGTACTGTTCGTCATCGTGCTGATCCTCAACGACATCTTCTACAAACTGGTCGACCCACGGGTATCCCTGAAATGAATACACTGGCCGAAGAAGCGAACCTGCCCAAGGAAAGTGAATCTCTGTGGGGCAAGGCCTGGTACAAATTCCGCCGTGATCGCACTGGCATGATCTCCCTCGGGGTGGTCATCTTTTTCATGCTCATCGCCCTGGGCGTGTGGGCAGGACTGTGGGGGCAAGGCTGGAGCAACGTCGGCGGCGATATGTGGGCGGGTCCCAGCGCCAAGCACTGGCTGGGCACCAACATTATCGGCCAGGATATTTACGAACGCGCCATCTACAGCACCAAGACAGCTTTTGAAGTGGGCATGGTCGTCGCCATCCTGTCCACCCTGCTCGGCGGCTTCCTTGGCGCCCTGTCCGGCTATTTCACCAACAGCTGGGTGGATGAGTTGATCCTGTGGCTCATGGGTGTGCTCGATTCGATCCCCTTCTACCTGTTCGTGGCCGCCATCGCCTATGCGCTGCAGGGCTATCCCTATTCCATGCACATCGCGATGATCGCCACTTTCTGGACCACCACCGCCCGCCTGGTGCGCGGCGAGGTCATCAAGCTGAAAAACTTCGAATTCGTGGAGGCGGCGCGGGCCATCGGCCTGCCCCAGCGCCTCATCATCTTCCGCCACATCATGCCCAACACTTTCCACATCCTGCTGGTGCAGGCCACCATCGTGTTTGTTGGCGCCATCAAGTCCGAGGTCATTCTCAGCTTCCTGGGCCTGGGTGTGGTAGATGGTGTTTCCTGGGGCTTGATGATCGCCGAATCCACCCAGGAAGTGCAGGCCGGGCATTATTCCAACTTCCTCACCGCTTCCACCTTCCTGTTCGTGCTGGTGATGGCGTTCAACATGTTCTCCGATTCGTTGCAGGATGCCCTGGATCCGAAGAAGGTGAGTGCATGAAAATGATTCACACTGGCGGCCCTCATGAAACGCAGCACAATGCGGGCCACCGGCCGCAGTTCCAGGAGCAGAATCTGGTAGGTCGGGCAAAGCGCAGCGTGCCCGACAACGGCGTTTGTGTTGGGCACGGCCTGGCGGCCTTTGCCCAACCTACCGTATGGTGGGGCTGGAGGAATGACCAATGACCCAACCCCTGCTCAGCGTAAAAGACCTGATCATCGAATTCTCCACCCAACGCGGCATCGTGCGCGCCATCGATGGCGTGAGCTTCGACATCATGCCCGGCGAGACCCTGGGACTGGTGGGCGAATCCGGCTGTGGCAAATCCGTGACCTCTCTGGCCATCCTGGGGCTGATTCCCTCGCCGCCCGGGCGTATTGTTTCCGGCAGCATCCAGCTGGAAGGCCGGGAACTGGTAGGCCTTCCCGAGTCAGAATACCGGCATATACGCGGCAAGGAGATCTCCATGATCTTCCAGGAACCCATGACCGCCCTGAACCCGGTGTTCACCATCGCCACACAGATGACCGATGTGCTCATGCGCCATCAGGGCATGAGCCGCAAGCAGGCAAAAGCCCATGCCATCGATATGCTGGCGCTGGTGGGCATCCCTTCCCCCGAGAAACGCATCAATGAATATCCGCATCAGATGTCCGGCGGCATGCGCCAGCGGGTGATGATCGGCATGGCCCTGTCCTGCAACCCCAAGCTGCTGTTGGCAGATGAACCCACTACCGCACTGGATGTCACTACCCAGGCGCAGGTGCTGGAACAGATGGTTAAACTGCAGGACGAATTGGGCACCTCGGTGGTGCTGGTCACCCATGACCTGGGGGTTGTGGCTCAATCCTGCAGCCGGGCAGTGGTCATGTACGCCGGCAGGATTGCCGAGGAGGCACCGATACACAGCCTGTTCAAAACGCCCCGGCATCCCTATTCCGAGGGGTTGCTCAAATCCATCCCCCGTATTCGGGAACAGAAGCTGGACGAGTTGCCCACCATCCCCGGCACCGTACCCGATTTGTTGCACCTGCCTGCCGGCTGCCGCTTCGGGGATCGCTGTGACCGGGCAGACGAACAATGCCACCAGCAGGAACCGCCGTTGATCCGCGAAGGAGAATACGCCGTCGCCTGTTACCACCCGGTTGAACCATGAGCACGCTACTCGACGTCAAGAACCTCAAAAAACACTTCCCCATCAAGGGCGGCTTCTTTCGCCGAGTGGTGGGTCAACTCAAGGCCGTGGACGATGTGAGCTTCAGCATACCCAAGGGGCATACCTTCGGCCTGGTCGGCGAATCCGGCTGCGGCAAATCCACCCTGGGCCGCGCCATCCTGCGCCTGCACGAACCCACGGGCGGGCAGATCAAGCTGGGAGACACGGATATCACCGCCCTGAACCGGAAGGAACTGGTGGCACATCGGAAGGACATGCAGATCATCTTCCAGGACCCCTACGCTTCCCTGTCACCCCGGCGCACGGTGATGCAGACCCTGCTGGAACCCTTGGAAATCCATCACATCGGTGACGCGGCCTCGCGCAAGAAAAAGGTGCTGGAACTGCTGGACATCGTGGGCATGCGCGCCAATGTGCTGCACCGCTACCCCCACGAATTCTCCGGCGGACAGCGCCAGCGCATCGGCATCGCCCGGGCGCTGACCCTGGACCCCAAATTCATCGTCGCCGATGAAGCGGTCTCGGCCCTGGATGTGTCGGTGCAATCTCAGGTACTGAATCTCATCGCCCGGCTGCAGCGGGAGCTGGGCATCTCGTTTCTGTTCATTTCCCATGACCTGGCCGTGGTGCAACACATCAGTCATGAGATCGGCGTTATGTACCTGGGCAAGCTGGTGGAGGTGGCCTCTTCAACAGACCTGTACAAGGAAACCCGGCACCCCTACACCAAAGCCCTGCTGTCCGCCATTCCCATGCCGGATCCGGACGCCAGAGGGAATCGGATGATCCTTCAGGGCGATGTACCGTCCCCCCTGAATCCACCCTCGGGTTGCCCTTTCCGCACTCGCTGCCCGGAGGCCATGGAAGTATGCGCCCGGAGCATGCCCGAGCTGAAGAACATCAAGGACGAGGGAACACCCCATCAGGTAGCCTGTCATCTGTATTGAGGAGAGTCCCTACAAGGGGCTATAATTGGAAGCTTTCCAGCCAGAATTGACGTCCCATGCAAGAGTATCAGACAGACAACCTGCGCATCCGCGCCACCCAGGAAGTGGTGCCTGCCGCTGTGCTCCATGAGCGTCACCCCATCACGAAAGATGCGGCAAAGACCGTTTTCGAAACCCGTCAGCAGATACACCGCATCCTCCATGGTGAAGACGATCGGTTGCTGGTGGTCATCGGTCCCTGTTCGGTGCATGATCCCAAGGCAGCCCTGGACTATGCGCAACGTCTGCTGGAAGTGAAAAAACGGCTCGCCGACGACCTGCTCATCGTCATGCGGGTTTATTTCGAGAAACCCCGCACCACCGTGGGCTGGAAAGGCTTGATCAACGACCCGGATCTGGACAATTCCTTCAAGATCAACAAAGGCCTGGAACTGGCGCGACAACTGCTGCTGGATGTCAACAGCATGGGGCTGCCGGCTGGCACGGAGTTTCTGGATCTGATCTCCCCCCAGTATGTGGCAGACCTGGTGAGCTGGGGCGCCATCGGTGCCCGCACCACCGAAAGCCAGGGCCACCGGGAACTGGCCTCCGGCCTGTCCTGCCCGGTGGGATTCAAGAACGGCACCGACGGCACCATGCGCGTGGCTGTAGATGCCATGCGCGCAGCCGAGCGTCCCCACGTCTTCATGTCCATGACCAAGGAAGGCCATTCCGCCATCTTCAGCACCGCCGGCAACAATGACACCCACGTCATTCTGCGCGGCGGAAAACGTCCCAACTATGACGCCGAATCGGTCAATCTGGCCGCCGAAGAAATGGAAAAGGCCGGGTTGACACCACGGTTGATGATTGATTTCAGCCACGCCAACAGTCACAAGCAGTATGAGAAGCAGGTGAATGTCGGCCATGATGTGGCCAGACAGGTGGCACGGGGTGATATTCGTATCATCGGCGCCATGATCGAGAGCCACCTGATCGGTGGCAATCAGTCATTGACGCCGGGAAAGCCGCTCGTTTACGGCCAGAGCATTACCGATGCCTGCCTGGCCTGGGAAGACAGTGTTCCCTTGATGGAATTGCTCGCAGAAGCCGCACGCAAGCGCCGCCAGCATTGAGTTGAAACTGAACTCCATGGTTCGGTCTTCACGCTACATTTCGTCGAAGCCTGCTTTATGGAACCATTCCCGGGCCTTTTCCGGGTCAGCTTCCACCCCATTGCCGTCCTGGTACATCATAGCGATGGTGGTCATGGATCCCTGTAATCCCTGCTCGGCACCTTTCATGAACCATTCCAGGGCTTTTTCAGGGTTCTTGTCCACACATTCCCCTTCAAGGTACATGAAGCCCAGGCCATGCTGGGCGAAAGGCAGGCCGGATTCGGCCGCTGCCTTCATGTTCTTGTAGGCCTGCAGCTGGTTCTCCACCATGCCCAGGCCGTTCTGCGCCATGATCGCCACCCGGTACTGGGCTTCCGCATCGCCTGCATCCGCCAGAGGCTCCAAAAGTTCTGCTGCCCGCACGAAAAGCTTGGCCTCAAAGGCCGCAATGCCGCTGTTGAGGGCCATTTCCTCTTCCATGCTGTTATTGTCTGCCATATCACAACTCCAAAACCAATAAGCTCTATAATTGATAGAGATTGTAGCTCATGCGGAAAGCATTTATTCACAGGCAGGCTACAGGGAAAACCCCAATTGCAGGACAGCAGCATAGTGCTTAGTGTGAAAAAATGATTGCCCGATACAGACTGTTTAATGTCATTGTGCTTGCAACGCTGCTGTCGCTGGCGGCAAACACAACCCTTGCTGGTGTATTTGCCGATGAAGCAAAGCGCAAGCTGTTTTTAGGCGCGGAAAAAATCGCCGCCTCGGGTAAGTCCCTCCCGATAAGAATGGACAAGTTACTGCGGAACTACCCGCTGTATCCCTATCTGGAATATGCCAGACTCAAGCACTCGCTGAATAACGCCAGTAACGCTGAAATCGCCAGCTTTCTTGAGCACAACAACGATACACCGCTGGCGGCCTTGTTGCGCAGCCGATGGTTGAATGTTGTGGCCAGCCGCAAGGACTGGAACAGCTATCTGACATTCTACACGCCCCAATCCAACATCAGTCGTCAGTGTCACTATCTGCAGGCGCTTATCCACACCGGTAAGAAACAGCGCGCTTTTTCACAGGTTGAACCTTTGTGGCTGTATGGAAAGTCACGACCAAAAGCCTGTGATCCCGCATTCAAGGCCTGGCGCCAAGCAGGTCTGCTGACGACCGAGCTGTTATGGCGACGCATTGAGCTGGCCATGAACAGGGGACAGAGCAAGCTCGCCAGCTATCTGAAAAAATCCCTTCCCGCCGGAGATCGTCCCTGGGTGGATACCTGGATCAGGGTACATAACAAACCCCTGTTGGCGCTCACCGATCCCGGCCTGAAAAAGAAGCATGCCAAACGCCAGAAGATACTGCTGGACGCTGCCTACCGGCAAATACGCAAGGACCCCCTGGCCGCGGTAGACTACTGGAAAAAACTGCAGAAACGTTTCCGGTTTACTGTTCTGGAACAGCACCTGGTGAATCGCAAACTGGCACTGTGGCTGACGCGTAATGAAGACCCCATTGCAGCGCAGTTCATGTCTGACCTCAATCCCTGCACCCATGATACAAAGCTTCAGGACGCCCTGGTAAAGTCTGCCCTGCTGCACGGTGACTGGATACAGGTAATCTCCAGAATCGAGCGTATGCCCGCGGAGGAGTCGCAAAACGAACGCTGGCAATATTGGTTGGCCAGGGCATTGGAGCAGACCGGCCAACAGGAAGAAGCAGACGAACTGTACGCAAAGTTGTCCGATGAGCGAAGCTACTATGGCTTTCTCGCTGCCGATCACATCGGCAAGGCATACCATTTCGCCCCTGGGAGGAGTGTGATACAGAAAGATATTGCCGACGCCATTACCAACAATTCTGCCGTAGCCAGAGCCAGGGAATTGCTGGCGTTGAACCGCTGGGTGGATGCACGCCGTGAATGGCGTTTTGCCACTCGCGATCTCAGCCCGGAAGCCTATATCGCCGCTGCCGAACTGGCACAATCCTGGGGCTGGCACGATCAGGCTATCTTCACGCTGGCAAAATCAGGTTACTGGGATGACCTGGAACTGCGTTTCCCCCTGGAACACAAACGCGACGTGCAGCGCTATGCCGGGAAAAACAAACTGGATATGTCCTGGGTTTACGGTGTCATCAGACAGGAAAGCGCCTTCAACGCCAGTGTACGCTCCTATGCTGGCGCGGTCGGTCTGATGCAACTCATGCCCGCTACCGCCCGCTATGTATCGAGAAAGCTGTTGAAGAGAAAGAAATCTCCCAGGCACAAGGACTTGATTACACCAGCAACCAACATCGAGCTTGGCACCACCTATCTTGCAGATGTCCTGTCCGGCCTGGGCGAAAACCCGGTATTGGCAACGGCCGCCTACAATGCCGGGCCACACCGTGTAAAACGCTGGATGCCAAAATCCCGCTTGTCAGCCGACATCTGGGTAGAGCTTATTCCTTTCAAGGAAACGAGAGGATATGTGCAACGTGTGTTCACCTACGCTGCCATCTATGACCACCGACTCCAACGTCAGCTGACACGCTTGTCAGAGCGTATGCTACCGGTGCAGGGTACAGAAGCAGAGCAGACTGCCCAGACATCGATCAAGGACAATACAACGCTATAGATGTGTTTGTGGGAGAGATGGAAAAACGGGTTGCTATCGAGCCGTAAACGTGGATGTTTCAGAAGTCCCCGTCTGAAACAGATGTAGTCCGGAAAAATATCCTGCCTAGGAGTCTGTCGGGTTTGACCGTTTGAAGCGAAAATCACTGGGGGTGAATTAAACTAGTTTATCAGGTGAGGCGAATAGCAGGGCTATTTAACGAATCTGATAAACTGAGTTAATCGCCATCTAGGGGTTTGCAGCCAAACAGCGTTAAATCCGACGGGCTCCTAGGATGCCCAGATCAACCTGTGACTGAGCCAGAAATGCCTGCAGCAATTCCTGATCAGCATCTTCCAGCTGATGAAACTCACAGCCGAAACGGTAGCTGTCCTGAGACAGTCGATGGCAAAATACTACCCGGCAGCGTGTATGCAGTTCCCGGTCGGTGTCAGGCAACTGGAAGGTCATATTCACATACACACCAAAAACCGGGCCTGGCATTTTCCGCTCTTCAGGCATGATCCGGCACTGCGCACCACTGTCACACAAAAAATCCAGACCAATTTCGGAGATTTGTTCGATAAGGACGGGCTGAGTCCTGGAACCTCGAACACTCAGCTGTGCACGCAGGGTTGTTTTTACACGATGTATTCTATGCTTGTAGGCATACATGGCAGATTTCCGATGTTCCAGGTCAGTCCAGGACAGGAACACTTGAGTCAATGTTTACCGGATAATTTTTCCCGTGTCCGGTTTAATATTTCTGGGTCTGTGACCAGCTCGTAGAAACTGTTGCCCGCTTTCTTTTTTGGAAGGCTCAACAGCTTTTTTCCATTCCAGTGTTTAAACGTACTGTGGCGAACGATCTGCCACCGGGTTTTTCCGGACATATCCGGAAAACGACCCACATAATAGTGATCTCCAGTATCTTTCTCGTAACTGGATGCCTTGATCTTTTTCAGTACCACCTCTTCTTTCAGATGCTGAAATGCAGGTAAATCCAGTTCAATTCCATTCACATTATAACGGCAATATTGCGTATCTCCTGAGACGCCGTTGGCAGTCCGTTCAACTTCTATGACTTCTACACCCCAGGCTCTATTCTCACCAAAACCGACAAAATCCCGCATTTTGCAGGAAGAAAGGCGATCAGCCCTGTTGATAGCAGGTGAAATCGTGATTTTACGACCGGCATCGAACAAATAGCAAGGGGCTTCGTCCACATAGGAGATCCCGATCCCCAGTTCCAGCTCAGGAAGCTCCATCTGCCGGCTTTCCCGGTTTCGCTGCACAATCAGTTCGATGATGTCGTAACCCAGGCCACAAGCTCTGGCCACTACCTGAGAAGGCTGGCTGGCGTAATCGAGAATCATGAGAATAACGGCGTCGCCTTCGACGAACACCTTTTCTGCACCGTATTTTTTGAGCAGCGTATTGATGGGATCAAACAGGTTCTGGCTGAAATAGGCCGCAGGATTCAAGCCTTCCCTGAGCATGCTCGCCGTCAGTTCAGTAGAGCCTCGCAAGTCGGCCTTGAGGATAACATGACCCTGAACCTCCGGGCTTTCCCCTTCCTGTTGCAGGGAAAACTCCTGCAGCAGGGTATTGGCCCGGGACAATGCCAGGTCACTGGGTTTTTCCAGCAAGCGGATCAGATCCATGGCCCGGTACATTTCCCAGGAAAGTTTCAAGTCCCTGCGCAGGCTCGCATAACCCTCCAGCACCTTGATCAGCCAGGTTCTTCGTTGGGCGCTCGTTGCCTGTTTTATCTCCTTGCGTACCGCATCCATGCGCTGGACATAGAGCTCCAGATTCGAGATATCCTTGAATTGCTGCAAAATGGGTATCAGTTCTTTTTTGCTGCGTCCGCCAAGCAGATATTCGTAAATAAGCCGCAACGCCCCTTTGCGTCCCAGGCCGCGATACAACTCCGGTAGCAATGCGCTGGCAATGATCATTTCCAGCATACCGTTCTTGTGGAAAGCTTTTTCCAATTCCTGCAACAGGTTGTCCTGAAAGCCGCGCCAACGTTTCTCATCCCAGAAACCGGGACGTCCCCGTTCGCCATCGCCTCCAATCAACCAGGACAAATTGGCTGGATCATCTAACCAGCTGCTTTCCATACGCTGATACTCCGACTGGGACATGGTCCCGCGAAGATACGCCTCGACTTGGGCATACGCGGGAAAATCGCCTGTATCACGGCGTATCTGCAAGGCATTCAGATCATCATTGTGTTCTCCCGAGAATCGTCTCACCGGACAGTCAGGCAGCCATCGGCACAGCGCATCCAGCACCACCTGCTCGAATTTCACGAACATCTCCGATTTGAGCAGCAGGAAGGGATATATTTCGATAAACGCCGATTCGTCACTCAAATCGCTCAGTTGCAGCAGCGGGTTGAACAACATTTCCTCCGCTACCGGCCAGGACAGGGCGAGCACGGATTTGCGCTGTTTTCGCGCGATCAGCTCCATGCTGTGCAACTGCTCAATAAGGTCACGGCTGACCAGATAGCGCAACATGGATTGATGCCGCGTGAAACGCCAAAGTTTTTCATGCCGGGAAACTGAATCTGCCCTGGAGATTTCCGCAATGCTGGAGTCTGCGTTGAATCCTTCCCTGTACTCCCGCAACTGCAGATCCACACTCAGATAGATCTGTTTGACCACAGAAAGAATGAACAGCTGATACACCTCTCTTCGGGACGACTTTCTGGCTCTTTGTGCTACGGCCATACTCAGTTGATTGTAAACATCCTGAAACTGCCTGCTGGCCTCTTCTCCTTCACCCAGAAGCTCGCTGCTGGAAGACATGTGCAAATCGCGCATACATCTGGCCATGCTGGTACCGACACGCGATTCGATGGCACTCGCCAGGGTCGGTTCCAGACGTACATCGATACGCACGTTGTCCATTCCTCTGGGAAAGGTATCCAGTCGCAGGGATTTTCTTTTCGGAACAACAAGTTCGTCCTGCAGCAGGACTGCAGAGCTTTTATCACTCGAACTACCAACCAATGCCATCATTTTTCCTCAAAGATGCATGAGAATATGGTCTTCAGCTTCAAAACGATTCGCCAGGGACTCGCCCAGGCTGGAGAGCAGGGAATCCATATTCTGGATTTGATCCTCCAATGCCGACGCATCAAAGCTGTCATTGAAATCGAGCGCCGTATCTGCCGCCTGCCGGATGGCAGGCTGGTGCAGTTTCAGCGCCTGTATTGCAGCCGCATGCTCCTCGGCAGATTGCAGCAGCACATCGTGGATCTCGAATTGCCACAATGCCGCATAATCCATCAGCAACTGGCACAAACGCTTGAATAATTGTCCATGGCGCTCCTTGCCAGCTTTCTGATTGACAGCCGCAGCCTGACAAAACACCGTAAGTAACTGTTTTCTCTCCGTCAACAGCTCGTCAAGGGCGCGACGCAGATGTCGGGATTGTTCTTCTCTATTTTCACCGCCAATCAATGTTTCAAATCTCCAGATGCCGGAACCATCAAAACAATTTACTCCATACTTTTTCCACAGTCTAACCCTTGCACTATAATCAACAAAAATAACCAGTCGCCATTTTTATGAAAAAGACCATTCAAGCCTTCATTCTGCTCGTGCTTGCCGGATCGGCAAATGCCAGCAACTGGAACAATCCAAACCCTTTTGTGGACATGATGCGATCCATGCTGGATGTATTCGAGATGATGCAGTTGTATCAGGATTTCTCCGGACAGGTCGGGCAATCATCCCGCCCCTACGGCTACCGTCAACACAGGCCATCCCGGCCACCTGTTTCCCGTCCCGACTCTCCTTTCGATCAGGAACTGGAAAACAAACTCGAAGGCGCCTGGGCCAGCCGCAACCACATACTCCTGGCTATCAAACAGGATTACGCCCGCATGTACTGGGCGAAAGAACAATACAGAGATTTCTATCTGGAGATCTTGCCAGAACACATTCGATTCAAGGACGCGAGCACGGGGCAGGTTCAGGAATTCGAGTTTCGGATGCAAGACGAGCAGCTGGCTCTACGGGATACCCGGGGACGGATTATCCAGTTCTTCCGCCTCAACACCACGGAAGTCCCACCGGATCCAGAGCCACAAGGCAATTTCTGGGACCCTAATGTACAATAACCAGCAACAACCGCAATCCCACTGCCAACAAGAGCAGGGCAAAACCTTTTTTCAACAGGGGAACCGGCAGACTATGCGCCAGACGCGCCCCAAACGGTGCAGTCAACACCGCGAACAAACCCACGATGGCTACCGCCGGCCAATACACAAATCCGCTGGAATAACCCGGCCCCAGGTTGGCTCCCATCAACATGAAGCCCAGGGTCCCGGCCATTGCAATGGGCAGACCACAGGCAGCTGAGGTAGCTACCGACAGGGGCAGCGTCTTGCCCCGCCAGACGAGAAAAGGCACGGTCATGGTGCCTCCGCCGATACCCACCAGACCCGACACCGCACCGATTAAAGCACCAGCCGGAAAGAAGATACCTGCAGCCTGATTCTGCGCCCGTCCTGGCCTCGGAGCAATGCCTGTCAGCATCTGCATCGCCACCAGCATCAGGAATAACCCAAACACTATTTTCAACAGATCTGTACTGAATCTGGATGCCAGCCAGGCACCTGCCAAAGCCCCCGTCATCAGCCCCGGTGTCAGTTTCACTACCACCGGCCAATCCACGGCATGTCGCTTGTGGTGCGCCCACAGGGAGGAAATCGCCGTCGGAACAATAATCGCAAGGGAACTGCCTATGGCGACGTGGGAAAGAAAGGATGCGTCAAAACCTTGCAGGTGAAACAGAAACAGCAAGCCGGGGACGATCACCAGGCCACCACCGATGCCCATCAAACCGGCAAGGCTACCCGCCACCATGCCCAAAGCGGCATACAACACATGATAGAGCTCCACTAAAGGATGACCAGATTGTCCCGGTGAATCAGTTCTTCATCGTCCATGTAACCCAGAATCTGTTCAAACTCACGGCTGGGCTGACCGGCGATTTTCCGGGTTTCTTCTGAAGAGTAGTTTACCAGTCCACGCGCCACCTCCTGCCCTTCCGGATCGATGCAAACCACCATTTCACCGCGGGAAAACCGGCCATCCACTGCCGTGACTCCGACCGACAACAGACTGGAGCCCGAATGTCGCAGTTTATGCACCGCGCCGGCATCCAGGATCAACCGACCACGCGCCTGCAACTGGGCGGCCAGCCAACGCTTGCGGGCCGCATCCGGTTCCTGGGCGGGCACCAGCAGGGTGCCCAGTTGCTTTCCGCTGGAAATATTGCGCAGGGCATCCTCATCCTTGCCGGAAGCGATGATGGTGGCCGTTCCCGAACGCGCCGCCAGACGTGCGGCCCGCAATTTGGTCTGCATACCACCACTGCCCAGGCCGCCCCTGGTATCTGAGGCAAAAGTATCCAGACGCACGTCGTCCACCCGCGCATGTTCTATGAGTTTTGCATCTGGCGAGGTGCGAGGATCCGCATCATACAAACCATTTTGGTCCGTCAGCAATATCAACAGATCCGCCTCGATCAGGTTCGCCACCAGCGCAGCGAGTGTGTCGTTGTCACCAAAACGCAGTTCCTCATTGGCAACCGCATCATTTTCATTGACCACGGGCACGACACCCAGTGACAGCAAGGTTTGCAAGGTACTGCGGGCATTCAGGTAGCGCTTGCGGTTCGAAAGATCGTCATGGGTGACCAGCACCTGAGCAGTATGTCGGCCACGACGTTGAAAACAGCTTTCCCAAGCCTGTACCAGCCCCATCTGGCCGATGGCTGCCGCCGCCTGCAGTTCATGCAGGGTATCCGGTCGTTTGCTCCAGCCCATGCGGCACATGCCTTCGGCCACGGCACCGGAAGACACCAACACCAGTTCGTTGCCCTGCTCCAGCCAATCTGCCATCTGATCCACCCAGCCGCCCAGAGCCTTGCGATCCAGACCCTGGCCTTCTGCCGTGAGCAAGGCACTGCCGATCTTGACGACCCAGCGACGGGTTCTGGATATGCCTTCTCGCGTAATCATCAGGATCGTGTCGGGTCGTAAGGAGCCTCTTCCTGCTGTTCGGCATCCTGTCTGGAATCGGTGAAAGACTCGATATGCTTCATCAACGCCTGAGCGAGGTCATCCACGCCTTCACCGGTAATGGACGAGATTGAAAAAACCGGTCCCTGCCAATCAAGTGCTGCCAACAGCTGCTGTTTTTTCTCTTCAAACTCTTCATCCAGCAGCAAATCCTTTTTGGTCAGTACCAGCCAGCGTTCCCTTCCGGCCAGATCGCCACCGTATTTTTCCACCTCCGAAACCAGCTGACGTACCTCTTCCGCAGGATCGACGCTCTCGTCCAGCGGCGCGATATCCACCAGATGCAGTACCAGGCGGGTACGGGACAGGTGTTTGAGGAACTGCAGACCAAGCCCGGCACCTTCTGATGCTCCTGCAATCACGCCAGGAATATCGGCGATAACGAAACTGCGACCCTGCCCCATGTTGACCACGCCCAGATTCGGATACAAGGTCGTAAACGGGTAGTCCGCGACCTTGGGCCGCGCGTGGGACATCTTCGTAATCAGGCTGGATTTCCCCGCATTCGGCATACCCAGCAATCCCACATCAGCCAGCACGATGAGTTCCAGGCTCAAATTGCGTTTTTCTCCAGGTGTGCCGCTGGTGGCCTGCCGGGGGGCACGATTGGTACTACTCTTGAAGTGGATATTGCCCAATCCGTGTTTTCCACCCCATGCCACCAGCATCTCCTGCCCTTCCTCGAGAATCTCCCCGATAATTTCATCGGTATCCATATCCCGCACGCGCGTACCCACGGGCACTCGTACATACAAGGTCGCACCCTTGCGCCCGTACATCTGTCGGCTCATACCATTTTGCCCACGTTCGGCACGATGCAAGCGCTTGTGGCGAAAATCGACCAGGGTATTCAGTCCTTCGTCACCTACCAGGATCACATGGCCGCCATCACCCCCATCCCCACCATCAGGGCCGCCCCTGGGAATGTATTTCTCGCGACGAAAGCTCACGCAGCCATTGCCGCCATCTCCTGCTTCCACCTTGATAATGGCTTCATCTACAAATTTCATGGGATAAATTATACCCGAGGGTAAACCCTCAAAACGAAAGAACCCCGCCATTGGGCGGGGTTCTCTACAATCGGGATGAGATCCGCGATCAGGCAGAAACCACGCTCACGAACTGGCGCATCTTCGGGCCTTTCTTCTCAAACTTCACCACACCGTCGTTCAGTGCGAACAGGGTGTGATCACGACCGCAGCCTACGCCCACACCGGGATGCACCCTGGTACCACGTTGACGGATGATAATGCTACCGGCCTTGATGGCCTGACCACCATAGATTTTCACGCCAAGACGTTTGGATTCCGAATCGCGGCCGTTTCTGGAACTACCGCCTGCTTTCTTGTGTGCCATGCTCTATTCTCCTCAGCCCGCGCTGATACCGGTGATCTCGAGTTCAGTGTACTGCTGGCGATGTCCCTGACGCTTCAGGTGATGCTTGCGACGCTTGAACTTGACGATATGTACTTTCTTGCCCTTGCCGTGGGATTTCACGGTAGCGGTAACCTTACCGTCCAGGTAGGGCGCACCCACCTGTACGTTGTCACCATCGGCAACCATGAGCACTTTGTCCAGCTCGACGCTGGAACCTTCATCGGCATTGATTTTCTCAACCTTCAGGGTCATGCCCTCGCTCACGCGATATTGCTTGCCCCCGGTCTGAATTACGGCATACATGTCTGCATGTCTCCGGTAAAAAAACAGTTAATACAGCCAGCCAAACAAAGAGCTAGCGGAAAGACGCGGGATTTTAACGGCATTTTTGCTTGAGGTCAAACAAGAATAACTGATTTGTTCAAACCCTTGGCAGAAGAGACGTTTCCCTATAGCATCAACACTCCTGTTTGTAGCTGATCCCCCTGAAATTGATGGAACTTTCCGCGATTCGCGAACTTATTGCCGACGACATGCGGGCCACCGACCTGCTGATACTGGATCGCCTGCAATCAGATGTGGTGCTTATCAATCAAATTGGCCACTATATAGTAAACAGTGGAGGCAAGCGCCTACGGCCCATGATTGTCCAGCTGGCCGCATTGGCGGTTGGCTATCAAGGCAATCATCACATCAACCTGGCTGCAATCATCGAATTCATCCACACCGCCACACTGTTGCATGATGACGTGGTCGATGGCTCCGACATGCGCCGCAGCAACGAAACTGCCAACAACCTGTGGGGCAATGCCGCCAGTGTTCTGGTCGGTGATTTTCTCTATTCCCGCTCTTTCGAGATGATGGTGGACATCCAGAATCTGCGGGTAATGGATGTACTTTCCCATGCTACCAACCGCATCGCGGAGGGAGAGGTACTGCAATTGCTCAACTGCAATGACCCCGACACCACCGAAGAGCAATACCTGGAAGTCATCAAACGCAAGACGGCCACGCTATTTGAAGCGGGTGCAAGACTGGCCGGCATCGTGGCTGAGCGTCCCGAATGTGAAGAACAGGCGCTGGCTGATTATGGCCTGCACCTGGGCATGGCCTTCCAGATGATCGACGATGCACTGGACTATGGTTCGTCCGATGAAGATATCGGCAAGAATCTGGGCGACGACCTGGCAGAAGGCAAGCCTACCCTGCCGCTGATCCGCGCCATCCAAACCGGCACCAGAGCGCAACAGGAGCTGCTCAGGACCGCTATTGAAAAAGGGGGCGCCGAAATGGCTGATGAAGTCATGACGGCAATTGAATCCACCGACGCAATCGCTTACACTGCGAACCGTGCCAAAGAAGAGGCTGAACTGGCCAAGAAAGCGCTGGAAGCACTTCCCGCTTCCGCCTACAACAGCGCCCTTGCGGCGTTGGCCGACTTTTCGGTACAACGCTCGATCTAGTCAATTCGGAGTGTAGCTCAGCTTGGTAGAGCACTGCCTTCGGGAGGCAGGGGCCGGAGGTTCGAATCCTCTCACTCCGACCATTATTTTCAACGAGTTATATCACCCTCTCACTTTGTCGATTGTTCAGTGGGCCTGGAATGGGCCCATGGTGAGACGCGAGACAAAATAACGGCCAGGAAGGTGACAATATACAAGGCCCCTGCCTTGCATTCTCTACTTCCTGGTTTTTTTCGACCCAGAATTCAAAAAATCTTCCAACGCCATCCTCACCACATCAGAACGGCTAGGAATCCTATCCAGTTCTGCCTGCAATTCAATTCTCTTTGTATCCAGCAACCTCGCCAGTTCTGGAGTAATACGCACGTTTATCTGCACCCGCTCAACCATTTCTATCTGCCGCCTCAACACCATCAGGAATGCATCATTATATAGCATCTGTTATTTTTGTACTTGTCTACAAAAAAGACTTGCATCAGCTGAATGCTGTGCTACATTTGTATTTGTCTACAGTTAAGACGAGGATAAACACATGGAGCATAAGACTTACCTGACCGCAGAAGAACTTTCCAAGCGAATCAAATACAACCCGCGGTATATCCGGGAGCGATTGAAAGACAAGGTGCTTTTCGAAGGCGTGCATTACATCCGCCCTTTTGGGGGACGAAAGTTGCTTTTCATCTGGGAAGCAATTGCGCAAGACCTGGAAACAAATATCACCAACGGGATTGCGATTCCCCTGCGCCGAGGAGGAACCTGCAATGGGTAGCATAAGAAAACGCAGCAGCGGTTACCTTTACCTCGATTTCCACTACAGGGGGATCCGTTGCCGTGAATACACCAAACTCAAGGATTCACCTGGAAACAGGAAAAAACTGGAAGTTATTCTGAAACGGATCGAAGCCGAAATCACATTGGGCAGCTTCGATTATTCCAAGTACTTTCCGAATGGAACCATGGTGGATAAATTCAGGTTGATGTGGAAAGGTAGTTCGGACGCCGACATCCCGCTGTTCGAACACTTCGCCCAGGAATGGTTCGAAGAAGCAGCAGTACAGTGGAAGGATTCCTATGCCAACACGGTATCAGGAAACATGCGGGCTCATTTGATTCCGCATTTTGCAGGAAAAAGGGTCAGCAGCATCACCAAGGCAGACATTCTCAAATTCAGGTCAACTCTCGCCAAAGAACCCGGCCTGAAAGATGAGTTCCTCTCGCCGAGTCGGATCAACCATCTGATGACCCCACTCAGGCAGATTCTCAGTGAAGCCGCTGACCGCTATGACTTTAGCAATCCTTTCAAGGGAATCAAACCCCTGAAAGTGCCAAAGACCGATGTCGATCCCTTCACACTGGAAGAAGTGATGCAGTTTCTCGATGCAGTGCCTGCTGCCTACAGAAACTATTACACCGTGCGTTTCTTTACCGGCATGCGCAGCTGTGAGATCGACGGCTTGAAATGGCGCTTCGTTGACCTGGAAAAACGGATCATCCTGATTCGTGAAACCCTGGTGGAAAAAAAGCAGGAAACGCCCAAGACGCCAGAATCAAACCGCGAGATCCTGCTCAACTCCCTGGCTTATGAAGCCTTGAAGATCCAATGGGAAGTTACCGTCAACCATCCCAGTGGATTCGTGTTTCTCAACAGCAAAGAGAATCCCATTGATCGCAGGAATGCCCGTAAACGCATCTGGTATCCCACGCTGGAAAAAGCCGGCCTGCGGCCCAGACGCCCTTATCAAACCCGCCATACCGCAGCGACCCTTTGGCTGGCTTCCGGTGAAGCCCCGGAATGGATCGCCCGGCAGATGGGTCATACCAGCACAGAAATGCTGTTCAGGGTGTATTCCCGCTTCGTGCCAAACCTGACCCGCCAGGACGGCTCGGCTTTCGAGCGCCTGCTGGCCGCCAATTTCAATACCACTAATAACAACGAGGAGACTTGCCATGGATAAACTGCCTTCCAAAAGCCCTATCCCCTTGCATCCCCTGATCCATGAAGCCCACTATCGAGCACAGCATGAACAACTGGTATTCGAGATTGCCAATGCCCTGGCACTGGCCTTCAACATCCGGGGCAATGGCCACAAGCTTCAATATCTGCTGGGTGCCCCGGATTCACAAACTGATGCCGAAATCCTGATCCGCTGGGTAAACCAGGCCCTGCTGGATGTGCAGCGAGAATGCCAGACCCTGCTGCTGGGGCAGTTGATGCAGGAATTGGAACAGGCCACCCTGGCCAAGGGGATATTGGCATGAGCAATGTTATTCCTTTGTTTACTTCTACCGGAAACACCGGGACTCAGACCATCCCCTCACAACCCGCCGACACCTATCCAGTTCGGGTACTGGACACGGGAACATCCACGACCTTCGCTGATGGCCGGACCGGTCGCCTGCTGTGGCTGGGCAATTGGAAACATACGGCCCAGGTCATTCAGTATGACCCCTGGGAAAAGCAAGGCTACCAGGGTGATGCACTGGTACCGCAAGCCTGTTATGCGGTGGGTTTTTTCGTTTGTGCCGATACACGATACCCGGCAAGGCCACTGGTGTTGCACCAGGCAAAGTCGATTGATGCGAGCATCCAGGGGGTCCGTCTGATCCCCCGCAACTGGGCAACCAACCCCGCTGACCTCATTCGGCTGGTAGAAGTGATCGACAGCATCACCCATCCGAGCTTGAACGCTTTTGCCAATGCGGTGCTGGCAGATCCTGCGTTGGCCTATCCCTATGTACGGATCGGTGCCAGCCAGATCTATCACCACAACGTACCCGGTGGGTTGCTGTCGCACAGCCTGGACGTGGTGGACATGGCCCTGGGGTTACGGATCCATCGCAACCCGACAGAACGGGATCTGCTGATCATCGGCGGGTTGTTCCATGACCTGGCGAAAGTGCGTATCTATTCACCGGAAGGCCGGTACACCGATACCGGGCGAACCGCCCATCACGATACCCTGACCCCGGAACTGGTAGCACCCCACCTGTGGATGCTGGATGACAATCTGGCTGACATGGTGCGGCACCTGCTGTATCGCGGTAACAAACAGCAGTGCTATCCCAACTCGTTATTGCGTGAGGCACTGCTACATGCGGATGCGCTGAGCGCCGTCAAAGACAGTGAACGGCAGGCCTTTGCTGATCGACCGCAACGACACAGTCTAGCCAAGGATCCGCAAGAACGCAGCTGGATGCGTTTGGTGTCGGGTCAGTCGGTTTTAGCCAACAACCATCTACAAAGGCTTTGAAAAATCCCAGATGACCCTCGGGCATTGGGATTTTTCTGTTATTGAGCTGATCTGCATTGAGAGATGCCCACATGACAGAATGTGAAATGTGCGAAGGATTCGACGAGACAAAGATCCGTGTCTACAGGTTATCCCACCTTGCAGCCAGCCAGATAAAGGGGCCAAGGGTCTTCTCAAAGAACATCGACCTGCAAGGCCTGAGCCGACAAAGAATGGGGGCACTCTGTACTACTGCCAATAAGCAGAACGTAGTGAATGCACATTTATGCCGGAGACAACAAAAAGTAGAAGACGACTGGCATGTAGAAAACGGTAATCAGGTTGCCAACCATGACCATGGCGGCCACTTTCTCGGGTTCCTGATTGTAACGCGCCGCCAGGGGCGCATTGAGAACCGCTGGAGGCAGAACCGAAAACAGGATCACCAGCGGCTTGAGACTGTCATCCATCGGAATGAGCCAGATGGCCAGCAGGCCGAACAGCAAGCCTCCCGATGGCCGGAGCAGCGCACCGGTCAAGCCATCCCGCCAATGGGACCAGTCAGCCTCGGCCAGCTTGACGCCAAGCGTCACCAGGGTGAGGGGAATGGCCACCTCGCTAAGTAGCTTGAGACCGGGCAGGAGCATGGCCGGGAGATGCAGATCGAAGCCATAGAGCAGCAATCCCACGGTCATGGCGACAATGATGGGGTTGCGCGCCAGTTCCCGCAGCGACAGGTGCCGCTCGTAGATCATGAAACCGAAGGTGAACATACTGATGGCCTGCACCAGAAAGAGCACCACCGAATAGGGCAAAATGGACTCACCGAATGCAAATACCGCCAGCGGAAAACCGAGATTGGCCGAGTTGTTGAACATCAGCGGTGGCCCCAGAGTCTTGAAGTCCATGCCCAGCACTCGGCTGACCAGCCAGGCGAAGAACCCTGAGCCCGCGACCACCAGCAAGCCTGCCAGCAGCATCTCCAGGGCGCCAGACGTCTTGCCCAGCTTTTCAGACAGCACATAAATCAGAAGCGCCGGAACAAACAGGTCCAGGTTGATCCGGTTGACTTCATCGATCCGCGCCGTGATCCAGCGGCCATAGACATAACCGCTCAAAGCCACGAAGAAAACCGGAACGACGACCAACAACACCTGATACATGGTCGCTATCCGCTTACGGCGCCAAATTGCTCACCCAATTCACGATAGGTTCGTTCGCGCACGTCGAAGCCGTAAGTGACGTTGACCACCATCACTTCTTCCACCCCGAATGCCTCGGCCAGCGACTCCATCTCCTGCAGACAATCTTCCGGCCGCCCGAGCAAATAGGTCTTGAGCGTTTCTTCGTAATAGGCCTGGTCGGAAACAGAAAGTTTCTTGCGCAGATCCAGCGCCTTTTCCGGCGGATGCAGAGGATCCCGGCTGCCATGACGAAACGCCTGAACCTTCCAGTAGACATGGCTCGCGGCGATGAACTCCGCCTCCTCGCGCGAATCCGCGCTGATGGCGGCAACAGCAATCAGCGCCTGCGGCGTTTTGAAGCCTGCCAGCGGGCGGAAGGCCGCCTTGTACGCATCAATGATGGCGCGGCTACGCTCATGGGTGCCGATGAACAGCGCCAGCGCGAAACCAGCCCCCAGCTCCCCGGCAAGTGCCGAGCTGCCTCCCGATGAGCCCAGCATCCAGATCTGCGGGGCACCCGCATCCGCCGGCTCGGCAGATACGCTTTTGAACGGGTGATCATCCGGCAGGCCGCCATAAAGGTAACCAATCAGCTCTGCGCTCTGCTGTGGGTAATATTCATGGGGAATGACCTGGCGTGGCGCAGCCAATGCCGCATGCGCCAGCGTATTTCCCCCTGGCGCCCTGCCTATCCCCAGGTCGATCCGCCCCGGATGCAGCGCCTCGAGCACACGGAATGTCTCCGCCACCTTGAACGGACTGTAATGCGTAAGCATCACGCCCCCCGTTCCCGCCCTGATCCGCCGGGTGTGGCAGGCCACGTGGGCCGCCATCATTTCGGGACACGGGGAGGCATAGCCGGGGGTCGCATGATGCTCGGCGCACCAGTACCGGTGATAACCCAGCTCATCACAAACCGCAGCCAGCTGAAGTGTGTCTTGCAAGCCACTGGCATGTGGCTTGCCATCATGGATCGGAGACTGATCCAGTACGCTTATCCTTTTCAAAGGCATCTTTAAACTTGTGAATCCATTTGTGTGTGTTAGCGGGCTGTTGGAAAACGCCGTTGTTCGGCATGCCGCCAGGAAGGCTATGGTGCTGAATTGCAGCGATCATCCTGCCAGGCAGTAAAGGAAGCTCTGATTAATTCGTAACACGGCATCTTGCGGTGCTAAATCGTCCATTTCTGCGTTGCGAATCTTCGCAATAGCCTGCTATTACGTGCGATTCGCGCCTTGAACTGAACGATTTTTCACCGCAATCTGCTCGCGCCAGAATTAATCAGCGCTTCCTAAACCAACAAGCGCTTACTTTAGCACAACAAAATCGATCATCAAATATTTTATCGATTTTTTA
>CAZFXI010000040.1:0-3692 GCA_964522855.1 uncultured Sedimenticola sp.
CAATCCCAAATGGCTGGTAGCGGCAGAGCTGGTGGAAACCACCAAACTGTATGCGAGAGTGTGCGCTCGGGTACAACCCGAGTGGATCGAATCCCTGGCTGGACATCTGATCAAGCACAGCTATTCCGAACCCCATTGGCAGGCGAAGCGTGGTCAGGTGGGTGCATACGAAAAAGTCACCCTGTTCGGCGTGGTGCTGGTGCCAAGGCGCCGTATCAACTTCGGTCCCATCGATCCGAAGCAGTCACGGGAGATCTTCATTCGCTTCGGGCTGGTGGCAGGTGATTTCCACAGCCGGGCACCGTTCTGGCGGCATAACCGCGAACTCGTAGAATACGTGCAGGACATGGAAGCGCGCACGCGGCGGCTGGATTTGCTGGTGGACGAGGAGCGTATGGTTGCTTTTTATGACCAGCGCATTCCCGAGGGTATCTACAGCAAACCCCAGTTGGAGCAGTGGCTGCGCAAGCAGAGCAAGAAACAGCCGCGCCTGCTACACATGGAGCTCGAAGATGTCATGGCCAGGGAATCTGATGCAGGCGCGGAAGCGCAGTTTCCCAAAGAGCTGGATATCAATGGCATGCATCTGCCCCTTGAATACCATTTCGAACCAGGCCATGAAGCCGATGGTGTAACGCTGGTAGTACCGGCCGGCGTACTCCGGCAGATAAGCCCGGGGCGCCTGGATTGGTTGGTGCCCGGGTTGCTGGAAGAAAAACTGGTTACCTTGATCAAAGGCTTGCCCAAATCCCTACGCAAACAGTACGTGCCGGTGCCGGATTATGCTGCCCGAGCTCTGCAGCGATTGCGGGTCAGTGACACACCGCTGGTGCAGGCGCTGGGCGCCGTGCTCAAGCAATTGTCCGGTGGTGCCCACATCCCGGAAGATGCCTGGAATACGGGGAGCCTGCCGGATTACCTGCGAATGCGGGCGCGGGTAATTGATCACGAAGGAAGCACCCTCGCCACTGGGCGTGATTTGCTTCAGTTGCAGAAGAAATATGGTGACAGCAACGCTGCCGTGTCGCCGGAGAAAGACGCGCATGAACTTGCCAGGCAGGGCATCATTCGCTGGGATTTCGATGAACTGCCCGAACAAGTGGAAACCGGCAGTCATGGCATCCGCTTGGTCGGCTACCCGGCTTTGGTGGACACAGGTGACAGTGTGGCCATCGAGGTGCTGGGCTCGGAAGTGGAAGCGCAGGCCAGTCATCGTGCGGGTTTGCGCCGGTTGTTCATGCTGGCCATGCCGAAAGATATGCGCCAGCTGCGTAAGCAACTTCCGGGACTGCAGCAGATGCGGCTGCAGTATGCGAAAGCTGCCAAGCCGTCCATATCTGCAAGCGTCAAGGGAAAACCGGATCTGGAAGCACAACTGCTGGCACTGATCATCGATAGAACCTTCCTGCTGGATCGTCCGGATATCCGTGATCGGGAACATTTTGAAGAAAGACTGCAGCAACACCGTGGTGAAATGTTTTCCCACGCCGATGAGGTATGCAAACTGGCAGGAGAAATCCTGCAACTGTATCAGCAGCGGCGCAAGGCCTTGTCCGGCATCACCCAGATCAACTGGCTGGCTTCGACACAAGACATGCAGGGACAGCTGGACAGGCTTGTGTACCAGGGATTTCTGCAACAGATTCCCTGGCAGCAGTTACAGCAGTACCCGCGCTACCTGAAGGCCCTCGGCTTGCGCCTGGAAAAACTGCGTACCGCCGCAACCCGCGACCAGCAACGCCTGCACGAACTTCAGACCGCACATGATGATTGGCTGCAGCGCTGGCAGGTGGCAAACGAAAAAGCTGTGGTCGATCAGCGACTCGAAGAAATCCGCTGGATGCTGGAGGAGCTTCGCGTGTCGCTGTTTGCACAGGAACTGAAGACAGCTTATTCCGTATCAGCAAAACGTATCCGCAAACGCTGGCGAGATCTTGGACTGTAGATCACTCAGAAGACTGCTTAGTTGCATGATCCCGACGAAGGCGGAAAGGCCCTGTCACAATAACATCGAGCTCCAGCCTGAGTCGGGCAAATGTATTAATCATAGTTTTCTTTAAGTCGGACAGTTCCCTTTTTTCTGCAAAACACATTTTTGTATAGCTCTATGAAAAACATAAAGAACCCGTATTCCCGAAAAAAAATACGGGAGTTGTTTCTTGTAAAAGCCCATATATGGTCTATACATAAAAACAGCGTATGTGAAAAAGGGTGTTGCCAACAGAGAACTTGTTTGTTGCGGCGCAGCAGAAGGGCATGCCTACGCAAAGAAAAAATGCAGGAATAACTGATATTTAACGACATGCAGGGAAGTGAGAGTGTTTCACCACAGGAATATGAGTTTAACGGGTTTCTTCCCGTATTATTTTGTCTGTTGGTATAAATTCCAACCGTCATCGATGCTAGTTATTGTCAACATCGAATGTGCTGGCAATGTGATATCGATTCCTTGTTCTTTCCCCGCTTTCTTACCCGTTTGCGCTGTCTTCGGCGCAACGATTGCTGATGATGCAGTCTGCATCTGGCTGTATTTGTTTCCAAACGACCTATGCTGGGAGGCAACAGGCGATGGCTGAATCAATAACCTATTCGATCGAGGCGAGCGTGGCGGGTGGTCCGCGAATCTCCCAGTCCAGAACTGTCGAGTTGGGCGCTTATGACAAAGTAAACCTGGCTATACCAGCAGGAACTACGGGCACAGGACTGGAAGTGAATATCCAGCCTGGTGGTCAGGGACTAGCCAAGCTATTGATAATCAGTGCCTCTGCCTATGAAGGCATGTCCTACAAGGTTAACGATGCCGGCACGCAGGAAATCAAACTGGATGGTCCACAATTTTTTTCGGGGGAAGGCGGGGTTGGGCTGCTTTATCAGCCGCCACTCTCGGATCCATCACCGGCGCCACCGACCAAGTTGTTTTTTTTGAATACGAGCTCTGAGGATATCACCGTGGAAGTACTCGTGGGGCGAGATGCCATTGTCCCGCCAGGTTCTTGATTCATATTGATATTTCAGTCGCCTACCGAGAACAAGGAGAAAGCCAATGGCCGTGTCACTAACTTACCCGGGTGTCTATGTAGAGGAGATACCCAGCGGTGTCCGCACCATTACCGGTGTGGCCACATCGATTACCGCATTCATCGGCCGCGCTTTACGTGGGCCGGTAAACGACCCTGTACGAATCCAGAGTTTTGGTGAATTCGAGCGTATTTTCGGTGGACTGTCGAAAGACAGTACCATGAGTTATGCGCTGCAGCATTACTTCCTGAATGGCGGGATGGATGCGCTGGTTGTGCGTATCGTTCACAGTGGCGATGCAGTTCCCAGTAACAATGCCGCGGTGGCAGAGACGCCGTCGCCTGGCGGTGTCGGCGGACTTGAACTGGCGGCCGCCAGCGAAGGCGCCTGGGGAAACAAACTCAAGGTGGTGGTTGATGACAAGACCAAGAATACTGCTGATCCCAAGCTTTTCAATTTGACCATTCATGAACTCGCCAAGGCGGACAGCGCTGCAGATATCGTGGCGACCGAGTCTTTTCTGAATGTCTCAACAGATCCTGACTCGCCGAGGTATATCAAGAATATCCTGAAGAACAGATCGGTGTTCGTTCGGGTCAAGGACGACCCACCGTCGAATGCGCCAAACAACGGTGATGAGCTATTGATCGGCGGGGATGATGGCGCAGATCTGG
>CAZFXI010000040.1:3792-6514 GCA_964522855.1 uncultured Sedimenticola sp.
GCCACGAACCTGGTGTCCTCCCTGCGTGATGAAAACGCCGTGCTGAACTATCCGCGCGTGAAGATGGCGGATCCCCTGCAGGAAAACCGCCTAGAGGAATTTGCGCCCTGCGGCGCCGTGGCGGGAATATATGCCCGCACCGACAACAGTCGCGGCGTGTGGAAAGCGCCAGCAGGTCTGGATGCAGGGCTGGTGGGTGTGCGTGAGCTCGCCTACAAAATGACCGATGGGGAGAATGGCAAGATCAATCCCCTGGGGATCAACGCGCTGCGCACATTTCCTGTGATCGGCAATGTTGTCTGGGGGGCTCGCACGCTGGATGGCGCGGACATCCTCGCGTCGGAATGGAAATATATCCCCGTGCGCCGCCTGGCGCTGTTCATCGAGGAGAGCCTCTACCGCGGCACCCAATGGGTGGTCTTCGAACCCAACGATGAACCGCTGTGGGCGCAGATCCGCCTGAACATTGGCGCCTTCATGCAGGATCTTTTTCGCCAGGGGGCCTTTCAGGGCACCACACCGCGTGAGGCCTACCTGGTCAAGTGTGACAAGGAAACCACAACCCAGAACGATATAGATCGTGGCATCGTCAATATCGTCGTGGGCTTTGCGCCGTTGAAACCGGCGGAGTTTGTCGTAATCAAGATCCAGCAGTTGGCGGGTCAGATAGCAACCTGATTGAGGAGAATCTCATGGCACAGTTCAGTGTGAATCCACGCCGGTTTGACCCGTACAAGAACTTCAAGTTCAGGGTCAAGTGGGATGGCCGTTATGTCGCGGGCATCAGCAAGGTGGGTGCATTGAAACGCACCAACGAACCCATTACCCATCGCGAAGGCGGTGATCCCAGTACCGAGCGCAAGTCGCCCGGCCCAACCAAATATGAAGCGATCACGTTGGAGCGTGGCGTGACTCACGATACCGAGTTCGAGAAATGGGCGAACAAGGTATGGAACTTCGGCTCGGGTTTGGGCAGCGAGGTGTCGCTGGCGGACTTCCGCAAGGACATCATCATCGAGGTATACAACGAGGCGGGCCAACTTGTGTTGGCGTACAGAGTCTATCGATGCTGGGTGTCGGAATACCAATCCATACCCGAACTGGATGCCTCCGGCAATGCGGTGGCGATACAGACTTTGAAGCTGGAAAACGAGGGCTGGGAACGGGACTATGAAGTCGTCGAGCCGACAGAGCCCAGTTTCTCTGAACCGGCTTGATGAGGGAATATTGTGAACCTGCCTTCCACATGCGCATTGCTCGATACACTGGAACAGAGCAGGGGGCGCTCGCCTAGCGACAAGGCGCTGACATTGTTGGCGCTGGTTTCGCCGGGTGAGGATCCGGACAAACTGCAATTTCTGCCGATTGGTGAACGCGATGCTCTGCTGGCCGGTCTGCGCGAACGCATGTTCGGTCGTGGCCTGGAAACAGTTATCGAATGTCCCGCCTGTCACGACGCACTGGAGTTCGAACTGGACAGCCGCGTGCTGTTCGAGGAAAGCGAGAACAAGGTATCGCAGGGTGAGCTACGCATATTCGGCTATCATTTGCATTACAGATTGCCCACCAGCGTGGATCTGCTGTCGGTGTCCCGACTGCCGGATCTGGAAAGTGCTCATGGCGCGCTGCTGGAACGCTGTATCGAAGAGATACAAACAGAAACCGGCGATAGTATCGATTGGGCGCAATTGCCTGAGGAAATAACAGTTGCCGTAGAGCAAGCGATGGAGGCTGCCGATCCGCATGCCAACCCGATGCTGATGCTGGATTGCCCGAATTGCGGTTATCAATGGCAACTCCCGTTCGATATTCTGGACTTCTTCCTACGGGAGCTGAATGCCTGGGCGGGACAATTGCTGCGGGATGTGCATTACCTTGCGTCTGCCTATGGATGGTCAGAAAAGGATATTCTTCTGATGAGCCCCTGGCGTAGACGGGCTTATCTGGAGCTTTTGGGTACATGAGCAGCTACCTCACAGCGCTGTTACGCAAGGAACGCGGTGTAATCGATGTGCCGAAACCTCATATCGGCAGCACCTTTGAACACCCGGTTCCAGCAATGAGCGAGGAAGAAAGGGTACCGGTAACGGAATCAGCTCCACAGACTCATGGCGAGGGCAAGGGTAATGCTGAACAGACGTTTCATGCAGAATCTGCTCGAGAGTCAACACGCCAGCCTCGTGATTCAGAACAACCTCGCACCGAGGACCATGTTCGCCGTGAACTTCCCAATGAGCGTCTCGCCAAAGAATCTCCCGGGAAACTGTCCGGATCTCCAGATACGGTATTTGAAGACGCGCGACCTCGTTACCAACACCGACCTCGCCGGACGATGGCAAGAGAAGAGGAGACGTCAAATGCGCAACAGTCCGCAGAAGTCTCGACAGTATTCCAGCCACAACAGCGAATCGATGTGCATAAGGCGCCGAAAAACCCGTTTACATTGGAGACTCCAGAAACAGACGAACCAATCAATTCTGGTCCTTCCAATCGATTGCTGACACCGTCTTTGGTGAAACAGACAGACACACAACACCGGTCACGACCATCAGCACCCTACGAACGACAATTGGCAGAGCTCTCTCCATCACCAGCGACAGAGCAGCACGGTCCGGTCACTGCGCCCAAGGTTCACGTCAGTATCGGGCGCATTGAAATTCGCGCCAGGGTAGCTTCTCCTGCGCCAACGCCTGTTGTGCCCGAAACCAAAGCATACAAACCC
>CAZFXI010000040.1:6614-27681 GCA_964522855.1 uncultured Sedimenticola sp.
TTTGGCGGCACCCTGGTGCTACGTGGCGTGGGGCTCGGAGCTGCAGTCGCTGCGATACGCATCGGTGATGCGGACATAGCGCCTCAGCAGGTTTCCGATCAAGAGGTTCAAGTACCGTTGAACGATCTGTCGCTGCGAGCCGGCGTGCAAGGTGTGCGTATCCGTTATCTTGATGGTACGGACAGCAATACGGTAGCGATGGTGCTGCGCCCGGCGATCGCCCGGGATGGTGGTGCTGATGACATCGATATTCTCAGCGGACCGCCGAGGCGGATTTCGGTGGGGTTACTGCCGGACATCGAGGCTGGTCAACAGGTGCAGCTCTATCTGAATGCTGTTGGCGCCGCTCAGTCCTACGTGTTTTCCGCGCAATCGCGTACCAATACTGCAGACAGCGTGGAATTCGAAATCCCGAATGTGGCTGCCGGTGATTATTTGCTCCGTGTCCTGGTCGACGGGGCAGAGACTTTGCTGCGGGTCGATGAAGACAGCAACAGCCCGACGTTCAACCAGTACACCGCCCCGCAGGTGACGATCCCATGAACTTCGCGCAGATCAATTCAGAGCTCGATTGGGCGGAATCCAATCAGCGTGATCTGATGTCCGCGTTGGACCGCGTGCGTGAATCCCTGGAAACGCATTGCTCGGGTGAAACGTCGAGGGTGACCAGCGTTGTGGCTTCGGGGGAATTTGCGTTGGGCGCCTTGTGCCAACAGTTCGGCTTGACCTCTTTCGAGCGTGATGTCCTGCTGCTATGCGCAGGCATGGAGCTGGATGGTCAATTTCCCACATTGATCGCCAGGGCCCATGGCGAAACCTCAAGGGAGCGCCCGGATTTTGGCTTGGCGTTGGCAGCCTTGCCCGACGCGCATTGGAGTGCACTGACACCAGGCGCGCCATTGCGCTATTGGCGGATGATCGAGGTGGGTTCCGGCAGGAGCCTGATCGATAGTCCCTTGCGCATCGACGAACGCATACTGCATTTTCTCGCGGGTGTGCATTATCTCGATGAGCAACTGGAAGCTTATGTGCAGCCGTTGATTGCAGACGCAGGAATCATCGCGCCATCGCATGTGGCAGTGGCAGAGGATATCGCAACAACCTGGGCGCTAGAGCACAGCACGATGCCGGTAATGCAGCTTTGTGGGTCAGACGCAGAGATCAAACGCGCAATCGCCAGCGAGGTGGCGGTAAGTATGGGACTGAACCTGTATGAGATGCCCGCCGAAGTGCTGTCCGGTACACCGCAGGACCTGGATGTCCTGATCCGGCTATGGCAACGCGAAGCGATATTGAGCAATGGCGCATTGATGCTGGAATGTGAGAACAGTGATTCATCCGATGCTCAACGCGAGGCGCTGATCCGGCGTTTTACAAGCCGGTCCGGTGGATTCCTGTTTATCTCCAGCCTGGAACGCCGCAGCACAGGGCAGCGCATATCGATCATTCATGAGATTGGCAAACCTGGTCGCGAAGAACAATACCGGCTGTGGAAGCAATCCCTGGGAAGCGCCGCCGAAAAGATGAACGGCCAATTGTCGCAATTGGTATCCCAATTTGATCTTGGTCCGGCAGGTATTCGCGCGGCCTGTGCAGGCGCTTTCGATCAAGCCGCCGGCGGAAAGGATCTCGAAGCCAGTTTGTGGGACTCGTGCCGGCGTACCGCGCGGCCAGGATTGCAGGATCTCGCGCAACGCATCCGGCCGGTAGCTACCTGGAACGAACTGGTGCTACCCGATGCCCAGTTGCGCACCCTGCGCGCCATAGCCATGCATGTGCGCCAGCGCACCAGAGTACATGACGACTGGGGTTTCGCCACCAGGACCAGCCAGGGGCTGGGCATCGCCGCCTTGTTCACCGGCGCCAGCGGCACCGGCAAGACGATGGCTGCCGAAGTGCTGGCAAACGAACTACGTCTTGATATCTATCGCATCGACCTCAGTCAGGTCGTGAGCAAATACATCGGCGAAACAGAAAAGAACCTGCGCCGGGTCTTCGACGCAGCCGAGGCCGGTGGCGCCATCCTGTTGTTCGACGAAGCCGATGCCCTGTTCGGCAAGCGCAGTGAAGTAAAGGACAGCCACGACCGTTACGCCAATATCGAGGTCAGTTACCTGTTGCAACGTATGGAATCCTATCGTGGTCTGGCGATCCTGACGACAAATCTCAAGAATGCGTTGGACGATGCCTTTCTGCGGCGGCTACGTTTCGTGGTCCAATTTCCGTTCCCTGACAGGGATCAGCGTGAGGCTATCTGGCAGCGCATCTACCCAGTCGCAACGCCGACCGACAACCTGGACTGGTCACGCCTTGCGCAACTCAACATCGCCGGCGGCCACATCCGCAATATCGCGTTGAATGCCGCATTCATCGCGGCCGAAAGTGAACAGGCTGTCTGCATGCAACATGTCATCGAATCTGCGCGTCTTGAATACACAAAGCTCGAAAGACCGTTGACCGAGTTGGGTATGACAGGAGGTCATTATGAAAACTAGCCCTGCCTTTGATCTGCATGTGCATATAGACGAGCTGATCCTGCATGGATTCGAGCACCTGGATCGTGCCGAACTTGGTGCAGCAGTCCAACATTCGCTTGGCCGGCTGTTCAGCGAGAAGGGCCTGCCATCATCCATCAGGCGCGGCGGGCAAATGAACCGGCTCGATGGTGGCAGCATCAGCATGTCAGCAAATGCCGGGGCATCCATGGTCGGCAAGCAGATATCGCAAAGCATCTACAGGAGTTTTCAACCATGAGCATGCAAGCAACCGCCAGGGAAAAAGCCGATTCCCCAGGCAGCGTCGCGCCGACACAGCGTGGTGTATTGCAGCGTAAATGCGCGTGTGGCGGCTCAGCTGGACCAGGAGGCACCTGCACGTCATGTGCTCGCAAGCGCCTGAAGAGTAGCGGACAACTACAAACAAAACTACGCATCGGCGCGGTGAATGATCCTTTGGAACATGAAGCTGATCGGGTTGCTGATCAGGTAATGGCGATGCCTGCAAGTTCGAGCATGACTAGGGCGCCGTTGGGCATACAAAGAATTTCATCTGCCCCAAGTGGGGAGGACACCGTACCTGCCAGCGTAGAACGTGTTCTATCAGGGTCTGGAAAACAGTTGATGTCAGTTGTCAGACAAGATATGGAGCGACGTTTCGGTCATGACTTTTCTCAGGTTCGTGTACATGCAGGTGCAATGGCAGCTCAATCTGCGCGGGATGTGAATGCACATGCATATACAGTTGGGCAAGATGTAGTGTTTTCTGAAGGAAGATATTCACCGCAGACACAGGAGGGGCAGCATTTACTTGCTCATGAATTGACCCATGTCATACAACAAAGAGGAACTGATGTTCAAGCGACGATACTTTCCCCCTCAATACTATTGAGGTCGTGGAATTATTGTGGAAGTGACAATAATTGCCCCCCGCGTGAAACGGGTGAACTAGCTCGTGCACGTGCAAGTATAGTACAAGTGGGCACACTTGATAGTCCAGAGTCTGGTTTGTTCATTGGTAGCTTCAAAATAGGCTCCAGCAGTGCTGTTGATCTTAGTAGAAATCCAACGTGGTTACGAATCAATGATCAAATCGCGGCTGATAATTCTCGTTGGGAAATACTTGGATTCAGTGACTGCGAAGGAGGAGTGGAACGCAACAAACAGATCCGTCAAAGGCGTGCAGACGCCGTGTTCTATTCATTGAGGAGGTCTGCAAGAGCAAAAGTCGACAGAATTGTTGGTGCGCCTCTTTCCGATTGCGTCGCAGGGAATGCGACAGAGGAGTGGAGATCATGGAATCGTTCGGTAGTGCTCCGTGTTACATCTACAACTATTGATTTTGGAGAAGAGCGTATTCAGGTGTCTCGCCCTGATTATGTATGCGGTCCTAATGTCACCTCTCAGATTCAAGACAGTATTACCCTAACTAACAATTCATTTTCCCGATGGAATTTCGATCAAAAAGAAAATGCTTGTGACGCCCTTGATAGCTACGTAGACGGTCCAACTGCATGGGATATTGTCGAGTTACACAACAATGCTTGGATTCATCAAAGTTATCGTCCGGTGTGCGCTACTGTCGGCGGCAGTCCTCCTTGTGGATCTTCAGTTCAGGTGGAGCAGGATTGCTACTACGCTGGTTCTGCCAATTACGTAATATTTGGAAAAATGTGTAAATTGTGTGCTGACTACTATCTTGGAATACCATTGATAAATACTGGCTATGCAAGATTTACACGCTCTGCAATGGTTGATTTGATTTCCCTATATAAGAGCGACTCAGGTAACTATAGAGAATCAGTTGCATGGGCGGAGGCTGGATATAGGGGGTGGCCAACAGGCGGTACCCCCCCTGCCGGAGACAGGAATAACTGCCGCCCACTTTGCCCAACTCCTTATGCTGGTACCTTTCTGGTGCACTGGTACCCGAATATGAATAATGAGACGACAAGGCGTGAATAGTTAGGAATCAAATGAGTGCCACTCATTACCAAAGCAGTGTTTCCGCCATGTTAAATCGGGAGCGAACAGGAGCAGGACAATGAATGATCAAACAGTAACTTATACTTATCGGGGCGGCAGGAAGATCAAGCTCAAGAAGAGTCCGGATCAAATGGTCGTCCGCGCCCTGCCGGAACGTCTGGATGATTCTGCCATCGTAACGGCGGAGCAGGTATCTTCTGCATCGACCCGGATCAAGACCAGCAAAGATCAGCTGGATTCGCTGATGGAAAGGAGCCGCAGTATCGCGCCGACCCATCATGCCTATTACGAGGCTGAGTCGGGCAAGGAATTCCTGATAACCGATCGTATCTTCGTGACATTCAAGGAAGCGCCCACGGATCAGGAAGTGGATGAATTTACCGGCCGCTACGGCTTGGTCAATCAGGCGGCCTACAATGATCGAAATTATCTGTTTCAGCTGACCAATCACACCGGAATGAATCCGGTCAAACTGGTAGTCAAGCTGATGGAAGACGAGCCCATGGTCGAACTGGCAGAGCATGACCTGAATCAGCGCATGAGTACCTACCAGTTCTCGCGCCCCACCGATCCCGACTACGCCAGGCAATGGCATCTGCACACCAACTTCGTCGATCCTGATTACGACAGCCGTTCCAGCACCTTGTGTGAGGATGCCTGGCGCCTGCTCGACGGGTTTGGTAACGAATCCGTCGTGGTAGCGGTTTCAGATGATGGCTGCAAGCTCGATCATCGTGATTTCGATTCACCGCAGAAGTTTGCTGGCTGGGCTTATCTCCGTGGTCAACGTCTCGTGACTTCCGTGGATATCGATGCCAGCCCGGATCAGATGTACAAGGCAGGTTCCAATCATGGCACCGCCTGCTGTGGCGTTATTGCAGGCGAAACCGATGCGGTATTGACGGTCGGAGCGGCTCCTGGCTGTCAATTGTTGCCCATTCAATGGGAATCGTCAGGGCCCTCGCTGTTCATCAGCGACTCCAAGTTGCTCACCGTGCTCGACTATATCGCGGACAAGGCGGATGTGATGTCCAATTCCTGGGGTGGGGTGCCCATCAGCTTGTGGGCGATGCCTGTGGTCGAACGCATACGCAGCCTGGCGCTGACGGGTGGTCGTCGCGGCAAGGGAATCGTCTTCCTGTGGGCCGCTGGAAATGAAAACTGCCTCATCAACCATGTCGCGGATCAGGACGTACCCTATGATCACGGGGTGGAAGTGCGGGGCGGGGCACTGGTTTGGGTGGGCGTCAACACAGCGCGTACCTTCGAGAACAATCTGGTGGGCGTACCAGGTGTGATGCACATTGCCGCTTTGGCCAGCACCGCCAGGCGCAGCCATTATTCCAACTATGGCCCGGGTATCTCACTCTGCGCCCCGAGCAGCAACAGTCACGCCTACTACCGGATGATCGTGAGGGGACTGGGTATAACCACCACCACGGGCGAAGCAGGGGGGGTGAGAGAAGATTTTGGCGGCACCTCCAGCGCGACGCCATTAGTGGCCGGAATCGCCGCCCTGGTGCTGTCAGCCAATCAGGAACTGAGCGCCCTGGATGTGATTTCACTGATGAAGGAAACCGCTTCACAGGATCTGGACTTCACCGGCTATCCCAAAACGCCACCTGCGAGTTTCGATACGGATACGAGTTGGGATGTGTCCCCCATCGCTCCCTTCGACAGTGGCACGTTCATTGACAATGGAGATACAGAAGGGCTGTGGAGTCCCTGGTTTGGCCATGGAAAGGTAGATGCCGAGGCTGCTGTATCGGAAGCTTTGCGCAGGATACAGCCAGCAGGGGATAGACTGTTTCAAGCCGAGTCTGCGCCGGACAAGAGCATCCCTGATAACAATACACGGGGAATCAAAGACAAGCTCATCAGTCAGGATGATTTCATCATCAGCACGGTGAAGGTCGATGTCGATATTACCCACACCTATATTGGCGACCTGCGTGTCACGCTGGTATCACCCACCGGCACATCCGTGGTGTTGCATGATCGGTCTGGCGGCAGTACCAACGATCTTCTTGCCCGGTTCGATACCTCCACCGTGCCGGGGTTGAGTGTGCTCGCGGATCAACCGGTGAGTGGCGATTGGGTGCTGCAGGTCCAGGACTTGGCCAACGCAGATCGGGGACGGCTGAAACGCTGGTCGCTGGAGATTCATGGGCGCGTGGACAATTCGCTGTTTCTGGAAGAAAGCCCAGGTGTCACCATCCCGGACAACGTGCAGCAGGGTATCGAGCGCAGTCTCACGGTAGCCCAGGCCGGGCAGCTCGATGGCATCGCCGTCGAACTGGATATCACGCACACCTATATCGGTGACCTGGTGGTTGAGTTGCTTTCTCCCGCCAACACCGCAGTGGTGCTGCACAACCGTACTGGAGGATCGGCGCACAACATCATCAGAACACATACTTTCAACAATACCACCGCTTTGCAGGCTATTCGTGGCGAATCGATTCAGGGTGACTGGAAGCTGAAAGTCTCCGATCACGCGGGCGCAGATCAGGGCAAGCTGAATCACTGGAGCCTGACGCTGTTGCCCGCCGCGTGAATGAGGAGCTTAGCCGATGACCACCTTTCCCAATTCACCCCGCCTGACCAAAGGCGCCATCATAGGCATCGATCCGCTGAATCCTTTGGCGAGCGTGATTATTTTTCAGTACAACCCCAGCCAGTTGTCGCGCCAGCTGCAGGCGCGCACCGCAGGGCAGGACAGCGCGAAGGGCGAGGTGCTGCGGCTGGCCGGTCCGCCGACCGAGACCATTACCATCAGCGAGCTGGAGCTGGATGCAGCCGACCAGCTGGAGCGTTCAGATCCTGTTGCCGCCGATATGGGGGTCTACCCCCAGCTTTCTGCACTGGAGATGCTGCTCTATCCCAAGAGCGCGGCGGTGATTGCAAACACAGCCCTGCTGCTGGCCGGAACCATTGAAGTGCTGCAGCCGGAGGCGCCGATGACCCTGTTCATCTGGGGTGTGAAGCGGGTGCTGCCGGTGCGCATCACCGGTTTTACCATCAATGAGGTGCAGCATGACCCGGATCTGAATCCCATCGTGGCCAACCTGAATCTGTCGATGAATGTGCTCAGCTACAACGATTTTTCTGTGACCCATCCCGGCTATCACCTGTTTCTGGCGCATCAGGTGGTCAAGGAGGTAATGGCGACCATCGGCAGCGTGGGCAATATCTCATCATCGGCGTCGGCATCCTTCGACGTGACCTCGGGGTAAAATCATGTTCGAGCCTGGCAGTCGTTACTTCAACCTTGAAACAGCAACCGTTACCGCTGTGGATGGTCGTGTGCTGCGCTATGTGAAGCGCCGCTTTCTGCCCCAGGGAGATGATATGCCTCTGTTGGTCGAGGTAACCATCACCGACGGTGACCGCCCCGATCTGATCACGGCACGCTCTCTGGGTGATCCCCAGCAATTCTGGCGAGTGGCGGATGCCAACAATGCCATGAACCCCTTCGATCTGACCATCGAACCCGGCTCCCTGATACGCGTCCCGGTTCCCCAGGTGGAATCATGAGCCTGCTGGGCACGCATCTGACCTTGATGGTTGGCGCCAGTGTGCCACTGCCGGCGTCCCCTGACATGGCCGAAGCCCTGGAAAGCATCGAGGTGACCCACAGTGATGAAGGTCGCTCCGGTTTCCAGATCACTTTCGCCATGGGCCGCGGGCGCAATGACGTGCTCGACTATCCCTTGTTGGCCAATCCAGTATTGCGCCCCTGCAACCGGGTGGTATTGATTGTCACTTTCAATGCAGTGCCGGAAGTCTTGATGGACGGCATTATCACGGATCAACAATTTTCGCCGGGAAACGAGCCGGGAGCGGCACGTTTGACCATCACCGGTGAGGATGTGAGCGTGATGATGGACATGGAGGAACAGTCGGCGGAGCATCCAGCACAGCCCGAAATGGCGATTGCGCTGAAGCTTATCGCCAGTTATGCGCAATACGGGCTGGTGCCGATGGTCATACCGCCCCCGACACTGGATATCCCCTTGCCCACTGAGCGCACGCCGGTACAGCAGGGCACCGATCTGGCATACCTGCAACAGATGGCCGAACGCTTCGGTTACGTCTTTTATGTATCTCCCGGGCCGGCGCTGTTGACGAATACCGCCTATTGGGGACCCCCGGTTCGCGTTGGCATTCCCCAGCGGGCTATCTCGATCAATATGGGGCCGGATAGCAATGCGGAGATTCCCAATTTCCGTTACGACGGTCTGGCGCCGGCCTTTGTCGAGGGGCAGGTGCAGGATCGCAATACCGATCAGACCATGCCGGTGCAGAGCATGACCAGCACACGCATTCCCCTGGCCAGCCAGCCGGCGTGGGCCACCCAGTCCTGTACGCGTCGCCGGCAGTTCCGTCAGTCCGGCCGCAATACCGTGCAGGCATTTGCGCAGGTGCAGGCGGAAACCGACGCATCTACCGACCGCACCATCGAGGCGTCAGGCGAGCTGGACGCCTCGCGTTATCAGGGCTTGTTGAAGCCACGGGCGCTGGTCGGTGTACGTGGCGCCGGCTACAGCTATGACGGGTTCTATTACGTGCAGCGGGTAAGCCACAATATCCGCCGGGGCGAGTACAAACAGAATTTCACGCTTCGCCGCGACGGGCTGGGCGCAATCTCGCCGGTGGTGGTGCCATGAGCCAGTTTTTCGGCAAATACCGCGGCAAGGTGGAGAACAACGTCGATCCCCAGCAACAGGGGCGCCTGCAGGTCAGTGCGCCGGCGGTACTCGGTGAAGGCAGCCTGAGCTGGGCCATGCCCTGCGTGCCTTTTGCCGGGCCGGGCGTGGGCTTGTTTACCTTGCCCCCCACGGGCGCGAACGTATGGGTGGAGTTCGAGGGTGGCGACCCGGATTATCCCATCTGGAGCGGTTGTTTCTGGGGGCTGGGCGAGGTGCCGGTAACACCCGCTATCGAACAGATGAAGGTGTTCAAAACCGATACCGCGACCATCACCATCAATGACATACCTGGTGCCGGCGGGATGACGATCGAGCTGACCACAGGCGCGAAAATCGAGATCACCGCATCCGGGATAGCGATCGACAATGGTCTGGGCGGCAAGATTCAGCTCACCGGCCCACAGGTGTCTGTCAACGACGGCGCTCTGGAGGTGACCTGATGCCTGGTTTCCTGTTGCATGTCGGGGCAACGGTGCAATGCAGCCATGGCGGCCAGGCGCAACCCAGTGCGCCTTTCCCCAGGGTAAAGGTCGGTGGGCAAGCGGTGGTGACTCAGCCAAATCCCTATCTGGTCGCAGGTTGTCCTTTCGTGACACCAGCGGGCAATCCCTTGCCTTGCGTTACGGCAAACTGGGTCAGCGCCGCTACCCGGGTAAGAGCTAGCGGGATGCCGCTGTTGCTGCAGGACAGTCAGGCGCTCACCGTACCCAATGCTGTGCCCTTGAATATACTCAGCACACAAGTGCGGGTGAGGGGGACATGAGATGAATATCCACTACCCGTTGCGTGTCGATGGACGCGGGCGTATCGCCCACAGCAGCGATGACGAACACATCCGCGAGATGATCGAACAGTTGCTGTTTACCTCACCCGGTGAACGCGTCAACCGGCCGGAATTCGGTTCCGGAGTCATGCAGCTGGTGTTCGCACCCAACAGCCCGGAACTGGCCGCAGCCACCGAATTCAGCATACACGGTGCATTGCAGCAATGGTTGGGTGAGCTGATTCAGGTTGAATCGGTGAGCGTGGAAAATGACGAGTCAGAATTACGCATTGCCGTGCAGTACATCATCCGGCGCAGCCAGCAGCGCGCCATCGCCCGCTTCAACAGGCAGGTGTGAACGCCATGGGCCATCGCTACTCCTGCAAGAACAAGCGCCGACGCCAAGAAGTACTGGGCCATCCTGACATGAACGGCATCGACTATCTGGAAGTGCTGGATCGCGATGCGCTGATACCACCGCAGATCGACACGCCGCGCCAGCAGACGCTGCTGGTACGCTTCCTGAAGCCGCTGTCGGGGGATTTGAGCGCGGCAAATATCTGCATCGAGGGCGGTGTGCGGGTGAGCAAGATCCATGTCGAATGGGCAGGGGTGGCAGCGGCTGCAGATACTATGCTCGCCGAGGGTTTGATCAATGCTTCCGAGCGTGACTTTCTGCTCGGGAAAGATGATCCTGATCAGCTTCTGGTGGTGCGCACCGACACCACGGGTGACTATTCCACTTACCGTTTTCGGCTGGTGACGTCGCCGACCCAGGATGCGCCACCCGCAGGGTTCGATCTGATGCTGTCTGAGGTGGATTTTTCCTTCAAGGTAGAGTGCCCCAGCGATTTCGATTGTCAAACCGATGAAGACTGCCCGCCGGAAATCGCCGATGAGCCGGCAATCGACTACCTGGCGAAAGACTACGCGAGTTTCCGCCGGCTGATTCTCGATCGTCTGTCGGTGATCATGCCAGACTGGCAAGAACGCAGCGCAGCCGATGTAGGCATCGCCATGGTGGAAGTGCTGGCCTATGCAGGGGATTACCTGAGCTATTTTCAGGATGCCGCTGCGACCGAAGCCTACCTGGGCACTGCCCGCAAGCGCATCTCGGTACGCCGTCATGCCCGCCTGCTGGATTATCCCATGCACGATGGCTGCAATGCGCGCACCTGGGTTGTTCTTGAAGTGGATGCCGGTGGCGATGGCGCGCTGTTGTCGGCGATAGACCCGCTCAGTGATGAGCCCACCCGTTTGCTGACGCAAATAGCCGAGGCCACAATCCTCGCTCCACTGGAGTTGAATCGTGTACTGGGCATACACGACAGTACGGTTTTCGAACTGATGCATGATCTGTACTTGTATCAGGCGCACAACCGCATCGATTTTTACACCTGGGGGGACGAGCAGTGTTGCCTGCCCACTGGTGCGACCTCCGCGACATTGCAGGATCACGTGGAAGATCGTCTGCGCCTGCGGCCGGGTGACGTGCTTGTTCTTGTGGAGGAAGCCGATCCGGGAACCGGGCTTTCTCAGGACGCCGACCAGAGGCGGCGGCATGCGGTTCGCCTGACCAAGGTTACTCCAGAATCTGTGATCGATGAAGAGGGTGGGCGCAGCCCAGGGCCCGCGCTTACCGATCCGCTGTTCGACCGACCGGATCAAGAACCCCGGCTGATCGTCCAGATCGAATGGGAGGAACAAGATGCCTTGCCATTTCCGCTGTGTATTTCCACGATCATCGAAGATCAGACAAAACAGAACCTGAGTCTCGTCCATGGCAATGTGGCACTGGTAGATCACGGCTTGACCCTGACCCGGGAAAAAGCGCTTCCCAGCGCTACTGGTCACCTGCGTTACCGACCACATCTCGAGCATGCCGGCATCACGCAAAGGATGGCCTACGATCACCGAAAAGCCCTTGGGCAGGCGGCCGTGACCATGCTGGCGCAGGATCCACGTCAGGCCCTGACGGCGGTTGAACTCAAGGAAAATGGCGATCGATGGCAAGTGAGGCGTGACCTCCTCGCCAGCGACCGATTTGCGAGGGAGTTTGTTGTCGAGATGGCCAATGACGGGCACGCTCAACTGCGATTCGGTGATGGTCAGATCTATGGCCGCCAGGCGCCTGTGGAGGGACTGACGCCACGCTACCGCATCGGTAACGGCAGGTCTGGCAACGTGGGCGCAGAATCCATACGGCATATTGTGACTGAAGTGGCTGGCATAACGACCGTGTCGAATCCGTTGCCCGCACAGGGCGGCGTCGATGCGGAAACGCTGGAGGCGGTACGCCAATACGCCCCCCAGGCTTTTCGCACCCAGCAAAGAGCAGTCACCGAAGAGGACTACGCCAGCATGGCCGAGCGCCATCCACAGGTGCACAAAGCGATGGCCACCCGGCGCTGGACAGGCAGTTGGCACACCATGTTCGTCACCATCGATCGCAAGGGTGGTCTGTCCGTGGATGCAGGCTTTGAAACGGAACTGCGTGCCTTTCTGGAACGCTTCCGTCTCGCAGGTCACGACCTGGAAGTTGATGGGCCGCATTTTGTTTCTCTGCAGATTGTACTGACAGTGTGTGTCAAACCCGGCTATTTCCGTGATCAGGTCAAGGCTGCATTGCTGGATATCTTCAGTCGCCACGATCTACCGGATGGCCGGCGCGGCTTTTTTCACCCCGACAATTTCAGCTTTGGCCAGCCCGTGTATCTCAGTCAGGTCGTTGCCACAGCGATGGCCGTACCCGGTGTGCAATGGGTGGACGCCATGGAATCTCCGGCGAGTCCGAAGCGCTTTCGCCGTTGGGGAGATCTCTATCACGGAGAGGCGGATGCAGGCCTGATCGAAATGGACAGACTGGAAATTGCCCGTCTGGACAATGATCCAAACCAGCCGGAACACGGCAGGTTGGATTTCGTCATGCAGGGAGGTTCATGATGCCGTGCAATGATGCAGAAAATAGTGTCAGGAAATTGGATGACTGCGGTTGTTGCGAACCGGATTTGCCCGAATACCCAATCTACAATCGCCCTGGTCAGCCTCAGATCGCTTTCCGTCTCGCAACCCATTCCCGCTTCCAGCGGCGTATGCTCAGTCGGCTGCCACGCTGGACAGTGCCAGATGGTGATCATGCCAAGCAGCAGTCCCTCTCGCACCTGACCACACGGGACAAGGATGATCCTGCCATTGCATTCCTCGACGCCTGGTCCACGGTTGCCGATGTCTTGACCTTCTATCAGGAGCGCATTGCCAACGAAGCCTGGCTGCGCACCGCTACCGAGCGACGATCCGTGCTGGAACTGGCGAGAACCATCGGCTATGAATTGAGCCCTGGTGTGTCTGCCAGCACCTGGTTGGCTTTCAATGTGGATGAAGGCGACAGTACGCCCGAGGAAACCACCGTCAGGACAGGTACCCAGGTGCAAAGTATCCCGATGAAGGAGGATGAGCTGCCACAGATCTTCGAGACGGGTGACGACTTCATCGCCCATATGAACTGGAACCGCTTGTTGCCACGACTCACCGAAAAGCAGGTTATCCACAAAAACACTCGACATCTTTTTTTCACTGGCGTGGACAACAACCTCAAAGCCGGCGATCGTCTGCTGCTGATCGGCACCGCCAAGAGTGCAGATCACAAGAGCAAAGACTGGGACATGCGGCGTGTTCTGGAGGTCAAAACAGAAGCAGAGAAACAGCGTGCTCGCGTGAAAGTGACCAAAGGGTTACGTGAGTTGTCAGGAGATTTCGATATCCTGGCCATGCGCCAGCGGGCGTCGAGCTTCGGGCACAATGCGCCGGACTGGAACGGGCTGTCCAAACAGGTGCGAGCGGATTATCTGAACCTGGCTTCGGTAGATGAACTGCCTGCTTTCGATAATGGAGAGTGGCCGCGTTTTTCCATCTGTGCGCCAGGTGAAATACCGGACGCCTTCAATACGGATACTCTACCGATCCAGGTCACCGCACGGCAGGTGGCGGATGCTGCCATCGAAGCTGCCAGTATTCAGGCAGAAATGCTGACCCAAGCTGCCGTTGCGTCTGTACCGGAGGTGTTGATATCTGTAGGCAGCGGCATTGCCACCACTGCCACAGAGCTTTCCAAAGTGATAAAGACTCAATTGAAGACTGTCCAGGACTTGTTCCCCAATGGGGATGATGGAAGCGATATATCCGGGTCGCCGCTTTATGTTATTGCTCACGAAATTATGGGTATTGTCACAGACCTGCTTTCTTCAATTGGATTGCAACCTCCGGATATAGATTGGGCAGATCTTAACGAATCAGATAACTTTTTTACGGCTATTGTAGATATTGCCAAAGATATCAATGCAGCTATGGATGCTTTGGTTGGTGATATGAATAACGTGACTAGCCTTAAATTTAGTCTTCCAGGAAATCTGGACGATCGTCTATTGATGATCAGTGGTGAATTGAACAAGATTCGTTTGGCTAATCCGCTCTTGCTGCCCGTTGAAATCCTTGAAGAAGTGCAAACGGCTGTATCCGGGGCTTTTCAGCACGCGGCAGCAAGCGCGGATGCGGTAGCGTCGGCCGGGGCTGCAAGCGTCCTGTCCCAATTGCTGCGCAGTGTGATCGAAACTGAGATGCTGCTGGATCCGACACCTGAGCAGGTTGCCACAGTAGCCAGATTCACTACCAAGATTGCCCGTTACGGCGCATTACTGCATTCCCCGCAAACATTGTTTTCAGAAGTCAGCGTAAATGAGATAGATCTGAATGATATTCCGGGAACGATCGACAGACTCAACAATCGATTGCCTGCCGAATTACGGAATCTTGACGACGAGGATCAACTGGCCCTGGGTGCCGTGATCGGTATATCTGCACTGGGTGCTGGCGGTGCTGCGGCAGTGGTCGGGGGAACGGTGGGTTTACCCGTCGCAGCAGCAGCACTGGGACCAGGTCTGCTGCCATTGGTGCTGATGGGGCCTTCTGTCCATGAAGGCGTAGCCCAGATCAACAATGCAGTGGAGCTCGCAATTGATCAGGCGCTCGGTCGAACCTCAGAGCCTGTAACCAGCTATCGGCCGGTGTATGTCAGCGATGGCTGTCGTGTGGATCTGGACGCTCGTTACGACAGTATTGGCCCGGATAGCTGGGCTTATCTTGAGGCAGGGGGCAACAAGGAGTTGTTTCATGTTGTACAGGTATCCGAGGAATCGCGCGCCGAGTATCTCCTGTCGGGTGAAGTAAGCCGCCTGACACTGGATGGTCCAACCCTGGATCCGTTCAAAGACAAGGTTCGAAGGACCAAGGTGTATGCTGCAGGAGAGAAGCTGACACTCGCGACCAAGGATATTCTTACGCCGGTCGCCGGATTGCAGGTGAATCTGGACAAGAATCTGGCGCCATCGCCTCCGAAAGATGCGTGGCTGATCGTTCAAGGTATCACGACCGGGGGGATACAGAACACAGAGCTAGTGAGTATCGCTTCGGCAGGCGCCACGCAATTGAAATTCAATAGACGCCTGCGGGCCAGGTATCAGCGTGATACGGTGGAGATGTATCTGAACGTAGTGCCCGCCACTCATGGTGAGACGGTCGCTGACGAAGTGCTCGGCAGTGGTGACGGCGCGCAGGCTTTCCAGCGATTCAAACTGCGAAAACCGCCTTTGACCCATGTTTCTTCTGCGGCGCCCAGTGGGGCAGACAGTACTCTGGTTGTACGTGTAGACGGTGTGGAATGGCGCCAGGTGTCTTCCCTGTATGGCCTCGGCCCGACAGACAGGGTCTATATTCAGCGCCGATCCGACGCGGGGGATACCTATGTCCAGTTCGGCGATGGCGTTTCCGGTGCACGACTACCGACCGGGCAGGAGAATGTTTCGGCCAGTTATCGCAGCGGCATCGGCTTCGAAGGTGAGGTAAGGGCAGGCAGCCTGATACTGTTGAAGAAACGCCCCTTCGGTATCAAGGATGTCAACAATCCCTTGCCCGCATCCGGAGCCGATGAACCGGAAAAACTCGAAGATGCGCGCCAGAACGCGCCTCTGACCGTGTTGACGCTGGACCGTATTGTCTCGTTGCAGGATTTCGAAGACTTTGCTCGCGCCTATGCCGGCATCGGTAAAGCCTCTGCGGTGCCTTTGTGGCATGGCGAACAGGAACTGGTGCATATCAGCGTGGCGGATGCCAGTGGCGATGAAATTGCCGAGACATCCACCTTGTTTCTCAATCTTCGTGATGCCATCGAACAGGCGCGTGATCCATTACGCGAAGTGATGCTGGCGAGCTTCGAACGGCGTGCCTTTGAGCTGCACGCGCGGGTGTTGCGCAACAGCGCACATCGTTGGGAGGACGTACAGTCCGCCATCCAGTCCGTACTCGTCGAAGCTTTTTCTTTCCCCAATCGGGACTTTGGCCAGCCGGTGACCGCTGCGGAGATCATGGAGTTGATTCACGACGTCGACGGCGTGGAAGCGGTAGACATCGACAAGCTCTATCTTGTGGATGCTGCAGGTCAGCAGCAAGGCAAGGACTTGTCCAGCGTGTTGCCGTCGGCATCGGCGCGAGCGGTAAATGGTGGTTTCGAACCCGCCGAGTTGTTGTTGATCGATGCAGCCGGCATCAGCCTGACGGAGATGAGTCTGCAATGAACAAGATAAAAAACTGGTCTCACGGCGAACGTCTCTATCATCTGCTGCCTGCCATCCACCGGATACGTGACACTGCAGAGGGTGAGCCGCTGCGCGCCTTGATGGCGCTTGTCGAAGCGGAACTGGAAGCCGTGGAACGCAACATCGAGGATTTGCACGAAAACAGCTTTATCGAAACCTGTGACGAATGGGCTATCCCCTATATCGCGGACTTGCTGGGTGTGCGGGGCCTGCATTCCATTGCCAGCGCAGGTTCTTTCAGTCAGCGCGCCTATGTGGCCAATACGCTGCGTTACCGACGCCGCAAGGGCACGGCTTCGGTGCTCGAGCAACTTGCACGGGATGTGACAGGCTGGCCGGCGCGGGTGGTGGAGTTCTTTCAGTTGCTTGGGACCACCCAGCACATGAATCATATCCGGCTGCAAAATGTACGCACGCCGGACCTGCGCGACGGCAATGCTCTGGAATTGCTGGGAACACCGTTCGAAGCCATACCCCACAGCGCAGAAGTGCGACATATTGCATCTGCTCATGGTCGTTACAATATTCCCAGTCTGGGACTGTTCCTGTGGCGCCTGCAGTCTTATGCGGTGACACGTGGTCGTGCGCATCTGGCAGGCACGCTGGCGCAAGGACGTTATACCTTTGATCCGGTAGGGTTGGATACGCCCTTGTTCAATCGGCCGCAAACCGAAACGGAAATAACGCATCTGGCCGAGGAAATCAACGTACCCGGCAGACTGCGCCGCCGCTCATTGCACGAAGATCTACGAAGAGTGCGCCAGAACGATGAAAGGAGTCCTGTAGGCTATTTTGCTGCATCGCCGGTTTTGCAGCTGTTTGTGGATGCACAGTTCGATACCGGGAATCAACCCGTAGCAGTTCCGCTCGAGGAGATCCTGATCTGTGACCTGAGTGACTGGCGCCGTCCGCCGGGCAGCATTTCAATCACTCGGCGCCGCCAGCAGCCTGATGGGGTTTATGTCGATGAGAACATCGTTCAGCCGATCAGCGCCGGTGTGGATCCGCAACTGGGGCGTATCGCTTTTCCGGCCGGCAAGGAACCAAATCAGTTGCATGTCGGCTATGCCTATGGCTTCAGCAGTGATATCGGCGGCGGCCCTTATGACAGACGCAATGCACTGAACGATACGCTGAGCAGGGCAGTTGCCTGGCAGGTCGGTGTGACCCGAAATCCGACCGTGACGCCTGCTTCCGGTGAGCTGCTGTTCTCCACATTGACAGAAGCGGTGCAGGCCTGGAATGCACGACCTGCCGGCGAGGTAGGTGTCATCGCGATCATGGACAGTGACAGCTATATTGAGAACCTGACCGGCGCTGGCGCAAGCATCCATATGCAGGCTGGCAGCCAGCTACATATCGTGTCGGCTGACTGGCCGCTGGTCGATATACCAGGAAGTATCAACCAGAAGCAACGTGTCAACGGGCAATTGTCTCCCAGGAATCTGCGACCCCATGTCCGTGGCCGGGTGTCGGTGCGTGGAACTGCCTCTGCTGATGAGGATGGCGGGGAGCTGGTGTTGAACGGCCTGTTGATCGAAGGCGGTGTGCGGGTGCTGGCAGGAAGACTCGGCAACCTGAGCCTCGATCATTGTACGCTGGTCCCCGGCATCGGTGATCTGCAGGTCAATCCATCAGCGAACCCGGGACTCGGGAATGACCGGCTGCATGTCTTGGTGAGAAACAGCATTGTTGGAGGCATTGTACTGCCGGAAAGTGTGCCAGAGCTGGTTATTGCAGACAGCATCATCGACCGCCCGGGCGATTTGGCCATAGCCGCGCCAGGCAACCGGGTGACGATAGAGCGAAGCACGCTGTTGGGCGCTTCCCAGATGCGCCAGTTGGATGCCAGCGAAGTGCTCTTTACGCAGATGGTAAGCGTGGAAAGGCGACAGCTCGGCTGCGTGCGATTCAGCTATGTAGTCGAAGGTTCCCGCACACCCCGGCGTTACCGATGTCAGCCGGATCTGGCGTTGAAAGGCGTGGACAACGAAGCAGAAACGACGCATATCCTTGCTCGCCTGCGGCCGTCATTTACATCTGAGGCCTATGGAAACCCGGCCTATGCTCAACTCGGGCGGCAATGCCCGCAAGAAATCAAAACCGGCGGTGAAGATGGCGCCGAGATGGGCGTGTACTACAACCTGAAACAGACACAACGCATAAGCAACCTGGAAACCGCACTGAACGAGTATCTGCCGTTCGGATTGGAAGCCGGGATACTTTTCATCACCTAGGAGGTGAATCATGAAAGGCGACTTCACCCGCAATACATTCAATCGGGCCAAACATTATAGCGGCGTGCGCATGCAGCAGGGACGCGTTCAGCTCGACGCGGACTGGAATGAACAGCTGGATATCGACGCCTACCGGGATACTGTTACCCACCGGGATGTTATCGGTTATTGCGGCGGGCCGCAGGGACAAGATGCCCATGGCAACGAACTCGCGGGGTTTGCAATAAGCGTATCGGGAAACGACCTGCGTATCGGTGCAGGACGTTATTACGTCAACGGCCTGCTGGTGGAGAACGAGCAGGAGAGTTCGCTATCAGCGCAACCTGATCTGCCCGGCTACGATCCGGTACCGGAGATCGAGGCTGGCGTCTATCTCGCCTATCTGGACGTCTGGGAGCGACACATCACCGCACTGGAAGACAAGGAAATCCGTGAGGTTGCACTCGGCGGCCCGGATACTGCGACCCGCACCCAGGTGCTGGCGCAAGCAAAGCTGGAGCGGGTCGGCGAGCCGGGCGACGCCGTCGATTGCCATGACTTTGGTCCAGGCTGGATGCCTGAAGATTCGCAGAGTACGGGTCGCCTGGCGGCTCGTGCAGCGCAGGGAGAAGACAGCGACACGCCCTGTATCGTGCCCCCTGAATCCGGTTACCGACGCTTGGAGAATCAACTCTATCGGGTGGAAATTCAGACGGGAGGAGGAATCGGCACAGCCACTTTCAAGTGGAGCCGCGAGAACGGATCGATCGTCACTCGTTGGGAGTCACAGGATGGCAATAATCTCACCGTCAGCGCAGCGGGCAAGGATCAATTGCTGCGCTTTTCCGACGGCGACTGGGTGGAACTCAGTGACGACACGCGGGATCTGCAGGGCAGGGCAGGCGTGCTGGTGCGCCTGGAGCGGGTCGTGGACAAGGTGCTGACGATCGATGCGACAACCATACTGGACCCGGATGACCCCACCGCGACGAGCGTCAGCCTGGCGGATTTTCCAAGCAACCCGAAAATACGCCGCTGGGAATCCGATGGCGTTTCAAGCGTCGAGATACCTCTCGACAACGATGGCTGGATCGAACTCGAAGACGGCGTCGAGGTGCATTTCAAGGACGGTATCTATCATGCCGGCGATTACTGGACCATCCCGGCACGCACTGCTTTGGGTGATGTACTTTGGCCGGATGACCCGGCGACCAACGAGCCCGAATTCCAGCTTCGGCACGGCATCGTGCACAGCTATTGTCCGTTGGCAATCGTTGAACGCAAATTGGATGCTTGGGGCGAACCGGGTGATTGCCGCAAGACCTTCCCGCCGCTGACCGAGTTGCCCACGGGAGAGCAAGGCTGCTGCACCCTCACCGTTGGCGATGGCGTGCACAGCGTCGGTGACTTCCAGAGTATACAGGCGGCGGTGGATGCGCTGGATCCGGAACATGGCGGTATGCTGTGCATTCTTCCTGGCGTCTATTCCTTGAAAGAACCGGTGTCCATTCAACTGCCGTATATCGCTATCCGAGGCTGTGGGCGGCGCGCACGCATTACCGCCAGTGCCGGAGCGCCAGCCTTCGTGATCAAACAGTCAAAGGGTGTGCATCTCCAGGATCTGGCCATGCGCGCTTCCGCTCGACAGGGCGTGGTGGGCATGGAGGAATGTTTCGATGTGCTCGTGGAGAGCTGCGAATTTGTCAATCGTGGCCGGCAGGTGGTACCGCCCATCGAACGACCGGACCCGCTTCGGCCTGTCGACGATATACGAGTTCCTGATCGAGAACCGCCTGGTGCCGGCAGACATGAAATACCCGCGATCGAAAGCCATTTACCCTACCTGGCCAGGGAGGATCTTCCACTGGCCACGGGTCCAACGCACCATGCGTTTTCACGAGCGGCTGCATCTGCACCCCAGGGTCCGGCAATCTATCTAAGAGCTTGCCATCACGTGAGTATCCTTGACAGCCGGCTGTTTGGTCTGCCATCGGTTTCTGCCCAGGCACAGGATGTCACTGTACGGAACAATGGTCTGAGCGGAGGTGGTGTCTGGCTATGGGATGGCTCCAGTCATGCGGACATCGTTGGCAATACGATCACTCGGGGCGCAGGGCCAGGGATTGTTCTGGGAGGCTTGCCGAAAGATGAGAAGTTGGCCAGAGAGGCTGTTGGCGTGCTTCATATCCATATTGTGGACAATCATATCTTCGGTATGGCCAACAGCGGTATCAGCAGTGTGGTGGAT
>CAZFXI010000041.1:0-27520 GCA_964522855.1 uncultured Sedimenticola sp.
CAAAAAAATTCAAACGTACTATTCTTTTTAGCTTGCTGGCCGGTGCTTGTGGTTCTGCAAGCGCGGTCTCCCCGATCAGTATCGGTGATCCGGGAATTACAGACACGCTATTTACCGGCACCGCAGCCTATCAGGGTGGCAAACTGGGAACCAGCATAGCATCCGGTGATTTCAACGGAGATGGTATTGCTGATCTTGTCATGGGGGCTCCGGGGATGCAGTCTCCCCGAGGCACAGGACAAGAAGGTTTGGTATTCGTCTACTTTGGTGGGTCGAGTACAGGCGTTGGTGTATTGCCTGCGCAGGTGAGTACGCAAGATGGAAAGCAGGATGCTCTCTACTATGGTGTCAAGGGCTATATCAGCCAAACCGATCCAGGAGAGCGTGCAGGCGAAATGCTGGCGGTGGGTGATGTGAATGGCGATAATCGTGATGACCTGATCATCGTGGCGCAGAACGGCCACAAGGATCATCACAAGATCTACATCGTGTTTGGTGCCAAGACCCTGCCGGGTGGTTCACTGGCCAATGCGGATGTCGTCATTACCCGTATCAGGGGAGCACATGTACCCTCGACTTGGGCAACCTTCAGGGTTAGTGCCATTACCACTGGAGACCTCAATGGTGATGGCTATGATGATATTGTGCTCAGTGATCGGCTGAATAACCGTTTTGAAGTCATGTTAGGGAAAGCTACGGCAAAATGGCCATCGACACTGGATCTGGCAAAGGATTCAGATATCACCTATGTGCACAGCAAATCAGGAGATTCTTTTGCTGATTTGGTCAGTGAAGACTACTTTCCTCTGCAGATAGGTGGTGATGGTGCGGTTGCTGGCGTAGCGGTGGGTGACTTCAATGGCGATGGCAACAATGATCTGGTCATGGGATTGCCCAATGAAACGGCCGCTGTTAACGAATCGGGGCGTATGTATCTGATCTTGGGAGCCACGGGAAAATTTGATCCACAACCGGCACCTGTTGAAATAGATAAATTAACGGGAGTAGTTCTCATTGATGGTGCCCTTGCAGGCGACAAGGCAGGAGGACCACTTGCATTGGGGAATATCAATGGTGACAAGAATTCCACCCGGGATGTCGATGACTTGATCATTGGAGAGCCTGTATCCCAACACGGAATTGTCAACAGCTCCGGCTTTGGCAAGGCTCAGGTGCTGTTGGGCAGAATCAGCGTACCCGCGAAGATCGATCTATTTGATGATGCGGCGACCTTGACACTGCGCATCAAGAGGAAAGTGGATGAAGGTGGCTTTGCTGACAAGGGTTTTTATACAGGTACTGCAGTACTTGCTGACGACATCAATGGCGATGGCCTAGGGGATATTACCATCACGTCTCCCGGTGCAACATTTGACAGCGCAGACGGGCACAAGCAGGGGTGGGTACAGACAGTCTATGGTTCACCGGCTTTTACTTCGAAGAAAGAATTCTTTCTGACTACAGATGCTGACTTGTGGACCACCACTCCGGTGCCCACAGATCCTCTGGCCAGCGGTTACACAGGCGCTTCCATCACGTCTGGAGATTTCGATAATGATGGCAAACCGGATATGGCCATGGGAGCACCTTTGGGCAGTGCCTTCGGTACGGTCACCAGTGGCTATGTCCCTCTGTTGCTTGGTGTCGCCGATAAAGGTGGTTGCAATGGTACAGATGTGGTTGTTGAAGGTAGTTTTGCTGCCAGTGCGACGCCCTACTCCTGTGAGGGAAGTAACTCGCTGATCACCAGTGGTGACGTGGTGGTGGAAAATGGAGCTACAGTGGGGTTCTATTCCCCATCTATTACCTTGAATGGTGGTTTCAGGGTAGTGACAGGTGGTGTTTTCCGGGCCAACAAGCAAAAAGATGGCTGATAATGGCTGAGGAAGTGCCCGCAGACAGGGCCGGGGGGTGGAGCGGTATTGTTTCTCTCCTCTCTGGCTCTGGTTACTCTCAAGCGGAATCCCGGTTAAGTTGGTGTGCCCTTGCCAAGGTCTTGAGCAGTGTCAAACCGGCTTCCTCCGGAGTGTGGCCCCAAGCAATGATGCCGTCTACGTGTCCTCCCATGCTGAACAGCCGGGCATCTGGGTTTTCTTCCAGCAATCCTGCGATGGCCTGGGCCATATCCGGCGTACCATATTCAATCGCCGGATCGGTTTCCGGCAGCCCCAATGGCCGGGCATGTTTCCACATGACGGGGGAATGGGCGTGGAACACCGCGTTGGATTCTGGAGCAGCCTGATACACGGCGCCATGGGTCATGGCTTCTGAAGAGGGTGCACAAGGGCCTTTCGACTGGAGTCGATTGGTACTGATGTCCAAGCCGGTGACCAAAGAGAAATCGTCCGCAAGCAGTGCGTCCTTGCCGCTGGTCTGGGTGCAGCTGATGATGAAACCTTCCGTTGTTCTCCGGCTGATATTTCCATAGGCAAACCCCAGATAGCGATCTGACTCCTGTCCCACCAGCCCCGTCTGGCGCAGAATAGGGAACCAGGCGCGCAGTTCAGCGGTTTCTTCCACAGGCAGGGCAGGGGCATCAGTATGCTCCAGATCGAATTTGATCACTCCTTCCGCGCTGTGGTTCATGTTAGAATCTCCCGCTTCCTTTTATTTACAGAATACTGATTGCCAATGGCACTGAATACTACAGAAGAAATCATCGAAGATCTGCGCCAGGGCAAGATGGTCATCATCATGGACGATGAGGATCGCGAAAACGAAGGTGATCTGGTAATCGCGGCGGACAAGGTGACGCCGGAATCCATCAATTTCATGGCAAAATACGGCCGGGGGCTGATCTGTCTGACGCTCACCAAGGAGCGCTGTCAGCAATTGCGCCTCCCGCTCATGGTGAACGCTGCTGATCAACTGGAATCCACCAATTTCACCATTTCCATCGAAGCGGCCGAAGGGGTGACCACGGGCATTTCTGCTGCCGATCGCGCCATAACCGTGCAGGCGGCAGTGAAGGCCGATGCCCGTCCGGAAGACCTGGTACAGCCTGGACATATCTTCCCTCTCATGGCGCAGCCCGGTGGGGTGTTGGTGCGTGCCGGGCATACCGAAGCGGGTTGTGATCTGGCACGGCTGGCGGGCCTGGGTCCTACCTCGGTAATCGTGGAAATCCTCAACGAAGACGGCACCATGGCGCGCCGCCCGGATCTGGAGACGTTTGCCGAAGAACACCAACTCAAGATCGGCACCATCGCCGATCTCATCGAATACCGGGTGCGCAACGAAAAGACCGTCGAGCGCATCAACGAATGCCTGCTGCCCACGGCAGCCGGTGATTTCCGTGTCATCGCCTATCAGGATGTGGTGGACAACGAAGTGCATCTGGCCCTGGTGAAAGGTGTAATCCGGGAAGACGAGCCCATTCTGGTGCGGGTGCATGTGCAGAACAGTCTCTGTGACCTGCTGGGCAGTACTTCTCCAGAATGTGGCTGGCCCCTGCAGAACGCCATGAAGCAGATAGAGCAGGAAGGCAGTGGCATCGTGGTGATCCTGCGCAATCATGACACCGCCAGGGACATCGTGCAGCGTATCCAGGCCTGCCAGCTCAAGGGTAGCGGTGATGGTGCCATGCCCATCGATCATGGCAAGATCAAGGACAAGGAGCTGCGCACCTTTGGCGTGGGCGCCCAGATATTGATTGACCTGGGCGTCAAGAAGATGCGCGTCATGAGCGCGCCCAAGCATTTGCATGCCCTGGCCGGCTTCCATCTGGAAGTGACCGAATTCGTCGATTTTGAACTCCCTGAAGAACAGGAGTAACCCTTATGAGTATCAAGACCATTGAAGGAAATCTGATTGCCAAAGGCGGGCGCTTCTGCCTGGTGGTGGCGCGCTGGAACAGTTTTGTGGTGGATGCCCTGGAAGCAGGCGCCATCGACACCCTCAAGCGTCACGGCGCGAGTGAAGAAGACATCAGCGTGGTGCGTGTGCCCGGTGCCTTTGAAATGCCCGTCGCCCTGGACAAGGTAGCCGCCTCTGGCGACTACGACGCCATCATCGCGCTGGGCGCGGTGATTCGCGGTGGCACGCCCCATTTCGAATATGTGGCGGGAGAAGCCGTCAAGGGCATGGCGCAGGTGTCCCTGAATCATGGCGTGCCCATCGCCTTCGGCGTGCTCACCGTGGATACCATTGAGCAGGCCATCGAACGGGCTGGCACCAAGGCAGGCAACAAGGGTGGCGAAGCGGCCGCATCTGCCATCGAAATGGTTTCCCTGCTGCGTCAGCTGTGAGCAAGAAACGCAGTAAGGCTCGTAGCCTCGCTACCCAGGCCATCTATCAATGGCAGGTGGCGGGAGCAAATGTGAGTGAGATCGTCGACAGCTTTCTTACCGAACATCAGAACAGCAGTTTTCAGGTCGAGTATTTTCGGGATCTGGTGAGTGGCGTGCCAGGCCAGCTGGATGTACTGGACAAAGGCCTGCAGCCCTTGCTGGATCGACCCGTGGAAGAGGTGGATCTGGTGGAACGCGCCATCCTGCGCCTGGGCGCCTACGAATTGCTCAAGCATCCCGAGGTGCCCTATCGCGTCGTGATCAATGAGTGGGTGGAGTTGGCCAAGACTTTTGGCGCAGACAAGGGTCATCGCTATATCAACGGTGTACTGGACAAACTGGCCCACGAGTTGCGCGCCGTGGAAATCGCCGCCAGGAAGCGTGGCTGAGTTCGCGCTCATCCAGCGTTATTTTTCCCAACTGTCCCCGCCGGGACAGGATGTGTTGCTGGGGGTGGGTGACGATTGCGCTTTGCTCCAGCCGCCAGCCGGGCGCCAGCTGGCCATGACCCTCGATACCCTCATCGCCGGGCGGCATTTCTTTCCCGATGTGGATCCCGTTTCCCTTGGTCACAAGTCCCTGGCGGTGAACCTCAGTGATCTTGCCGCCATGGGTGCGGAACCTGCCTGGGCACTGCTTTCCCTGTCTCTGCCCGAGGTCGATGACGACTGGCTGCAAGGGTTTGTCGAGGGATTTTCGGCGCTTGCCGGGCGCTACGGCGTGAAGCTGGTAGGTGGTGATACCTGTCAAGGCGGGTTGAGCATCACCGTGCAACTCACGGGTTTTTTGGATTCGGAACACGCCATGTTGCGTGCCAACGCCCAACCGGGAGACCTGATCTATGTCACGGGTACGTTGGGTGATGCGACCTTGGCGCTGCAGTTGCTTCAGGCAAAAAAAGATCCTGGCGAACTGCGCGCGCATCTGGAGCAGCCGCAGCCCAGAATCGACGAGGGCAGAGCGTTGGCGGCGCTGGGGGTGCGCAGTTGCATCGACATCTCCGATGGTCTGGTGGCAGATCTCGGGCACATCTGTGAACGCAGTGCCTGCGCCGCCCGGGTTCAAGTGGAGCAACTCCCTTTGTCACCGGCTGTCAGGTCTTATGCTGAGGATACGGGTGATCTGAACCTCATCCTTGCCGGCGGGGATGATTACGAACTCTGTTTTACGTTGCCGCCTTCCTTGCTGCCAGCACTGGAGGCGCTGCCTCTCGATGTCAGCTGCATCGGTGAAATACTGCCCGGGCAGGGCGTGGAGCTGGTAAATCAGGCGGGGGACAACCTGCCCTTACCCCATGGATGGGAGCATTTTTCCTCATGAACAAATTGCCGCCACCAAACCTGAAGAATCCCGTGCATCTGCTGGCTTTTGGCTTCGGCTCCGGTTGTGCCCCGATTGCGCCAGGCACCTTCGGCACGTTGATGGCGGTGTTGCTGTATTTGCCCCTGTCGCTGTTGCCCCTGGTGCCTTATCTACTGGTGCTGGCGCTGGTGATCCTGGCGGGAATCTGGCTGTGCGGGCGGACATCCCGGGATCTGGGGGTGCACGATCATGGCGGTATCGTCTGGGACGAGTTTGCCGGCTATTTCGTCACCATGATCGCCGCGCCTCCGGGCTGGCGGTGGATTGTCGCGGGCTTCCTGCTGTTCCGCCTGTTCGATATCTGGAAGCCCTGGCCCATCCGGGTACTGGACAAACGGGTGGCGGGCGGCTGGGGCATCATGGTCGATGACCTGCTGGCCGGGGTGTATGCCTGGGTGTTGCTGCAGCTCGCCCACAGGATACTGTCATGAAGACCTGGGCACTGATTGTTCTGCTGCTGGCATCGCCTTTGCAGGCCGTGGAAAAACTCCGAGTGATGGCCTTGTTTCCGGACAAGGCGATGATTGCAATCGATGGCAGAAACCGCCTGTTGACAGTAGGAAAGACCAGCCCGGAGGGTGTGCGCCTGATCAGCGCAGATTCCTATGCGGCCGTGGTGGAGTTCGATGGTACCCGCCATGCCCTGCAACTGGGCAAAGGAGTGGCCGCCAGCTACAAGGAAAAGAAACAAGTGCAGCAGCGTATCGTCATGGGCAATGACGGCGCATATTCCATCCAGGGGGCGATCAACGGCCACAGCTTGCCCATGGTGGTGGATACGGGTGCCAATACTGTGGCATTGAGTGCCGATCATGCTGCGATCACGGGCATCGATTACCGCCATAACGGTACACGGGTGATGGTGCAGACAGCTTCCGGTGTGGTGAAAGGCTATGAGATACGCCTGTCCAGCGTGCGGGCAGGGAGCATCAGGCTGCAAAATGTCGCGGCCGTGGTTATCGAGGGCTCTTTGCCCGAAAAAGTCCTGCTGGGGATGAGTTTTCTTTCCCGATTACATATTCAGAACAAAGGGAACTTGATGGTTCTTACCAAGTCACATTAACTTCGGATAGTCCGAATACAGGGAAAACCAATAATGAAAAAATCAATCTTGTTGCTGTTGCTCAGCCTTTTCCTGAGCGCCTGCATACACCAGCCTGCACAGAATACGACCGCGAGCGTCACCGCCGAAGTCATCAAAAGTGACAATGACCAGCGACAATATGAATATCTTCTATTGCCCAACCACATGCGGGTGTTGCTGGTGTCCGATCCAGAGGCAGACAAGGCGGCCGCAGCCATGAGCATTCAAGTGGGCAGCATGAGCAATCCACCGGGCCGGGATGGCCTGGCACATTTTCTCGAGCACATGTTGTTCATGGGCACGGAAAAGTACCCGGACGTGGACGAGTATTCGTCCTTTATCAAGCGCAATGGCGGCAGTGACAACGCGTATACCGCCGACAACCAGACCACTTACTACTTCGATATCAAGGCCGATGCCCTGGAGCCGGCCCTGGATCGCTTCGCCCAGTTTTTCATCGCGCCCCTGTTCGATGCCAAATATGTGGAACGCGAAGCCAATGCGGTGCATTCGGAATATCAGCTCAAGCTCAAGGAGGACTCCCGCCGTATCGATGCCGCCGAGAAACAGAGCTATAATCCTGCCAGCCCCTATGCGCGCTTTTTCGTCGGCAGTCTGGAAACCCTGGCAGATCGCAAGGACAGCAAGGTCAGGGATGATCTCATCGATTTCTACAACGAGCACTATTCCGCCAACCTCATGGGGCTGACCGTGGTGGGCCGCCAACCTTTGCCCGTGCTGCGTGCCTGGGTGGAGGAAAAGTTCAGCGCCGTTCCCGACCGCAAGGCCACGCCTTATCGACCCGGTAAAGACGAGTTACTCTACAAGGCAGGTCAGTTGCCGCTGGAAGTGGATCTGGTTCCCCTGAAAAAACTCCACAAGCTGACGCTGGCTTTTCCCATCGCTTCTCAGCGCGCCAACTACAGAACCAGGCCAACCAACTACGTGGCCAATTTCATCGGTGATGAAGGGCAGGGCAGTCTGTTCGATCTGCTGAAAAAGAAAGGCTGGATCACCTCCCTGAGCGCCGGCGGGCAGAATCTCGACGATGTACAAGGGGTGTTCAACGTGAGTATGAACCTGACCGAAACTGGCGTACAGCATGTGCCGGAGATTGCGGGATACCTGTTCGACTATATCGATCTCCTGGGAACCCACGGCATCGAACAATGGCGATTCGAAGAACTGAGCAGGAAATCTGCGCTGGATTTCCGTTTCGAGGAGAAGATGCCAGCCAGCAGCTATGCCATGATTCTGTCCGGAAAACTGCTGCACTATCCCGCCGAAGATGTGCTGCGTGGTGGCAAGATCTTCGAGGCATGGAAACCGGAATTACTGGGTGAGCTGCTGGACAGACTGCGTCCGGAAAACCTGGCGATGACCCTGGTCGATCCCGAAGTGGAGACCGACAAGGTCGAACCTTTCTACAAGGTGCCTTACCGTGTCAGCCGCGTAGGTAACGACCTGCTGGAATTGTGGGTGGAGGAAGAGATCGACGGGCAACTGGTTCTGCCAAAACCCAACCCGTTTATTCCGGAAAAGGTTGAAATCAAGCCGTTGGTGAAACCCACGTCTGTTCCGGTAGCGCTGGTAAAGGAACCCGGAAATACTTTGTGGTATCAGCAGGATGAAGAATTTGCCGTGCCCAGGGCGGTGTTCATGCTGAATCTTGAAATTCCCGATGTGCGGGATACGGCGAAAAAGGCGGTCAGTCAATCCCTGTTGGTGGACCTGGTCAAGGATCAGCTCAATGCCTGGTCCTATCCGGCGCAACTGGCGGGACTGAGTTACTCTATCAGCCCCACCGAAGAGGGTTTGACCCTGCTTATCTACGGATACGACGAAAAGCAACCTGTGTTGCTGGAAAAGGTGCTCGCGGCCCTGAACCATCCCAGCCTGCCGGAAGACAGGTTCAAACTGTACAAGGACAAGTTCAAGCGCAGTCTGGCCAATCAGGCGCTTGATCGTCCCTATAACCAGATTCTGAACGAGCGTACCCGTCGACTGCTTACGCCTGCATGGAGTCCTAGACAGAAACTGGAGGCACTGGAGCCCCTGACCCGAAAGGATCTGCAAGCGTATGCTGCGCATCTGTTCGATCAGGCCGAGGTCAAGGTACTGTCTTACGGCAATCTCACCGCGAAAGAAGCCGAGGCGATGAATGCGGCGCTCGATCAGACGCTACTGTCCACTACCCGATTGATGGTGGTGCCGGAGCCCAGGCTGACCATCATCCCGAAAGGCAAGACCCTGAGCTATCGCTACGATGTAGAGCACCCCGACTCTGCCGTGGTCATCAACTATCAGGGTAACGAGAAAAGCATTGCTGAGCAGGCGCGCTGGCGGTTGCTGGGGCACATCATGGCCAGCCCTTTCTTCAGTTCCCTGCGTACCGAGCAGCAGCTGGGCTATGTGGTGGCTGCAGCTTTCAGCGAAATCGAGGACATGCCCGGCATGATCTTCCTGGTGCAGTCTTCTGCAGTGTCCGCCGACGAATTGCAACAGCGCATGGAATCCTTTGTCCGGCAGTATGCCGGGAAGCTCGAGGCCATGGACGAGAAGGAGTTTTCCAGCCACAAGGCGGGCCTGCTGAACAAGCTGCTCAAGAAAGACGACATGATGCTTACCCGGGCGGTTCGCTACATGAATAACCTGGAGCGGGAGCAGTTCAGCTTCGATTTCAAGCGGCAAGTGGCAGATGAGGTAGAGAAGTTGAGCAAGGCGGAGTTGCGGGCTTTCTATCAGGAAAATCTGCTGCAACATCCACGGCGCTTGGTGGTGTATTCTCCCGGCACCCGATTCGTGAAAAAATAGGGTTTTTGCTCATATAAATGCAACACTGAAATGGCTACAATCATCCAATCCTGTTTATACACTGATTAGAAATGGACGCAGACCAGTTACGCCTGATATTGCTCCTTGCCGGTATGGCCCTGGTGGTGGCGATTTACCTGTGGGATAGATACAAACGCTCCCGTTCCCGTCTCAAGGGTCTTTCCCTGCGCCAGGCGCGTCGCCTGCAACGGGAACTGGCGACCCAGGATCCACTTCCCGAAGATGATGTCATCAGCTTTACTGCTGTCACAAAAAAAAATGACCCGCCGCAGGAAATGCAGGCGGCTCAGGAATCCCTGATTACCGAGGATTTCGAACCAGAGTCCAGCGTGGACATTCCCAGCATGGAGATTGAAGCGCAGACAACAGATAACACCGGGAGACAGCGAGCAGAAGAAACTGCTTTCACCTCGGCCTCTGAAGATGATTATCTGCACGTCTCCCCCGACGTGCAGGACAACCTGCCGCAGTTGCTGGTGCAGATTGCCCTGGTCAGACATGATGGTGATTTTGCCGGCAAGGATATCGAAGCCGCCATGCAGGAGGTTGACCTTCGGCCTGGCAGCATGGACATCTATCATCGCCAGGACAGTCGCTACCCCGATCGTGTGCTGTTCAGCGTCGCAAGTCTCGTCAACCCCGGGCAATTTCCTTTCGATGCCATGGCCGGTTTCAGCACCCCCGGGCTGATGTTGTTTACCCAGCTTCCGGGGGTTCGCGACGGCCTGGAGATCTATTCGGACATGCTCTACACGGCGAATGAACTGGCCGGCATCCTAGGTGGTATCCTGCAGGATGAAACCCACAGTGTATTGAGCAAACAGACCATTGAGCACACCAAGGATGTCATACTGGAACATCGCCGCAAGCTGCGTCTGGCCAAGATGCACAAATGACCGACAAGAAACTTGAGGAACGATTGCGTTCCCTGCGCGATCAGATCGACCACCACAACTACCGCTACTATGTGCTCGATGATCCGGAGATTCCGGACAGCGAGTATGATCGCCTGATGCGGGAGCTGGAAAAGCTCGAAGCCGCACATCCTGAATTTGTAACGCCCGACTCTCCCACCCAGCGCGTCGGTGCCCGGCCACTCAAGGAATTTTCTGAAGTGCAGCACAAGGTCCCCATGCTGTCCCTGGGCAATGCCTTCAGTGATGAGGAAATGGCGGATTTCGATGAGCGGGTACGCAAGTTGCTGGACGAGACGCAAATCGAATACAGCGCCGAACCCAAGCTGGATGGTCTGGCCATCAGCCTGCGTTACGAACGGGGTCGGCTGGTACAGGGTGCCACCCGGGGGGATGGTTACCGGGGGGAGAATGTCACCAGCAACGTGCGCACCATTGGCGCCATTCCCCTGCGCCTTCGGGGCAGGGATTGGCCAGAAGTGCTGGAAGTGCGTGGTGAGATCTTCATGCCCAAAAAGGGCTTCGAGGAACTCAATGAGCGAGCGCGGAAGAAAGGCGAAAAGACCTTTGCCAATCCGCGCAACGCTGCTGCCGGCAGCCTGCGACAACTCGATCCGAAGATCACCGCCACCCGCCCCCTGTCCTTCTATGCCTATGGCTGGGGTGAGCTGTCCGTGGCATCCCTGGGGGACACCTACAGCACATCCATGGCGGTGCTCAAACAGCTGGGACTTCCTGTATCCCCCGAGTTGAAAATTGTGCAGGGACTGCAGGGTTGTCTGGACTATTTCGACGCCATGGCGCGAAAACGCGATTACCTGGACTATGAAATTGACGGCGTGGTGTTCAAGGTCAACGATCTGCAGCAGCAGGAACGCCTGGGCTATGTATCCCGCGCTCCGCGCTGGGCCATCGCCCGCAAGTTTCCTGCCCAGGAAGCATTGACAGTAGTGAAGGACGTGGAATTCCAGGTGGGGCGCACCGGCGCGGTAACTCCAGTTGCGCGGCTGGAACCCGTGGAAGTAGGCGGTGTGACCGTGCGCAATGCCACCCTGCACAACATGGATGAGGTGCACAAGAAGGACGTGCGTATCGGCGATACGGTTTATGTGCGCCGTGCGGGAGACGTAATTCCTGAGATTGTGCGGGTGTTGCCCGAGCGGCGCCCGAAGAATGCGCGGAAAGTGGTGCTGCCAAAGCATTGTCCAGTGTGCGGCTCCGATGTCATCAAGCCCGAAGGCGAGGCCGTGGCGCGGTGTACCGGTGGCCTGTTCTGCCCCGCCCAGCGCAAGGAGGCGATCAAGCATTTTGCTTCCCGCCGGGCCATGGATATCGAAGGGCTGGGGGATAAACTGGTGGAGCAACTGGTGGAGCAGAAACTCATTCATGATCCCGCTGATCTGTATAGCCTTACCAAAGAACAGCTCATGAGTTTGGAACGCATGGGCGAAAAATCCGCGCAGAACCTCCTCGATGCCTTGGAGCACAGCAAGGAAACTACCTTGGCGCGCTTTCTCTACGCCCTGGGTATACGCGAAGTTGGGGAGGCCACCAGCCAGACCCTGGCGCGCCAATTCCGCAGTCTCGAAGCACTCGAAAAAGCCAGCGAGGAACACTTGCAGGAAACACCCGATATCGGCCCCATCGTTGCCGCTCATATCGCTGCCTTCTTTCGCCAGCCCCACAACCAGGAAGTTATCGAAAAACTGCTGGCGGCGGGCATCCACTGGCCGGAGGTGGAAGTGCCTGCCGCAGAAGAGCAGCCCCTGGCCGGCAAGACCTTTGTGCTTACCGGCACCCTGAGCCGTCCGCGCGGTGAGATCAAGGCCGAACTTCAGGCTCTGGGTGCCAAGGTGGCGGGAAGTGTATCGAAGAAAACCGACTATGTGGTCGCCGGAGAAGCGTCCGGTTCCAAGCTGGACAAGGCCCGTGAGCTGGGTGTGACTATCCTCGATGAACAACAACTGAAACAACTCATGGGGTCGGGCTGAACCTGACTCCGATCCCGAGAGCTCATATGAATGAAATCGAAGATCTGCAAATCCGCATCAGCTTCCAGGAAGAAAGCCTTCAGGAGCTTAACCTCACCGTCGCCCGACAGCAGACGGAACTGGAACTTCTGCGCCGGGAATTGCTCAGGCTACAGGAGCGCCTGCTGGAACTGGAACGCAACCAGCCCGGTGGCGAATCCGGTGGTGGCGTAGAGCTGCCGCCGCATTATTGAGCAAGGTGTCTCTGAGCGCCGCTGCCTAAAAACGCAGGTTGCTGGCTTTCATGTTGTTGCGGGCACTGTTCCGCATGTCAGTGGCTATGTCTGCTGCGCCGGAACAAGATTTCAGCTCACGCTTTGCCTTGCCCCTGCATTGACTTGACCCGCCACAGGGTCGCCCCTGCCACGCTGGCCGGCATGGCGGCGAAGTTCAGGACGGGGATCATCATTAGCAGATTGGCTCCGGCGCCGAAGGCCCAGGTCTGAAAGGGCCGCTGGCGAAGCTGGCGGCGTTGCTCCGCCGGACGGATATGGTGGTTGCCCATGGGATAGTCCACGTATTCTATGCTCAGGAACCAGAAGCCCAGCAGCAGCCACAATACAGAGCCGATGGCGTTGAGCCCGGGGATGATCATGAGAATCAGCACCGGTATGGCACGCAATACAAAATACCAGATCTTGCCCAACTCCCCGGTGATGGCAGGAACGATTTCCGCCATGACGCTGCCGCTATGGTCTTCGGGCAGTTTTCCGGTTATTGCTCTCTCCACCTGGGCGGCGAGTATGCCATTGAAGGGCGAGGCGATGAGGTTGGCGATGATGGTGAAGCTGTAGAAGGCGATAACCAGATAGGTGAGCGCGAACAGGGGCCAGAGCAGCCATTCCAGGTAGCGCATCCAGCCGTCTGCGGGCAGCGCCCAATTGATGAATTCCCCGAAATAGATGCTGCCGATCCATGCTGTCAGGCTGAAGATGAGGATGTTGATCAGCAGGGGCATGAATACATAACGCCGCAGACCGGGGCGCAGGAGCAGCCCCAAGCCACGGAAGGGCATGAGAAATGCGGTGATCAGGGCAGTCATTTGGCGATACTGCGTTTGAACCAGTTGCGCAGCATGCGCTTTTCGATTTCCAGAGATTCACTGCTGCCGGTGCGCATACTGGCACTCATCGTGCGGCTGCGCAGTTTTTCATCACCTTCCTTGAGTACACTGCCACTGGCATCCAGCAGGCGGTAGTGGAAAGTCATCTTCGCCGGGTACATGTCCTTGACCACCCGCACGTCCTGATGCTGAGTGCGCGCACCGGTGAGTTGTACGTCTCCGGCCAGATCCAGGTCGGTAACAGTCATTTCCAGTTTCTGGCCTTCCGGAAGGGCGTCGGCAAGTTTCTGCATCGTGCCTTCGAGTTCGGCAAAGGTTCTGGCCTGAAATTCTTCCTGTGAACCGCTGGAGGCGCGAACATCCTTGTAATTAGCGGGGTTGGACCAGTTGACCACGGCGCTGCCACCGGCGAGGGCGATAGCGGGAAGGAGCAACAGGCTGAAAATGGTAGAGATACTTTTTTTCATGGTGAACCTCTTCAAGTATTTGGGCAATGTTGACTCCATGGTCTCATGGAGACATGCTGGTTAGATGAAAAATGATGCCATAGGTTCGGAATAGTAGCTTATCCTGCCGGGCCGGCACAGAAGTTGTCTGCAAGTACACAAATGTGGCAAAAGACGCGCGTATCATCTACATTTAGTCTGTGAGGGTTGTTCCACATCTGTTATTTATACTTGATGGCCCATGGAGGGCATTACCATGTTAAAAAGAAAAATCCTGTTTACTGTTGTGGCCGGCGCCTTCCTGGGCATGTCGGCCCTGGCGCAAGCCATCGAAGGCAAACTGGTGGTGGTGACATCCTATCCGCCGGATACCACGACCACTTTCAAGAAGGCTTTCGAGAAGAAATACCCCGGCATCAAGGTCGAGATGCTGAAGAAAAAGACCACCGCCGGGGTGAAATACCTGCAGGAAACGGCGGGTAACAACACCTCGGACCTGTTCTGGGCATCGGCTCCCGATGCTTTCGAAATCCTCAAGGGTGATGAGCTGCTGCAGAAGTACCAGACAAAGGTCAAGGGCATTCCGGAGAAGGTTGGCGCCTTTCCCATCAACGATCCCGCTGGTTACTACAAGGGCTTTGCCGCGTCCGGCTACGGCATCATGTGGAACACCCGCTATCTCAAGGCCAAGAAGCTACCGGTGCCCCATGAGTGGGAAGACCTGACCAAAGCCATCTACCACAAGCATGTGGGCATGAGTGCACCGTCGCGTTCCGGCACTACGCACCTCACCGTGGAAACTGTCCTCCAGGGCAAGGGCTGGGAAGATGGCTGGGCGACCTGGAAGGCCATCGCCGGCAACATGAAAACAGTTACCGAGCGCAGCTTCGGCGTGCCCGACGGGGTGAACAGCGGCCAGTTCGGTATCGGTATCGTTATCGATTTCTTCGGCCTGTCATCAAAGGCATCCGGCTTTCCCGTGGATTTTGTCTATCCGAAAGTGACTACACTGGTACCGGCAAACATTGCTATCGTGAAGAATGCACCGAACAGGGATGCAGCTGCCGAGTTCATCGAGTTCCTACTTTCTGATGAAGGTCAGGCGCTGTTGCTGGATCCCAAGATCATGCGTCTGCCGGTCAATCCCAAGGCCTATGCCAAGGCGCCTGCAAATTTCCCCAACCCTTTCAAGGACAATTCCATTGGCGCTGGTGTGAAGTTTGATCTGGGATTGTCCAAATCCCGTTATAACGTGGTCAATTCCCTGTTTGATGTGATGATCACCTATCGGCTGGCCGATCTGCGCACCGCAGTGAAGGCCATTCAGGATGCCGAGGCGGCGCTCGCGGGCAAGAACAATGCTGCAGCACAGAAGCTGATCGCCGAGGCAAAAGCGCTGGTCAATGCCGTACCTATCGACGCAACCAAGGCCAGTGACAATGAATTCAATGCCATCTTCAAGAAGAAGCGCAAAAAGGCCACCACTAAAGTGACTGGTCGTCAGGCCGAGATCGAGCAACAGTGGGACCAGATGATCAAGGCCAACTATGCGAAGGCAACGGCGCTGGCCAATAAAGCCAAAGCCCTGCGCTGATGCTGGCAACTGCGGGCCGGCAGAATGCCGGTCTGCGGTTACCGTTTGGATAACAAGACCATGACGACACAACGCGGCCCGGCTTTTGCCGGCCTGATGATCGCGCTCATCCTGCTGGCTTTCCTGATCATCCCTGTGGTGCAGGTGATCTATGTGGCTTTCCAGGATCCTGCCAGTGGCGAGTTGACGCTGGTCAACTTCATCGACTTCTTCCGCTCCTCCCTGTTTCAGGAATCATTCTTCAATTCCTTTTACGTGGCAGCCATGTCCGTTGTGATGGCGACTATCATTGCGCTGCCGCTGGCATATTTTACGTCCCGGTTCAATTTCGCCGGGGCGGCCATGATCCAGACCCTGGGCTTCATCCCCCTGATCATGCCACCTTTCGTGGGTGCGGTGGCTATGCTGTTGTTGTTTGGTGAAAACGGCTCCATAAATCTGCTGCTGGATGAGTATTTCGGTTTTACCATCCCCTTTATGGAAGGTCTGAACGGGGTGATCTTCGTGCAGAGCATCCATTACTTTCCATTCATTCTGATTAACCTGTCGGCAGCGTTGAACAATGTGGACAGATCCATGGAAGAGTCGGCGCAAAATCTGGGTGCGAGTGGCATGCGTCTGTTCCGGCGCATCGTCTTTCCCCTGGCCATGCCCGGCTATGTGGCCGGTGCGGCGCTGGTGTTCCTGAAAGTATTCGACGATCTGGGGACGCCCTTGCTGTTGAACGTGAATACCATGTTGGCGCCCCAGGCGTATTTGCGCATCTCGTCGATTGGCATTGCCGATCCCATGGGCTATGTGATTTCCGTGATCCTGGTGGTGTTCTCCCTGTTCGCCTTGTGGACCTCCATGCTGGCGCTCAAAGGCAAGGACTATTCCACCTTGCAGAAGGGGGGAGGAGGCATGCTCAAACGGGATTTGCGTGGTGGGCAGAAGATTGCCGCCTATGCCCTGATCCTGTTCATTCTGATGCTGGTGCTGTCACCGCACATTGGTTTGACCCTGTTGTCCTTCGGCACTGTCTGGTCCTACAGTCCCTTGCCCGATGCTTATACCCTGGATCATTACCGCATGGTGTTTGGTTCGGCACGAGAGTACATCACCAACACCCTGCTGTACGCTGGGCTGGCGGCCAGCTTCGATGTCATCTTGGGAACGGCCATCGCCTATATCGTGTATCGCACCGGGCTAAAGGGGCGCAAATGGCTGGACTATATCGCCACGGCGTCCCTGGCAGTGCCCGGTGTAGTGCTGGGTATCGGCTATCTGCGTACTTACAATGATTTTAACGTACCCTTCCTGGACAAGCCCCTTGCGTCCTGGTGGGTGATCATCGTGGTCGCACTGACGATTCGCCGCCTGCCTTACGCCCTGCGCGCCTGCGTGGCCGCGCTGCAACAGGTGAGTGTGATGCTGGAAGAGGCGGCGCAGAGCCTGGGCGCTACTCGCTCCCGGACCCTGTGGCGGGTCGTGGTGCCTTTGATGAGCGGCGGCATGATTGCCGGTTTCGTCACCAGTTTCGCTACGGCTTCGGTGGAATTGTCCGCCACCATCATGCTGGTATCCCAGGAATCCGATGCGCCCCTGGCCTTCGGCATCTATGAATTCATGCAGTCCGCCTCCGGGCGGGGCGCAGGGGCTGCTCTGGGCATGATCGCCGTGGTGATCGTGGGGCTGGGTACCTATTTATCTCATCGTGTGATTGAACGAAGCCACAAGCAACGTACCGCAGAAAGACAAATTGCAGAGGAAGTGACATGAGCGCAGAGCCAGTGGACATCTCCATCAGAAACCTGGGCCTGGCCTTTGGTGACAACCAGGTGCTCAAGGACATCAGCCTGGATATCGCGCCAGGAGAGTTCTTTGCCTTCCTCGGTCCGTCGGGTAGTGGTAAGTCCACGCTGTTGAGGGCAGTGGCGGGTTTCGGCCCAAGACCCAGCGGGCAGATACTGATTGGTGGTGAGGACGTAGTGGATCTACCACCCTGGAAGCGCAATCTGGGCATGGTATTCCAGAGTTATGCCCTGTGGCCGCACATGACAGTGCGCAAGAATGTAGCCTTTGGTCTGGAGGAGCGCCGTCTTGCGGTCGCGCAGATCAGAAAGAAAGTGGATGAGGCGCTGGAATTGGTAGGGTTGGTGGAGTTGGCCGATCGGCGACCGTCCCAGTTATCCGGCGGGCAGCAGCAGCGGGTGGCCATCGCCCGCACTATTGTGGTGGAGCCTAAGGTATTGCTGCTGGATGAACCTCTGTCCAACCTGGATGCCAATCTGCGTATCCAGATGCGTCGGGACATTCGCGCCCTGCAGCAGCGCCTGCAACTCACTACCATCTTCGTCACGCACGATCAGGAAGAGGCTAACACGACTTCAGACCGCATGGCCGTGCTCAATGACGGCTACCTGCAGCAGGTGGGTACACCCATGGAACTCTACGACAACCCGGCCAATTTGTTCGTGGCGCGTTTTCTGGGTACGGCCAACATATTGCCGGGAAGCATCGTGGAAGCAGAAGGCCGCAAAATTTTCGTGTCGGACAGCGGTGTGACCTTTCCCATGGATATCGAAGGGCAGGGGCAGCGCTCCATCGTGTTCCGCCCCCAAAATGCCAGCATTCATTGCGGCAAAGTGCAAGCGGATGAAGCGCATATCGAACTGCCGGGGATCATCGTGCATACCGAGTTTCTGGGCAGTATCGTGCGTTATGGTGTAAAAGTTGGGAATGAAACCCTCCTGCTGGACCAGCCCCACATCCAGGGAGAGGGACTCATCGAGGAAGGCACCGAGGTGACCGTGTTGGTGGCCAGGGAGCGCATTCTGGCGCTGGCCAGTTGAGGCTACAGGTACAGGAATCCCAGAATCACAGCACCGAGGATCAAACGATAGATGGCGAAAGGTGCCATGCCGATGCGTTCGATGAAGCGCAGGAAGAAATGAATGGTCGTATAGGCAGCAACAAAGGACAGCAGTATGCCCAGGGACAGGTCACCCCAGCTCACCGCCTGTTCCGACAGAAAAAGATCCTTGCCCACCCAGATCACCGAAGCAAGAATCGTAGGAATGGACAGCAGGAAGGAAAAACGTGAGGCGGCTTCCCGGGTGTAGCCCAGCATCAGGGCAGCAGCCATGGTGATGCCTGAGCGGGATGTGCCGGGAATCAGGGCCATGGCCTGCGCCACGCCGATGAACAACGCATGTTTCAGGTTCATGCTGCCGATAGCCAGGTTGCGTTTCGAAGCACGATCTGCCCACCACAGCACCAGACCGATGATAATCGTGGTGGCGGCAATCACCTGTGGGGCACGCAGTTGATGTTCCACCAGATCCTTGATCAGCACGCCCACGACCATCACTGGAATCGTTGCCAGAATGATGGCCCAGCCCAGGCGGCTGTTGGCGGTGGGTTGTCCGGATGGCGTGAGAGATGAAAACCAGTCGTGCAGCATCAACAGGACTTCCTTGCGAAAGTACAACACCACGGCGAGCAGGGTGCCCAGATGCACGGCGAGATCGAAAGCCAGTCCCTGATCTGTATAGCCGAATACATAGGGTGCCAGTATCAGATGGGCGGAGCTGGAGATGGGCAGGAATTCGGTAAAACCCTGGATCAGCGCGAGCAGGACAATCTGTATCAAATCCATGAAGCTGGGTATCGTCGTCTTGGGGAAAAATCAGCCCGCATCATACGCCGTTCGCGGGCTGTTGAAAAACCGCAATGCCGGTTTCTCATGGATAGATTCTGATGCTACCGCGGCGACAAAGCCATCGGCGGCCATGAAATGCTGGCAATGCATGCTGTCTGCGGGAACAGGGGATTCGAAAATGCCCTGTCCAAGTGCTTTCTGGCGGGCTTCCATGGCTGTCCATTGCTCGAAAAACAGTTGCTGATATTGCTTTCCATCCAGCTTTGACATGCGTTTCAACGCTTCTTCGGGAAACATGCGTCGGGCAATGCTTTGTGCGTATTTCATGGTTCTGGTCTTTTCCAGATCCACGCCTACCGGGTGGTGGGCCGTGATCGCTAACAGCCCGAGATCGTGGCTGTGAGACAGATTGAACTGCAGCGGTCTTTGCACAAGCTCCGGTTTTCCCCCTTCAGCGATGATGAATGCCAGGGAGGAGGGCGTCCTGTTCAGGTAACTGCCGAGAATAAGCCGCAGATACATGCGGGTATTCTGATAACGGCGGGCCGTGATGAGTCGTCGGAGGGTGTAGAGGCGTAGCAACTCTTCTGAACTCAGCAAATCTGTCTGGCAGGCGGTGTCGGTATCGAGGTTGAATCGCCAGAGATGGATTTCTCCCGCAGGCAGCGGTTTTGCCTTCTCGAAAGAACCTTCTGACCAATGGGGAATGCGCATGTCTGTCTGGGCTGCGGTGGAATGAACAGGGACCTGGGTTTTGCTGATTTGATGCGATAACAAGTGTATCATTTCCGGCCATGCAAAAGACCATCGTTTCACGTCCGTGTTCCGCTTCAGACTCCGCGTTACCGCAGGATCTGCACCCGGTATTGCGCAGGATTTACCAAAGCCGGGGTGTTCAGAGTGGCGAGGAGCTCGATCTGGGGCTGGCTGCCCTGCTGCCGGTGGAACTGATGGGCGGTGCGCAAGAGGCGGCAGGCCTGATTTTGGAGGTGCTGCGACAGCAACAGCGCATACTGATCATTGGTGATTTCGATTGCGACGGCGCTACCAGCACGGCATTGAGCGTCCTGGCATTGCGTAGCATGGGGGCGGAACAGGTGGACTACCTGGTGCCCAACCGGTTCGAATTTGGTTATGGGTTGACGCCTGAGATTGTCGATCTGGCAGCCAAAGACTATGCTCCCGAGCTGATCATCACCGTGGACAATGGCGTATCCAGTGTGGAGGGTGTGGCGGTTGCCAACAAGCTGGGCATCACGGTCATCGTTACCGATCATCATCTGCCCGGTCCTGAGCTTCCCGAAGCAGCGGCGATGGTCAATCCCAATCTTCCCGATAACGGGTTTCCCGCCAAATCTACGGCGGGTGTGGGTGTGGTTTTCTACGTGCTGCTGGCGCTGCGTTCCCTGCTGCGTCAACAGGGCTGGTTTGAAACCCATGTCGAACCGAACATGGGAGAATACCTTGATCTGCTGGCCCTGGGTACTGTGGCCGATGTGGTGCCGCTGGAGCGCAATAACCGCATCCTGGTACATCAGGGGCTGTCACGCATTCGCGCCGGTCGTTGTCGCTTGGGGATCAGCGCCCTGCTGGAAGTGGCGGGACGAAATCAGCAGCGGGTGCAGGCATCCGATCTGGGGTTTTCCGTGGGTCCGCGCCTGAATGCGGCGGGCCGCCTGGACGATATGTCGGTGGGCATCGAATGCCTGCTGGCGGAAGATCCCGCCACGGCAAGAAAACTGGCCGCGGAACTGGATCAGCTCAACAGGGAACGCCGGCACATCGAGGATGGCATGCGCCAGCAGGCGGAGGCCTTGCTCGAGCATGTGCTGCTGAAAGAATCGGACCTGCCCTGGGGTCTTTGTCTGTATGACGACAGTTGGCACCAGGGTGTAATCGGCATTCTAGCGTCACGCATCAAGGAACGTCATCATCGTCCGGTCATCGCTTTTGCGCCGGGTGAAGATGGCGAAATAAAGGGCTCGGCACGCTCCATACCCGGTGTGCACATCCGGGACGTGCTGGACGAGGTGGCCGCGGGTTCCAACGGACTGTTGTTGAAGTTTGGTGGTCATGCCATGGCGGCGGGCCTGACGCTGGAGGCGCATCGTCTGGATGAGTTCAGCGACCTGTTCGATGCAGTGCTGCACAGGCAGTTGGGAAAGGAAGATCTCGATGCGGTGATCGAGTCTGACGGGGAAATCCTGCCGCAGGACATGAACCTGGATCTGGCCTACCTGGTGGAGCAGGGCGGTCCCTGGGGACAGGGCTTCCCCGAGCCGGTCTTTCACGGCGTGTTTGATGTGATCCAGCAGCGTCGCTTGCAGGACAGGCACTGGAAACTGGTACTGCGGCCATCCGGCAGTGACCAGATAGTCGATGCCATAGGCTTCAATCTGGTTGCAAGTTGCCCGTCGCCGTTACCGAAGAGGCTGTTGATGGCCTATCAGCTGGACATCAACGAATTTCGAGGCAACACGAGTTTGCAATTGCGCATCGCACATATGGAGGCAGCATGAGAGAAGTGGATGAAGACGGCCTGGCCATCCGTCCCAACAAAACGCAGCTGAAACGTGAACTGGCCGAATTGCAGAAGCTGGTCGTGGAGATCATTGCGCTGGGCGAGGGCGAGCGTGGCAGACTGGATCTGGACGAAAAGTTTCTGGCCGGCGTGCACCGTGCTTCTGCCATGAAAGCATCCAGCGGTCGGAACCGGGAAATCAAGTACCTTACCAAGCTGCTGCAGAAACGGAACCTGGAGCAGATACGCAACTGGTTTGAAACCAGGAACAGCAAGCATTCAGAGGAAAACCGCCATTTTCATGCGTTGGAGAAATGGCGTGATCGCCTGATCGATCAGGGAGACGAGGCGCTGCAGCAGTATCTGGAACAGTATCCCCATACCGACAGGCAACAGATCCGCACCCTGATTCGCAGTGCTATCAAGGAGAAGAATACCGGGAAACCTGCCGGAGCAGGACGGAAGCTGTTCCGCTTGTTGCGGGAAAATTCAGCAGAGACAGAAGAATCTGCTATGTTGTTAGATCAACAAGAGCAATAAAGACAATGACCATGCCCAGTGATTCCAGACCTGTGTTTCTCAACTTGCTGCAGATCCGTCTGCCCGTGGCCGGGATCATGTCCATTGCCCACCGCGCTGCTGGTGTGCTGCTGTTTCTGGCCATACCGTTTTTGGTCGCGATGATGTCCGTAGCCCTGTCGAATCAGGAGGGCTTCAATCAGGTGCAGATGCTGATGAAGCAGCCGCTCATGCTGGCCGCTTTGTTCCTGTTGCTCTGGGCACTGACGCATCATTTTCTCGCCGGCATTCGCTATCTGCTGATCGATGTGCACCTGGGGGTGCAGGCACCGGTTTTTCGGCAGACAGCCTGGGCCGTGCTGATCGTCGCACCTGTGCTGGCTAGTTTGTTGCTTTGGGGATTGATATGAGTCGACAGCTTTCCGGTTTTCGTGCCTGGATGTGGCAGCGTGCCAGTGCTATCTATCTGGCGGGTTTCATCGTCTATTTACTTGCCTGGCTTGCCCTTTCACCACCCGCCGATCATGAAGCATTGAAGACCTGGATCGGTGGGCTGGGCATGTGGCTGGCGACAGCCTTGTTTTTCCTCGCCCTGTTGCTGCACGCCTGGATCGGGGTACGTGATGTAATGCTGGATTATATAAAGCCCCCGGGTTTGCGTCTGGCGGGATTGGCGACTGTCTTTGTTTTTCTGCTCACTTGCGGGTTGTGGGTGGCTTCAATTCTGCTGAGCGCATTATGAATCTGAGAAGAAGAAATTTCGATGTGCTCATCATCGGCGCCGGTGGTGCTGGTTTGAACGCAGCGGTACAACTCGCGGAAAAGGAGTTGCGGGTGGCGGTAGTATCCAAGGTTTTTCCCACCCGATCTCATACCGTTGCCGCCCAGGGTGGTGTCAACGCGGCATTGGGCAATGTGGATGATGACAGCTGGCACTGGCACATGTTCGACACGGTCAAGGGTTCGGATTATCTCGGTGATCAGGATGCGATCGAATTCATGTGTCGCGAAGCCATACCCACGGTGTATGAGTTGGAGCACAATGGCGTACCGTTCTCCCGCCTGGACAGTGGCAAGATCTACCAGCGCCCCTTCGGCGGTCAGAGCCGGCACTTCGGGAAAGAACAGGCGACACGCACCTGTGCGGCCGCCGACCGCACCGGCCACGCTATCCTTCATACCCTGTATCAGCAGAATATCAAGGCGCGCAGCCATTTCTTTACCGAATACTTTGCCATCGATCTGCTCCAGGATGACGAAGGGGGCGTAACCGGCGCGCTGGTGATGGATATCGCCAGTGGCGAGCCCATGATCCTGAATGCCCGCGCAGTGCTGCTGGCTACAGGGGGTTGCGGGCAGGTATTCCGTACCACCAGCAATGCGCACATCAATACCGGCGATGGCATGGCCATGGCCCTGCGCGCCGGTGTGCCGTTGCAGGACATGGAGTTTTTCCAGTTCCATCCCACCGGTGTTGCCGGACGGGGCATGCTGATCACCGAGGCTTCCCGGGGTGAGGGGGGCTATCTGATCAACGGCGAAGGTGAGCGTTTCATGGAGCGCTATGCGCCCACGGCGAAGGATCTGGCCAGTCGCGACGTGGTAGCGCGTGCCATCGTCACCGAGGTGCGCGAAGGTCGGGGTTGTGGCCCGGACAAGGACTACGTGTTACTCAAGGTCGATCATCTCGGTGAAGAAGTGGTCGCCAAGCGCCTGCCGGGTATTCGGGAAATCAGCAAGATCTTTCTCGGGGTGGACCCTGCTTTCGAACCCATGCCCGTCTATCCCACGGCCCACTACGTCATGGGCGGCATTCCCTCGGATCGTTTCGGGCGGGTGGTGACGCCGGCGCATCATGGCCCTGAAGAAGTGGTGCAAGGTTTGTATGCGGCCGGGGAATGCGCCTGTGTCTCGGTACATGGCGCCAATCGTCTGGGGGGCAATTCGCTGCTGGATATCCTGGTCTTCGGGCGCCTGTCCGGGCTGGATATTCTCAAATATCTCGAGGAGCATCCCCGCCATCGTTTGACGGACAGCAGCAGCGAGGAACGTGCCATGGCGCGTTTCCAGCGCTTCGATGCTGAAGGAGACGGTATCTCTGTCGCTGAGCTGCGTGCGGAGTTCCGCAAGGTCATGGAAGATCATGCAGGGGTCTTTCGTACCGATGAGATCATGCGTGAGGGCGTGGAGAAAGTGAAGGAAATCCGCCAGCGGCTGGATGATGTGCGACTCGAAGATACCAGTCGCACCTTCAATACGGCACGTATAGAGGCATTCGAGTTGGAGAATCTTGTCGATGTGGGCATGTCCATCGTCACGTCGGCCTTGCACCGGCAGGAGAGCAGGGGCGCACATTCCCGCCCGGATTTCCCTGACAGGGATGACAGGAACTGGATGCGTCACAGCCTGTATTTTCTCGAAGAAGACAGGTTGGATTACAAGCCGGTGCGCACAAAACCCTTGAGTGTGGACAGTTTTCCACCGAAGCCGAGGGTGTATTGATGGAGTTTCAGGTCTATCGTTTCAACCCGGATGTGGATCAGGAACCGCGCATGCAGTCGTTCGAGGTCGAGGTGGAACGGGGCATGATGCTGCGAGACGTGCTGCTGGAGATCAAGCGTCGGGACGAGTCGTTCGCATTTCGGCATTCCTGTGGCGAAGGCGTGTGCGGCTCGGATGGCGTCAATGTCAACGGCAAGAACCAGCTGGCCTGTATTACGCCGGTGGCCGATTACAGGAAAGGACCGGTTGTCATCCGCCCGTTTCCCGGTCGTCCGGTGATCCGCGATCTGGTGGTGGATATGAGTGACTTCTACCGTCAGTACCATGCCGTTGATCCCTGGCTCAAGCGCAAGGATCCTGTCCCCGAGCAGGAAAGCCTGCAGACGCCCGAAGAGCGTGCCAGGCTGGATGGCTTGTGGGAGTGCATACTTTGTGGCTGCTGTTCCACCTCCTGTCCGTCATTCTGGTGGAATCCGGACAAGTTCCTCGGCCCCCAGGCGCTGCTGTCATCCTGGCGTTTCCTGGCCGACAGTCGTGATCAGGCAGAGGACGAACGCCTGGATGAATTGGATGGCCCCTACAAGGTATTTCGTTGCCATACCATCATGAATTGTGTGGATGCCTGTCCCAAGCACCTCAATCCTACCCAGGCCATCGGACACATCCGTAACCTGATGCTGAAAAAATCCGTGTGACCAAACCCCCGTTCAGAGAAAAGGAGCGACTGCAATGGCAATGCCGTCGCGGCATGCTGGAGCTGGATTGCCTGTTCGAACGCTTTCTGCATGAGCATTACGACACACAGACGGCGGAGATACAGAAAGCTTTCCGCCAGCTGCTGCGGGAGGCGGATCCGCATCTTTTGCGCTGGCTGGTCAATGAGCCGGAAGAGGCGCCCGACAGATACCGCGCATTGCTGCAACTGATTCGCTCTTGAGGTTTGTTTGACTCAGGGTTGCAGTTCGCAGGTCGGGCAAAGCGAATCGTGCCCGACACACCACCAATCATCGAACAAACAAATTATTAACCCGGCATCAATATATGCCGGGTTAATAAGTGTTGGGCACAGCCCTGGGGGGCCGTTGTCCAATCTAGGGGGTGGCTTCTTCGGTGGGCTTGAGTCCACTCACATACAGCGCCAGGGCCTCGATCTCCATTTCTGTCAGCTTGCTGGCGATAGTGTGCATGATGGCATTGTCGTTGGTTCTGGCACGCTCGCCAAAAGCCTGGAGCTGGTCGGCGACGTAACGTTTGTGCTGTCCTGCCAGGCGAGGCAGTTCGTCCGTGCCCTGGCCGAATTCCCCGTGACAGGATTTGCAGGCAGGGATGCCGGAGTATTTGTTGCCTTTCTTGAACAGGTATTGACCCACGCCGGCAAACTGCTTGTCGCGTACCCGGTGGGTCAGGGCGGGCTTGGAGCTGAAGTATTCCGCCAGCGCATCGATCTGATCATCTTTCAGACCCTTGGCCATTTCGCTCATGGTATCGCTCTTGCGCTTGCCGTCGCGGAAGTTTTTCAGTTGCTTGACCAGATAGTTGAGATTCTGTCCGGCAAGCCGGGGATAGATGGCGCTGGAGGCCTCACCTTCCTCACCATGGCATAGATGGCACTTTTCCTTGACGATGGATTTGGCCAGATCGAGATTCGCCGCATTGGCTGTTGCAATGCCTAGCAACCCCAGGGTAAGTATGATTTTTTTCATTGTGAATGTCCTCAGAAATGCTGATGTTGGTTCAAATATACCATACCGCAGGGTTGAAGCTGGGTGCTGCGAATGGGGTATAATTCCCGCCCTTTCCGACTGATAGAGATCGTCATGGCCAATATAGCGAGCGAACTGGGCAAACGCAGAACCTTTGCCATCATTTCGCACCCCGATGCAGGTAAGACCACGCTTACCGAAAAACTGTTGTTGTTCGGTGGTGCAATCCAGCTTGCCGGTACGGTCAAGGGGCGCAAGGCTGCCCGTCATGCGACTTCAGACTGGATGGAGATGGAAAAGGAGCGGGGCATTTCCGTGACTTCCTCGGTGATGCAGTTCCCTTACAAGGATCGCATCGTCAACCTGCTGGACACGCCAGGCCACGAGGATTTCTCGGAAGACACCTACCGTACGCTGACGGCGGTGGATTCGGCACTGATGGTCATCGATGTGGCGAAGGGTGTGGAAGCACGTACTATCAAGCTCATGGACGTGTGCCGTATGCGCGACACGCCCATCCTCACCTTCGTCAACAAGCTGGACAGGGAAGGGCGTGATCCTATTGAAATTCTGGATGAGATCGAGGATGTACTGGGCATTGCCTGCTCCCCCGTCACTTGGCCCATCGGCATGGGCAAGCGCCTCAAGGGTGTCATCGACCTGCGCACGGAAACCACGCATCTGTTCAGTGCTTCTCATGGTGATCATGTTCTCGAAGGCAAGACCATCACGGGGCTGGACAATCCCGAGCTCATCGAGGTGCTGGGTGAACATGAGGTGGAAGAGCTGAAAGAGGAGATCGAACTGGTACGTGGCGCCAGTCATGAGCTGGATCTGGACGCCTATCTGCGCGGTGAACAGACGCCGGTGTTTTTTGGCTCGGCCATCAACAATTTTGGCGTGCAGGAACTGCTGGATGCCTTCGTGGAATATGCGCCGCCACCCCAGCCACGCAGTACGCTGCAGCGCATGGTCGATCCGGGGGAAGAAAAATTTACAGGCTTTGTTTTCAAGA
>CAZFXI010000042.1:0-27300 GCA_964522855.1 uncultured Sedimenticola sp.
GGGAACCTCTGAATAAGTCTGGGCGAAACAGATTGTGCTTGAAATGTTCGAGAGCAAGGCGGAGATTGCAGTCAATAGCAGGCTAGAGCCTGCCCCGCGATCGCAGTCAGTGCTTTGTATATTGGCAAAATCTCCAACGCGGTTATCGAGTATTTCAAGTAGGGGATGTGAGTTCATGATTTGTCCAGAGGCTCCTTAAATCATCCTCTGGTTTATTTCCGGATCGAAATGCCCGCTCAAGGCATCATCGATAAGCTTTTTCTGCTCTTCTACATGTACCGGATAGTAGCCCGTTGCCGGTGCGGCAGCGGCTTTGCGCCCCACATAGAAGACCTGTTTCTTGTTGTTGCTGATGATGCGGGAAAAGCGATGTTTGATCTGATCCCAGGCACCCTGATTCTGTGGTTCTTCCTGACACCAGACGAAACTCCAGGCATTGGGAAAGCTGGCCACCATGGCATCGAAATCTCCCCGCGGGAAAGGATAAAGCTGTTCGATGCGCACCAGCGCGACATTTTCCAGCCCCCGGGCGCGCCGGGCTTCGAGCAGTTCGTAATAGATCTTGCCGCTGCACATGATCACCTGGCTGATCTGTTCCTTGTCCAGCGGATCGATTTCATCGATGACCGTGTTGAATTTTCCCCGGGTAAAGGCATCCAGTGGCGAGGTAGCCATGGGGTGGCGTAACAGGCTCTTGGGCGTCATCACCACCAATGGGCGGCGATACGGACGGAGGGCCTGGCGCCGTAGCAGGTGAAACATCTGTGCCGGCGTGCTGGGTATGCACACCTGGATGTTCTGTTCCGCACAAAGCTGCATATAGCGCTCTATGCGGGCGGAAGAATGCTCGGGTCCCTGACCTTCATAGCCGTGAGGAAGCAGCATGGTCAGTCCGCACAGCAGGCCCCATTTCGATCCTGCAGAAGCGATGAACTGATCGATGACCACCTGGGCGCCATTGGCAAAATCACCGAACTGGGCTTCCCAGATGGTCAGGGTTCGGGGTTCGGCGGTGGCGTAGCCGTATTCGAAAGCCAGCACGGCTTCTTCAGACAACAGGGAGTCGATGATATCGAAAGAAGCCTTGCCGGGGGCGATATGCTGCAGAGGGATCAGTTCTTCACCCCTTTCCTGATCCACCAGCATGGCGTGCCGGTGGAAGAAGGTGCCGCGACGGCAATCCTGTCCTGACAACCGCACGGCATGACCCTCGTCGAGCAGGCTGGCATAGGCCAGATTTTCGGCAAAGCCCCAGTCGCTGAGTTGCTCCCCCAGCATCATGCGTTCACGGTCTTCCATGATACGTTGTACGCGTGGATGGAGCTTGAAACCATCGGGGATATCCAGCAACTCCTGATACAGGCGCCTGATATTTTCTACAGGGATGGTGGTGTCCGCGGGTTGGTCCCAGGGCGTTTCCTGGTAAGGGTGCCAGTCCACCCGGTGGGGATCGTTGATCTCACACACCACCGGACGACTCACTATTTCTCCCTTGTCCAGTTCCGCACGGTAGTGGCCGATCATGTGTTCTGCTTGTTCTGGAGTGATGATGCCGTCGGCAAGCAGCCTTTCCGCGTACAGCGTACGGGTGGTTGGGTGCATGCGGATTTTCTGGTACATGAGGGGTTGGGTGACCGCAGGCTCATCGGCTTCGTTATGTCCCTGGCGTCGGTAACACACCATGTCGATGACCACATCCTTGTGGAAATGGTTGCGGTAATCCAGGGCAAGACGGGTGACGAAAATGACCGCTTCCGGATCATCGCCATTGACATGAAAAATGGGTGCCTGCACCATCTTGGCCACGTCGCTGCAATAGGTGGTAGAACGGCTGTCGAACGGGTCGCTGGTGGTGAAGCCGATCTGGTTGTTGATCACGATATGTACGGTGCCGCCGGTGCCGAATCCTCTTACCTGGGACATGTTCAGGGTTTCCATGACGACCCCCTGGCCGGCAAAAGCCGCGTCGCCGTGAAGAATAATCGGCAGTACCTTATCGCCAAGCGGGTCGCCGTGCCGTTTCTGGCGCGCACGAACCGAACCTTCTATGACCGGGCTGATGATTTCAAGGTGAGATGGATTGAATCCGAGAACGACGTGGATCAGCCCACCCTTTGTTTCGACGCTGCTGGAAAAGCCCTTGTGGTATTTGACATCGCCGGAAGTCATCACGCCATGGCGCTTGCGCGTGCCCTGGAACTCGTCATAGATTTCCGCAGGTGGTTTGCCGATGATATTGGTCAGTACATTCAGGCGACCCCGGTGAGCCATACCAATCACTGCTTCCTTTACCCCATCACGACCGGCTCGCTGTATGAGCTCGTCCAGCAGGGGAATCAGCGATTCACCGCCCTCCAGGGAAAAGCGCTTCTGTCCCACGTACCGGGTGTGCAGATACTTTTCCAGACCCTCTGCAGCGGTGAGCATGCGTAAAATCCAGCGTTTGTCGCCTTCAGACAGCTCCGGTCTGGTGCGGTAGGTTTCCAGGCGTTGCTGGATCCAGCGTTTTTCCACCGTACCGGTGATGTGCATGTATTCCGAACCTACCGTGCCGGTATACACTTTGCGTACCAGATCCAGTATGTCCTTCAGGGGCAGTCGCTCGGGTGCGAACAGCGAGCCGGTGTTGAACACCTGCTCCAGGTCATCCTGGTTGAGGTTGTGATAATCGAGGGTCAATTCGGGCAAACGAGGTTTTTCGTGCAGCTGCAACGGATCAAGATTGGCGAGCTGATGCCCTCGCACCCGATATGCGTTTATCAGACGCAGAACCGAAGCCTGCCTCGCAGCTGCCTGGGCAGCCAGTGTGTCATCATGGCTGGCGTGACCCGGTTGTTTTTCTCTGGCCAAGAGTCTGAAGTCTTGCTGAATTCGCCGATGGGAGACATCGTTGCCGTCGTGCCCGTTGACTTTTGGCAGTTTCTCGAACTCCTGCCGCCAATTTTCGGCTACACTGGCGGGGTCCTGCAGCCAAGCTTCGTAGAGGTTTTCGATGAAGGGTGCGTTACCATCATAGAAAGGCGAGGACTTGCGCAGTAATTCCAGTAGCTCAGACATTTTAGGATATTCGCCCTAATTGGTCGTTAAATAGAGTAAACCAATGCTTTTGTTTAAGTTAAAAGTCTAGCACAAGATATTGGTTGTACAATAAAAATATTAAAATAATACGATTGTCATAAAACAGGTGGCTATGATGAAAAAATTGTCAGTTGGCTTGATAGGCGTTTTGTTGGCCAGCAACGGCTGGTCGGCTTCCGCGGGCGAATTGGCAAGGGGGGATTGTGCCAAACCCACGCCGCATACGGATTTACGACACTGTTCGTTTGCGGGTCGACGTATTTCTGGCATGGACCTGCAAGGCAGTCTGCTCAACGGTGTGGACTTTTCAAACGCGCGACTGGCCGAGTGCAACTTTTCGGGAGCGAGTTTGAAGGAAGCCAATCTGAAATGGGCTTTTCTCACTGATTGCACCATAGTCAAGGCCGATTTCCTGGAGGCAGAACTTTTTCATACTACATTCGACGGCAGCACCCTGGATGGCAGTCGTTTCGTAGCTGCCGACATGTTTGGTGCCAATCTCAACGGCGTGCGTGCTCGTGGTGTTGATTTCCATGATGCCTACATGAAGGACATTGCCATGGAAGAGAGTGACTTCAGCAATAGCAAGTTCACGGGCTGTTTCATGCAGCGGGCGGTGATGCTGGAGAGCAAGTTCACGAATGCCTATTTTCATGACGTCACACTGACTGGTGGTTCTCTCGAAGGTGCCGATTTCAGCGCAGCAACCCTTATCCATTCCCTGTTGAACGGTGCGCATCTGGACGGTACTGTGTTCAATGGAGCCGATCTTTCCAATTCGCGATTCGTCAACGCAGACATCGGCGGGGCGGATTTTACTGGCGTGCGCAATATGCCTGAGCACCTGAAAAAAATGCTCGAGAAGGGTGCAATGCATTGAGATTTGAGCGTCTGAAAATCCTGTTCCTGCCGCCGAAAGACAGTGTGTCTCTGAGGGAGAAGGCATGGTCCGGCCTGGCCGCGCTCGGTGGCATCGGGTTGGTCATGCTGGTCAGTAGTTTCTTTCTGGAGCCGAAGGACCTTCCCTGGGTGGTGGCCTCCATGGGAGCTTCAGCAGTGCTACTGTTTGCCGTCCCACTGGGGCCGCTTTCCCAACCCTGGCCATTTGTTGGCGGGCACCTGATATCCGGTCTGATCGGTGTGACGGTGGCCGGATTGGTCAAGGAGCCGGTGTTGGCCGCGGCACTGGCGGTATCGCTGGCCATTTTCGTGATGTATGTGACCGGCTGTCTGCACCCGCCGGGCGGGGCAACTGCCTTGACCGTAGTGGCTGGTGGCGATGCCATTCGCGCCATGGGTTACGACTATCTGCTGACGCCGGTGCTGATCAATGTGCTGGTGATGCTGGCCTGGGCACTGCTGATCAATAATCTGTTGCCCAATCGGTATTATCCCAATACGCTGAAGCGGCTCAAGGAAGCGGCTGCCGACGCTGTAGGAACAGACCGCGTTGAAGCACGGCTCAGTATCGACAAGGACGATCTTGAATTCGCCCTGAGGGAAATGAACGAATACGTCGACGTTTCCCGAGAGGACCTTTCGCGTATCTTCAATCTGTCGGCCACCCATGCCAGAAGGCGGCGCATGGGGGAAATCCTTTGCGGGGAAATTATGACCAGGGAGGTGGTCAGTGCAGCGTATGGTGACAAGGTCGAGGATATCTGGAAGCTCATGTGGCGACACAAGATTCGCAGTGTTCCCATTATCGATTCGCGCCGTCACGTCATAGGCATTGTCACCATCGCAGATTTTCTCAATCAGGTGAAGTCGGAAGACGGGCGTCCTCTGACAAAGCGGTTGCGGGCTTTTATCGAGCCATCATCGGGCAATACCACGGACAAGCCCGAGTATGCGGGTCATGTCATGACCACACCGGTCATTACCGTTCGGGAAGATCAGCATATTCTTGATCTGTTTCCGATATTCTATGAAAAAGGTGTGCATCATTTGCCCGTGGTAGACAGTGAAGAGCGGTTGACAGGTATGCTCACACCCAAGAATCTGCTGGCAGCGCTCCATGCGGATATGCTGGCGGTCACCTGAAGGATCCGGAGGAAAAGGCATGAAGAAAAGGATATGGATTACAGCAACCTGACACACAAGGGTACGACACTGAGTGGCAACGGCAGGATCGTCTGGTACCGGCGTCATGCTTCGGATATGGATTTTACCTGCCATTTCGATAACCAGGGCCGGGTAATCGATTCATCATACAAGTTTTATTGAGCCCGTCTTCGGCTGGGGGATACCTTTGGTCGGGAAATGTCTTTTGGCAAAGGGCGTTCCGCTGCTAGAATAAATACATGGAAGCACGAAAAGTCCCATTGCCAGCGCGTTTCAAGGTCAAGATTTCTGCATTGGAAGCGGATCTTGCGTTTTGTGATGCGCTCATTACCTTTGCCGGACAGATTCCCGAAACGGTGTATCAGCGTGCAGAGATTCAGGTCTATAAATCCCTGGAAACCGAGTTGAACCGTCGTTTGAAAATTGCGCAGCAGGAAGCGCATGAGCGCTCTCAAAAGCTTACCGCCTGATAGTCTATACTCTCCTGATATCATGAAGTTACTTGCAGTCGATACTACCGAAGACAGCTGTTCGGTCGCGCTTTGCGTAGACGATGAAATGCTTTGGCGTTTTGAAATTGCACCGCGCAGACACAGCGAGCTGATACTGCCGATGGTGGATGAGCTGTTGTCGGAGGCCGATCTGGTAGTGCAGCAGCTGGATGCGCTGGCATTCAGCCGAGGTCCAGGGTCATTCACCGGCGTACGGATTGCCACCGGAGTGGCTCAGGGAATTGCGCTGGGAGCAGATCTGCCAGTCGCACCAGTTTCCACGCTCGCCGCTCTGGCACAAGCTGCCTTGCGCACTCATGGCGCCAAAAGGGTGCTCAGTGCGCTGGACGCACGTATGGGAGAAGTGTATTGGGCTCGTTGTCATGAGAAGGATGGCTGCATGGTGATTGACGGTGAAGAGCAGGTCGGTAAGCCGGAACTGAAGGTGCAGACGTCGCTGAATACCGCCTGGGGTGTGGGTAGCGGCTGGGGCGCTTATGCAGATCTCATGCGGCAATCTACGGGGATTCCTGATCAGCGCATTCTTGGTGACCAGCGCATTCATGCCAGGGATGTTGCCACCCTGGGATTGGCAGCATTGTTTGCTGGACAAACTGTCGCACCGGAAAATGCCCTGCCCGTCTATATCCGGGACAACGTGGCAGTCAAATCACGGTAGAGCATTGTTAAGCGCGCTACCGCCTGAAGTACATTCACCAAAGTCGATCGATCGGTTTTTTCAGTTTCCTTCAACAGTCCCTCCTGGATCGCTATCGAAAGCTTGAAATCATTCTCTCTGATCGAGAATTGCTGACTGCAGTATCCTATACTGCAAAGATGAAGAACAACCTGGTCAACAAATGAGACTGGAGCCGAGTAGCCAGCTGTTGCCACATTCTGTCTGGCATGTACTTCCTCCCCATGCGGTGGCTGAAACACTTGAGACGGATACTGCCAAGGGTTTGAGTGGCCTTGAAATTGGTGCTCGTCTGCAAACCTACGGTCGCAACCGATTGGCAGCACAACCTCCGAGAAATCCCTGGCTACTGCTGATGGATCAATTCAAGGGTTTTCTGATCCTGGTTCTGTTTGCTGCGGCTCTATTGGCAGGTGCTGTCGGTGATCTCAAAGATGCTCTGGTGATCTTGTTTGTGGTGATACTCAATGCCCTGTTGGGGTTTTACCAGGAGTATCGGGCCGAGAAAGCTTTGCTGGCATTAAAAAAAATGCTGGCACCGGAAGCCGAAGTACGCCGGGAAGGAAAAACCTGCATGATTCCCGCCGAAGAACTGGTTCCTGGCGATATTGTGATACTGGGTGCCGGTGACCGGGTGCCTGCTGATGGGCGGGTGATTGCTGTACACAACCTGGAAGTGGACGAATCCTCTCTGAGCGGTGAGTCGCACACGGTTGGCAAGCAGACCAATGCCCTGGACAGGGAAGACATCCCTCTGGTCGAGCGCGACAATATGCTCTACATGAACACCACGGTGGTCCGTGGTCGCGCAGAGATGATCGTGACAGCGACGGGCATGGCAACGGAAATGGGCCGTCTTGCCGGCATGTTGGCCGATGCAGGGGAGGGACCGACGCCGCTGCAGCGCCAACTGGATGAATTGGGCAAACGGCTCACCAGTATTGCGGGAGTGGTGGTGATAATCATGCTTGTTGGTGGCCTGCTGCGTGGAGAGCCCTGGGTCAATATGGTGATGACAGCCATTGCTTTGGCGGTGGCAGCCATACCCGAAGGGTTGCCAGCGGTTGTCACCATCACGCTGGCGTTGGGCCTGCACCGTATGGCCCGACATCAGGCTGTGGTCAAGCGCCTGGCAGCGGTAGAAACTCTGGGTTGCACTACCGTTATCTGTTCCGACAAGACAGGTACCCTCACCGTCAACCAAATGACCGCACGGGCCTTGTATGCCCGTGGGCAAAGCATACCGATAGAAGGTGAGGGTTATGAAACCATCGGCCAAATCCGGATCGGTCAGGCGACCAGTCTGAGCGATCTTCACCCCGTGTTGCTGGCTGTTACCTTGTGCAATGATGCCCATCTTCGTCATGGACAAATAACGGGTGATCCCATGGAAGCCGCGTTGCTGGTGCTTGCCAAAAAAGGTGGCCTCGATCCCCAGGCGGAGCGTGATATGCTGCCTCGAATTGCGGAAATTCCATTTGATGCGGCTCACAAGTATATGGCCAGCTTCCATCTGGAACACGGACAGGTGCGTGTATTTGTCAAAGGTGCGCCAGATGTCCTGATCGAGCAATGTACGCGATGGCTGGGAGCAGAAGGCGAGGAACCCCTCGATGGCGAGTTGAAGGCCAGATTGATGGCAGAAAATGCAGCACTCGCACAGGGTGGTTTACGGGTGCTGGCGGTTGCCGAGCGCACATTTGATGCAAAGGATTTTGATCCAGGCAGTGATCTGTTTCGGTATATGGAGGGTTTGTGTCTGACTGGCCTGGTGGGATTGATGGACCCACCCAGACCAGAAGTTCGTGAGGCGATCAGTTTGTGTCATCGTGCGGGTATCACGGTGAAAATGATTACCGGCGATCAGAAAGTAACCGCCGCTGCCATAGCGACAGAACTCGGTATCACGGGCGAGGTGATTTCCAGCGTTGAACTGGATGCACTGGATGATGTGCAACTGTCTGGGAGCATCGATGCCATCGGTGTCTTTGCCCGTGCCACGCCAGACCAGAAAGTACGCATCGTTCAGGCTCTCAAGGCACGGGATCACGTGGTGGCCATGACTGGAGATGGGGTCAATGATGCGCCGGCTTTGAAGCATGCCGACATCGGTGTCGCCATGGGTATCACAGGTTCCGACGTGACCAGGGAAGCAGCCACCATGGTGCTTGCCGACGACAATTTTGCGACGATCGTTCATGCGGTCAAGGAAGGTCGAACCATTTACGACAATATCGTCAAGTTTGTGCGCTTTCAGCTTTCCACCAATATTGGTGCCATACTAACGGTATTCACTGCCCCCTTTCTGGGGCTTCCCCTTCCTTTCAATCCGATCCAGTTGCTGTGGGTGAATATCATCATGGACGGCCCCCCCGCGATGGCGCTGGGTGTGGAGCCGGCGCGGCCGGGAGTAATGGATGCCCCGCCGCGGTCAACTTCGGAGCATATCCTCACCTTGCAACGTCTGGGAAACATCGCTATCTATGGAACAACCATGGCTGCCGGCACCCTGGGAATACTGGCCTGGGGCTTGCAAAGCCGCACAGAAAAACAGGCGCTAACCCTGGCCTTTACCACGTTCGTTCTATTTCAGATCTTCAATGCCTTCAATGCCCGTGCCGATAGCGGCTCGGCGTTCAACCGTAATTTTTTTCAAAACAGGACACTATGGTTGTCGCTGGCTGGTGTTGTCATTCTGCAGGTCGTGGTGGTTTGCTGGGCGCCAGCACAAGACATTTTTGACACAACAGTATTATCGTTGACGGACTGGCTGCTGATGATTCTTGTTGCGTCGACTGTGCTGTTGCTGGAAGAATTGCGCAAGTTGTTCCAGCGTCTATTGTCTCGGGCAGACTCAAGCGTTGATGACTAGGAACCGGGCAAGGACATGCCAGACAACGAAACTTACTCGAAAACTCAAATATTAACGGTATAAACAATCATGGCAAAAATAAGAAAACTTGTTCTTGATGTCCTCAAGCCACACAAGCCAAATGCACTGGATTTTGCAGTTTCGCTGGCCGATTCGGGTGGTGGCTTACATATCAGGTTGACTGTTGCCGAGGTTGATGAAAAAACCGAAAGCACCATTGTCGAGATAGAAGGAGATGATATCGACTTTGAAATCATTTCGGAACGTATTACCAAATTGGGTGGCTCGATTCACAGTATCGACGAAGTTGGAGTGGATGGATCGGGAGAAGAGCCAGGCAATGACTGATGCAATGGGATGAAATACAGCGTTTGTTGTTGCATGCCCGTCGGGCCAACAGCATTGCCCGCCGCTATTTTGTTACCAACGGTTTTGATGGTGCTCTGACGATGTTGGGCCTCATGGTTGGGTTTCATAGCAGCGCCGATGTTTCCTTGTCGGTGGCGATACAAGCCTGTCTTGGCGCAGCGGTGGCATTGCTGATGAGTGGGCTGAGCAGCGCCTATCTCAGTGAATCTGCCGAAAGAAAGCGAGAGCTACATAAACTGGAGCAGGCACTGCTTTCTGACTTGAGTGAATCAGACTATGGCAAAGCCAGTCGCCTTGTACCGGTGATGGTGGCGCTAGTCAATGGCTTGTCGCCGCTGATTGTTTCACTCCTCATTATTTCACCCCTGTGGATGGTGCAGAAAGGGGTTCAATTGCCTCTGTCACCTTTCTTGTTTGCCATTGCTGTGGCTTTGTGTCTGATTTTCCTGCTGGGCGTCATGTTGGGGTGCCTGAGCCGGGAATTCTGGTTGTGGGCAGGTTTGCGAACCCTGATGGTTGGTGGATTGACGGTGGTAATCGTATATTCCTTCAGCTGATCATTCGCCGTTTGCGCGACAAAAAAACTCGGCATAGGGCTGTGTTGTCCCAAGCTGATTTGCAAGCGATAGATTGCCCCTCGCTATGTCGTTGTTTTTGTGTCGCCGAATGCTTCTCACGTATCCAGATGCTCCAGCAATACCTTGATCAACTGTTCCTGATCGGTTTCATTTTCCAGCGCTCGCCCGTGACTGTCGGTGAGGGTGAACACATCGTCAGCCATGGCGCCCAGAGTGGTGATCTTGGCATTCAGCAGCAGAAGGTTCTGTTCGGTCAGTACCCAGGCGATAAGCGACAGCAGGCCCGGCCTGTCCATGCTCTTGATGTGTAGCAGGGTATGATGATTCTGCACATCCTGGCTGATACGGATTTCGCTGCGGCTGGAAAATTGCTGCAGGCGACGGGGCAGGGGACGTGCCTTGGGTTTGAGGCTGGTTTCTTCCTGCAGCCCGTATTCCAGGATTTCCTGAATCTCCCGGTTTCGTTCCGCAGCGATGTGGTGACCATCCACTTCCAGCACGAAAAAGCTGTTCAGTGCGATGCCGCTGTCCGTGGTCTGGATGCGGGCTTCGAGTATGTTCAGGTGTAGCTGGTCGATCAGTGCCGTGCAACGGGCGAATAGATTTCTCCGGTCGCGCTGTACGGTAAAGATCTCGTCGCAGCCACGGCTGACGGATTTTCGCAGGGCCACCAGAGGCTTGCTGAAATCCTGTGTGGACAGAAACAAAACGCCATGCCAGGCAATTTCTTCCGGATCATTCTGCAGGAAATATTCCAGGCTGAGTTCTCTCCAGAATTCATTGATGGCCTCGCTATCGAAACCACGCCTCTTGAGCATGCGTCGTGCTTCAGCCTGCTTGGCCTGAATCAGTTCGTCCTGTCCCAGGGGTGATTCCAGGCCTCTGATCAGGGTTTGGCGTGTGCTGTGATAGAGGCGATTGAGCAATGAAGATTTCCACGAAGTCCATCGCTTGGGATTGGTGGCGCGAATATCGGCCACGGTGAGCAGATACAGGTAGTCCAGCCGGGAACGGTCACCCATCAGGTCGGCGAATTTCTGCACCACCAGGGGATCTTCGATGTCCTGGCGCTGTGCAGTTGCGGACATGAGCAAGTGGCTGCGCACGATCCAGGCTACCATGTCCGAATCATAGTCCGACAGGTCGTGCAGCTTGCAGAATGCCCTGGCATCTTCAGCGCCCAGGATGGCATGATCGCCGCCGCGGCCCTTAGCGATGTCGTGAAACAGGCCGGCGATGTACAGCAGTTCCGGCTTGATGAGCTGTTTGAACACCTGTGAGCACAGGGGGAATTCGTCTTCGAATTCCGGCACCGAAAAGCGGCGCAGATTGCGCAGCAGCATCAGGGTGTGTTCATCCACGGTGTAGACATGGAAGAGGTCGAATTGCATGCGCCCGGTAATATTGGCGAAGGCAGGGATATACGCGGCCAGGACGCCATAGCGATGCATGCGCTTGAGTGCATGGCTGATGCCCTGGGGCTGCCGCAGGATCTCCAGGAACAGGCTGCGGGAGCGGATGTCCTTGCGGTAGCGGTCGTCGATGAGGTGCAGATGGGCACGCACCAGGCGAATGGTGCTGGCGCGCACGCCTTCCAGTTCCGGGTGTTCCTGCAGGATCAGGAACAACTCCAGGATGGCGATGGGATAACGGGCGAAAATAGCGGCGTTGGATGCCTCGAGATAGCCGTTGCAGGACTGGAAACGGTTGTTGATCTTGACGATGTCGCAGGGCTTGTTCTGGTACAGGATCGCCTCTTGGAATAGCTGCAACAGCATTTCATTCAGGCGATTGAGTTCCATCACCGTACGATAATAATCCTGCATGAATTGTTCCACTGCCAGGTTGCTGTCCGCATCACAGTAGCCGAACTGGCGGGCGATGCTGCGCTGGTGTTCGAACAGCAGTCGGTCATCGTGACGTCCGGTGAGCAGGTGCAGGGCGAAGCGGATCTTCCACAGATGGAACTGGCCTTCCTTGAGTGCGTGGTACTCTGCATCGGTGAGGAAACCCTGGTGCAGCAGTTCCGACAGACGTTCTGCATGGAAATGGCGTTTCACCACCCAGCCGATCATCTGAATGTCTCGCAGACCACCGGGGTTGGATTTGATGTTCGGTTCCAGGTTGTAGGCGGTATCGCCAAAACGGGCGTGCCGGGCTTTCTGTTCTTCGCATTTGGCGGAAAAGAAGGCGTCACTGGGCCATATCCGGTCAGAGGCGGTTGCCTGCTTCATATCCTGAAAAAGGGCTTCGTTTCCCGCCAGGTAACGCGATTCCATGAGGTTGGTGACGATGGTGACATCGGCAATAGCTGCTTCCACGCATTGTTCGAGGGTGCGTACGCTGTGGCCGACTTCCAGCCCGATGTCCCAGAGAAAGGTCACCAGCTGCTCGATGTTTGCCGCCTGAGTGCCTGTGGGGACGCTTGCCACCAGAATGAGCACGTCCACATCAGATGCCGGGTGCAATTCACCGCGTCCGTAACCGCCCACGGCGACCAGTGTGGCATCCTCGTCAGACTGCACAAAATGATGCCAGGCACGACGCAAGACCTGATCCACAAAATCCGATCGGGCATGCACCAGATCTTCCACGGATTCGCCGGCATCGAAACGTTCCGCCAGAACCGTCTTGCTACGGGCGACGATATCTCGGAAAGCGGCGAGCGGGTCTGCCGCCTGGGTCAGTTGTTGATCCAGGTCAGGGATGAGCGAAGTGGGCATTAGTGTTCCGCCTGTTCTTCTTTTCGCAGGGTCAGAACCTCATGACCGCTTTCGGTGACCAGAATGGTGTGCTCCCACTGCGCCGAGAGCTTGCGGTCGCGGGTGACGACCGTCCAGCCGTCGCCGAGTTGCTTCACGTCCTTCTTGCCGGCATTGACCATGGGTTCGATGGTGAAGATCATGCCCGGCTGCATTTCGGCGCCGGTATTCAACTTCCCGAAATGCAGCACTTGAGGATCTTCATGAAATCCCCGTCCGATGCCATGCCCGCAGTATTCCCGTACCACGGAATAGTGATTAGCTTCCACGAAATGCTGGATGGCGTGGCCGATGTCGCCGAAATGGGCCCCGGGCTCCACGACAGCAATGCCTTTCCACATGGCTTCTCGGGTGATGTCGCACAGGCGACTGGCAAGAATGCTTGATTTGCCTACGCAAAACATCTTGCTGGTATCACCGTGCCAGCCATCCTTGATGACCGTGATGTCGATATTGATGATGTCACCGCTTTTCAGCACCTTGTCACTGGGAATGCCATGACAGACCTGGTGGTTGACCGAGGTGCAGATGGATTTTGGAAAGCCGTGATAATTCAATGGGGCGGGGATCGCCTGTTGCTCGTTGACAATATAGTCGTGGCAGATTTGATCCAGCTCGTCCGTGCTAACCCCTGGCTTTACAAAGGGTTCGATCATTTCCAGCACCTCTGCGGCCAGGCGTCCTGCGATACGCATCTTTTCGATTTCTTCTGGTGTTTTTATGGTTATGGCCATGGAGATACCTGGTTGGAAAGCCGGCAAATGCCTTGAAATTTGTTGAATCAAGCGGTTTATGGTATAAAACGCGCCGCCAAACGGCAAATACACACGCAAGTTTAATTATGAAAGCGCATTATGGGTGCTCCCGAAAACGGAGTTTAGTGTGCCAGAGCTTGCGGAGGCTTAACCCTTAAATAAAAGGTAATATTATGAGTAACGTATCCATGCGCCAGATGCTGGAAGCAGGCGTACACTTCGGGCATCAGACCCGCTACTGGAATCCGAAGATGGCTCCCTATATCTTCGGCCAGCGTAACAAGATTCATATCGTCAATCTGGAGAAAACACTTCCCCTGTACAACGATGCCATGAATTTCATCGGCAAGCTGGCTTCCAACGGTGGCCGCGTGCTCTTTGTTGGTACCAAGCGTGCTGCCAGCACTGTCATCAAGGAAGAAGCCGAGCGTTGTGGTATGCCTTACGTCAACCATCGCTGGTTGGGTGGCATGCTCACCAATTACAAGACCATCAAGTTGTCCATCAATCGTCTGAAAGAACTGGAAGCGATGTCTGCAGACGGTTCCATGGAGCAGAAATTCAACAAGAAGGAAGCGCTGGGCCTGAAACGTCAGCTCGAGAAACTAGAGCGTAGCGTAGGCGGCATCAAGAACATGCGCGGTATTCCCGATGCCATGTTCGTTGTCGATACCGGCCATGAAGATATTGCCGTAGCTGAAGCACGCAAGCTGGGCCTTTCCGTCATTGGTGTCGTGGATACCAACAATGACCCGGATCTGGTGGACTACATCATTCCAGGCAACGACGATGCCATTCGTGCCATTCAGCTGTATGTGCAGGGCGCATCTGCTGCCATCCTGGAAGGGCGTGCGGTTGCCGCGCAGTCTGTAGCAGCCGAGGCTGCTCCGGAGAGTGCTTCTGAAGCAGAAGCCGCCGAAGGCTGATACACATAGAGGTCGGGCTTTCCCCTGTTCCGTGGCAAACGGGGCAGGGGAATCTTGTTTTATCTGCACGCAGAACCCGCGTGCATCCAAGTGATATTGATAGTGAGGAACACCATGGCAATAACAGCAGCTTTGGTAAAAGAACTGCGCGAGCGCACTGGCGCTGGCATGATGGAATGTAAAAAGGCATTGGTGGAAGCCGATGGCGATATCGAACTGGCGATTGAAAACATGCGCAAATCCGGGCAGGCGAAAGCGGCGAAGAAAGCTGGTCGCATCGCTGCGGAAGGTGTGATCGTTATTCAAGCCAGTGATGATGACAAGAAAGTCGCCATGGCAGAAATCAATTGTGAAACCGACTTTGTGGCCAAGGATGAAAACTTTCTATCATTCGCCAATGCGGTTGCCGAACGCGTATTGAACAGCGATGTGGCGGATGTGGAAGCTTTGAACGCCCTGCCTTTGCATGAAGGCGAGGATACCACGGTGGAAGAAGCTCGTCAGGCGCTGGTATCCAAGATCGGTGAAAACATGAATGTACGTCGTTTCGTACGTCTCGAAAGCGATGGGCATATTGCCAGCTACCGCCACGGTGTACGCATCGGCGTGCTGGTCGATATGGCCAGTGGTGATGCAGATCTGGGTCGTGATCTGGCCATGCATATCGCCGCCAGCAACCCGGTTTGCGTGGAAGAGAAAGACGTGCCAGAAGCGCTTCTCGCGAAAGAAAAGGAGATCATTGAAGCCCAGGCCAAGGAAAGCGGCAAGCCAGACAACATCATCGAGAAAATGGTGGAAGGCCGTATACGCAAATACCTGGCAGAGATTACGCTAACGGGGCAGGCATTTGTCAAGGATCCGGACACTACCGTAGGCAAGCTTCTCGATTCCGCCAATGCGGCGGTCAACCAGTTCGTGCGTTTCGAAGTGGGTGAAGGCATCGAGAAGAAGCAGGAAAACTTTGCCGACGAGGTCATGGCGCAAGTGCGGGGCGAGTAAATTTACCCGTTTCGCCGGAAATAGCGTGGGTGGTGAAGCCATTCACGCTATTTTTTTGCCTGCAGGAAGCGGGTTCCTGGCCGGGGCACGGCTTTTTTTGCTACACAAGCGGAATGGCTGTTGATACTATTCGGATCCTGCAAATTTTTCCTCAATCAATGCCCTAGTGAGAATAGATGACGATGCCAGATGGTGAGCAAGCTTATCGCAGAGTACTGCTGAAACTCAGTGGTGAGGCTCTGATGGGATCGGGAGATTTTGGTATTGATCCTGCGGTCATGCAGCGTGTGGCGAAAGAGATTGCAGCGCTATCCAGAGCGGGTTTTGAACTTGCACTGGTTATCGGCGGCGGCAATATCTTTCGCGGAGCCGGCCTGGCGGGTGGTGGTATGGACCGGGTTACCGGCGACCACATGGGGATGCTGGCGACGGCGATCAACTCTCTGGCCATGGGCGACGCCTTGCGTAAGGAAGGCGTGGATGCACGCGTGCTGTCCTCCCTGGATATGGATCAGGTCTGCGAATCCTACGCCGTTTATCGTGCCCTGGATCATTTGGACGAGGGCAGGGTGGTCATTCTTTCCGCAGGCACGGGCAATCCATTTTTTACCACAGATTCGGCCGCCAGTTTGCGCGCCATAGAAATCAAGGCGGATTTGCTGATCAAGGCGACTAAAGTCGATGGCGTTTATTCTGCGGATCCGATGAAAGATGCGAAAGCGGTTTTTTATTCGCAACTGAGTTATGACAGAGCCCTGGATGAGAAACTGGGGGTGATGGACGCCACGGCACTGATCTTGTGCCGGGATCACGATATGCCCCTGCGGGTAATGAACATCAACGACGAAGGTGCGCTGGCGCGCCTTCTCGATGGCAATGATATTGGAACATTGGTGAGTAGCACCGGAGAACAGGTATGATAGACGACATTAAACAGGATGCAGCTGATCGTATGGACAAGACGGTCAAGGCACTGCAGGATTCGCTGGCAAAGATTCGTACGGGGCGTGCACACCCCAGTTTGCTGGATCATCTGACCATCTCCTATTATGGCGCGGACACACCTTTGAAGCAGGTGGCAAATGTCAACGTGGAGGATGCGCGCACCCTGACCATACAGCCCTTTGAGCAGTCCATGGTAAAAGCTGTGGAAAAAGCCATCATGGAATCAGATCTGGGCCTCAATCCCAATACCGCAGGTACGGTCATCCGCGTACCCATGCCTCCCCTGACCGAAGAGCGCCGCCGGGATTTGACCCGGGTAGTGCGTCAGGAAGGTGAGCATGCCAAAGTAGCGGTACGCAATATACGCCGTGACGCCAATGGGGATCTCAAGGATCTGGTGAAGGAAAAACTCATTACCGAAGATGATGAACACCGGGGGCAGGAGATTGTCCAGAAGCTTACCGATCAACACGTGAAAGAGATCGATGAGTTGCTGGAGGCCAAGGAAAAGGATCTGATGGAAGTTTAGGCATTCATCAGCATCCTCCAGCAACAAATTCGTGGACAAGATACCGGAACATGTCGCCATCATCATGGATGGCAACGGGCGTTGGGCAAAACAACGTGGCAAGGCCCGCCATGCGGGACATCGTGCAGGTGTAGAGACCGTGCGCAAAGTTATCGAAGTCTGTGGAGAACAAGGCGTCAAGGTGCTGACCCTGTTTGCTTTTTCCAGCGAAAACTGGCAGCGGCCGAAGACCGAGGTGAAGATGCTCATGGAGCTGTTCTTTACCGCCCTCAACCGCGAAGTGCGGCGCATGAAAAAACGCAACGTTCGCCTGCGTATCATCGGCGACATCAGCGCCTTTTCCGACAAGCTGCAGAAACTCATTCTCGAGAGTGAGAAGTCCACGGCAGCCAATGACGGTTTATTACTGCAGATTGCTGCCAACTACGGCGGACGCTGGGATATTACCCAGGCGGCCCGCACATTGGCGGCCCGGGTCGAGCAGGGTAAACTGAAGGTCGGGCAGATCAGCGAAGCCGAGTTGGCACAATATCTGTCCTGTGCGGATGTGCCTGATCCGGATCTGTTTATCCGCACTGGGGGAGAAAAACGTATCAGCAATTTTCTTCTGTGGCAGTGCGCCTATACCGAGCTTTATTTTTGTGAAACCCTGTGGCCGGATTTTGGCAAGGATGACCTGCTACTCGCCTTTCAGGACTATGCGGGCCGGCAGCGTCGCTTTGGTCGTATTTCGGAGCAGGTACAGTAGTGCTCAAGGCGCGATTACTGACTGCTTTGGTTCTGGTGCCCCTGGTTTTCTGGGGAGTGCTGAGTCTTTCCAATCAGCTGTTTTCTCTCGTGCTGGCCGCAGTTGTGCTGGCCGGGGTATGGGAACTGGCAGGCCTTTGTGGGTTGCATGGGAATACCCGGCGTTTCCTGCCGCTGTTGGTGATGGCGGGGATTCTGGCGGTTTTGTACACCTACCGAGAGGCGCTCTGGGTGAGTTGGCTTGTACAGGCACTGGCGTTGTGGTGGGTCGTTGTTCTGCTGGTGCTGCTGTCGGGAAAACTGCAGTTGAAGGTTAAGAAGGCGTTTCGTCCGTTGTCCTTGCTGCTGGGACTGGGTGTACTGGCGGGGGTTTGGCTTTCTCTGGTCAGGTTGCAGGGTAGCGGAAATCATGGGCCAGATCTGATGATGTTTTTCCTGATACTCATCTGGGTCGCTGATTCCGGCGCCTATTTTTCAGGTCGGACCTTTGGCAAGCACAAGCTTGCCCCACACATCAGCCCGGGCAAGACTGTTGAAGGCGTTGTCGGGGCTCTGCTTGGCGGAATGCTCTGCGCCGGTGTGCTGGTCTGGCTGCAGTGGTTGAAGATACCCGCTCCTCTGTTGCTGTTGTTGTGTGTCAGCACGGTAATGGTTTCTGTGGGCGGAGATCTGTGGGAGAGCGTACTCAAGCGGGAGCGAGGCATGAAAGACAGTGGAAACATACTGCCTGGTCATGGCGGTGTGCTGGATCGAATCGACAGCCAGATTGCCGCGGGACCTTTTTTCGTCGCCGGCCTGATGTTATTGGGAGCGATGGAATGACTGGCGTCAGTATACTGGGTTCTACCGGCTCCATCGGCAAAAGTACCCTGGATGTACTGGCGCGGCATGAGGATCGTTATTCCGTGGTGGCTTTGTGTGCCAACAGCGATGTACAAGGCATGTTGCAACAATGCCTTGAATTTCGCCCGCAGTTGGTAGCGATGGCAGATCCAGACAGCGCCAGCCAGCTTGCCGGCCTGTTGGCAGCAGAAGCGCCTGAAATACAGGTATTGGCCGGGGATGAAGGTCTGAAGGCTGTGGCCACGCACAAGGATGCCGAACAGGTGATGGCCGCTATTGTGGGCGCAGCGGGGCTGCTGCCCGTTCTGGCTGCTGTCGAGGCGGGAAAGCGCATTCTACTGGCGAACAAGGAAGCCCTGGTGGTTGCAGGCGGCCTGTTTATGGAGGCGGTGCACAGGAACAGGGTACAGGTGCTGCCCATCGACAGTGAGCACAATGCGGTTTTCCAGTGCCTGCCGGACGGTTATGCTCAGGACATGGAAAACAAGGGCGTGAGGCGCATTTTGTTGACGGCCTCTGGCGGACCTTTCCGCCACATGCGGCAGGAGGAGTTGCAGGAGGTTACTCCGGAACAGGCCTGCGCCCATCCCAACTGGGACATGGGGCGCAAGATCTCCGTGGATTCTGCCACTATGATGAACAAGGGTTTGGAGGTGATCGAGGCGCATTGGCTGTTTGGTGCCGCGCCGGAGAAGATCCAGGTGGTGGTGCATCCTCAGAGTGTCATCCACTCCATGGTCGAGTATGTGGATGGTTCGGTGCTGGCACAGCTGGGTAATCCGGACATGCGTACACCAATCGCCCATGCCTTGGCTTGGCCGGAACGTATTGCTTCTGGCGTGGATAGTCTGGATCTGTTTCAGGTAGCCCATCTGGATTTTGAAGCGCCTGATCTGGAGCGTTTCCCCTGTCTCGCACTGGCCTTCCGGGCCATCAGGGAGGGTGGCAGCATGCCGGCGATCCTGAATGCGGCCAATGAAGTGGCGGTGGCCGCGTTTCTGGAAGGTAGAACAGGTTTTGTGCAGATTCCGCAGATTATCGAGGCAACCATGGATGTGTTGCAGGCGGAACCGGCTGATAGTCTGGATATTCTGCTGGCAGCGGACAAACAGGCGCGGGAAACCGCGGAACGAATGGTGCTGAGGGGAGTCACACAGGCATGTTAGCAACACTCGCCAACAGTATCTTGGGCTTTATCCTCGCCATAGGAATACTGGTTACCGTGCATGAATTCGGCCATTTCTGGGTGGCACGCAAACTTGGCATCAAGGTGCTGCGTTTCTCCATTGGTTTTGGAAAACCCCTGTTGACCTGGCACCGCAAGAACGATGACACCGAATATGTACTGGCGGCCATCCCGCTGGGTGGTTACGTCAAGATGCTGGATGAGCGTGAAGCCGAGGTTCCCGAGTCAGAAGTTGATCGTGCTTTCAATCGGCAACCCCTGTGGGTGCGCACAGCCGTGGTGCTTGCCGGGCCTGTATTCAACCTGATCTTTGCGGTGCTGCTGTTCTGGGTGGTGCTGGTCATGGGGGAAAACGGTCTGCGTCCCATTGTCGGAGAAGTCAGCCCTCATTCCCCAGCGGCAGCGGCGGGTTTTACTCCTGGTGAGGAAGTGCTGCGCATCAATGGAAAGGAAACGCCAACCTGGACACAGATGCTGTATCAGTTTGCCTCTGCGGCTGCGGCGGGGGATGAAATAAGCATTGAAACCCGGGACAAAGACCAGCGCCTGCAAACACGGGTATTGGCTTTCGATGCCATCGGTGATCTGGCAGAAGTGAAAAATCCGCTCAGTGCGCTTGGCGTCAAACCGGAACTGCCCCGGGTTCCACCTGTCCTGGGGAGGATTTTGCCGGATCAACCGGCACAAAGGGCGGGCTTGCAGCCCGGTGACCGTATTCTCGAAGTGGATGGAGTACCCATGGAGACATGGATAGCATGGGTTGAATATGTGCGCAAGCATCCTTTGGCGCCCATGCTGTTGAAAATTCAGCGTAATGGCCAACTGCTGGATCTGGAGTTGATTCCCGAAGCAGTCGAAGTCGATGGAAAAACCATCGGGCGCATTGGCGCCGCCAACAAATCAGATCCTGAACTGTGGGCACGCTATCGGGTGCAGTATTCCATGGGGTTTGTGGAAGCATTTCCTGCAGCGGTCGTCAGAACCTGGGATTTTTCCACCCTTACACTGAAGGTCATGTGGCGTATTCTCAGCGGCCAGGCATCACTGAAGAATCTCGGCGGCCCCATTACCATGGCAAATGCGGCGGGCAGCGCCGTGGATGCCGGGTTGGTTTATTTCCTCAAATTGCTGGCGATTATCAGCATCAGCCTGGGCGTATTCAATCTGCTGCCCATACCGGTTCTGGATGGAGGGCATTTGTTCTATTTTCTGATTGAAGCGGTTACCGGCAAACCGCCTTCCGAGCAATTTATGATGAGGGGTCAGCAGGTTGGGCTGGCTTTGCTGTTGTCGCTGATGGTGTTGGTGTTTTATCAGGATATCGCCCGCCTCGGGGGATAAAAAAACCTGGATTTGGATGCAATTTCCAGGTCAGTCTATATAATACGGCATCATCAAAACAAGCGGGATAACCACCAAAGCACTATGCGCATCACCCGATATTTTCTTATAGGTTTGATCAACCTGCTACTGGTAGCGCCGGCAGTGGCTGATTCATGGGTGGTAAAGGATATTCGGGTAGAGGGGCTACAGCGTATTTCGGCAGGCACGGTATTCAACTATCTCCCTATAAAGCCGGGCGATGTGATTGATGAGCGTAACGTACCGCAGGTTATTCGTGCTTTGTATAAAACCGGTTTTTTCAAGGATGTGCGCCTGGAAAGAGATGGGCAGGTTCTGAACATCATTGTGCAGGAACGTCCTGCCATTGCCCAGATCGATATCAGCGGAAACAAATCCATCAAGACCGAGGACTTGCAGAAGGGCCTGGCGGACATAGGCCTGGCAGAAGGACGTACCTTCAACCGTTCAGTGCTGGACAAGATCGAACAGGAATTACGCCGGCAGTTTTTCAACAGCGGCAAATATGGTGTGCAGTTGCATACGGAAGTGACGCCTCTGGAAAGAAATCGTGTTGCCATCAAGATCAAGATTCAGGAAGGTGATACGGCCCGTATTCGTGGCATCAATATCATAGGAAACAACGCTTTCGACGATGAAGCGCTGATGACCGGATTTCAGTCCAAGGTGGGCGGCTGGTTCGCCTGGTTTACCAAAGAGGATCAATACTCACGTCAGAAACTGTCGGGTGATCTCGAACTGATAAAATCCTATTATCTGGATCGGGGCTATCTGAATTTCAGCGTGGACTCCACCCAGGTCACCATCAGTCCGGACAAAAAGGGGATCTTCATCACCATCAATGTTGATGAAGGTGATATCTATTCCATAGCCGATGTAAAAATTACCGGTAAACTGATTGTGGACGCCGAAGAATATTTTCCGCTGATCCACTTGCGCCGGGGAGAGCCGTTCTCACGGCGAAAAGTAGTGGACAGTACCGACAGGATCACGGAGAAACTGTCTGAAATGGGCTACGCGTTTGCCAACGTCAATCACATTCCCGAAATAGATGAGGAAAACAAAACGGTATCCATCACTTATTTCATGGATCCTGGCAAGCGTGTGTATGTGCGTCGCATTGACGTCAAGGGTAACTCCCGAACCCGGGATCGGGTGGTGCGCCGGGAGTTGCGGCAAATGGAAAACACCTGGATGTCCAATACCAAATTGACACTTTCCAGAGAACGATTGCGTCGTCTTGGGTTTTTCGAGGATGTGAGCATAGAAACGCCCTCTGTCCCCGGTACCACGGATATGACGGATGTGCTGGTGACGGTCAAGGAAAAACCTTCCGGTTCTCTGGCTGGTGGCCTGGGTTATTCGGGTAGCCAGGGTGTCAGTTTTTCTGCCAGCATTACGGAAGACAATTTTCTGGGAACGGGAAAAAAGGTGACTTTGGCCGCGAATACCAGTAAATACAACACCAGATACCAGCTATCTTATTTCAATCCCTATGCCACCATCAATGGCATCAGTCGTGGATTCAACCTCAGCTATCAGAAAACGGATTTCAATGAACTCAATGTTTCGGATTATCGAACCGACATTTCCGAAGCATCCGTAAATTATGGCGTACCACTGAGTGATTTCAATCGTATCCGGGTAAAGTTTGCCATAGAAAATATTGACCTTAAGCTGGGAAGCGTGCCGCCGTTGGAGATTATCGATTTTGTCGAGCAGGAAGGAGATAGCTACCTGGACTTCAAACTCACCGGCAGTTGGAGTCATGACTCACGGGATAGTGCGATTTTCCCGACAGTCGGTACCTCGCAGTCCTTTTCCACAGTTGCCACGCTACCCGGGAGCGACCTGCAGTTCTACAAGTTATCCTATCGTTACCGGCAATACGTGCCCTTGTACCGCCGTTTTGTGTTTGCAGGGCGTGCAGATGTCGGTTATGGGGACAGCTATGGGAAAACGCATATCCTGCCGTTTTTCGAGAACTATTTTGCTGGCGGTGAGAAGACCGTTCGCGGCTTCAAGAACAATACCCTGGGCCCCAGAGATTCCACCGGCGATCCCATTGGTGGCAATATCAAGTTAGTGGGTGGGTTGGAACTGTATTCTCCACCGCCTTTTGCCCAACTGGATTCAACGGTACGTATGTCTGTGTTTCTGGATGCGGGTAATGTGTTTCAAGATCGTGTAGAACTTGATGAAGTTCGTTATTCTGTGGGTATCGGGGCAACGTGGTTGTCACCGATGGGGGCGATGACACTGAGTTATGGTGTTCCGTTGAATGATAAAAGCGATGATGATGTGGAAAACTTCCAGTTTAGTTTCGGATCGATTTTTTAGGAGTATAAAACGTGTTGAAAAAAATTACTGTATTTGGCTTTCTGGCTTTGTTTCTTGTTACTGCCAGTGGTATGGCTGTTGGCGCAACCAAAATTGCCTATGTTGAAGTAGGTAAAGTGCTTCAGGAGTCCCCTCAGGTAAAAGCGGTAAAGGAGAAAATTCGCAAGGAGTTTTCCAAACGCGACGACCAATTGGTTGCCGAACAGAAAAAGCTCAAGAAGCTCAAGGAAAAACTGCAGCGTGATGGCTCCATCATGAGCGAGGCGGAAGTAAAACGTCTGGAGCGGGACATTATCGCCCGTACCCGCAAGCTGAAGAATGCCCAGAGTGAATTCCAGGAAGATCTGGCCTTGCGTCAAAACGAAGAATTGAGCAAATTGCGCAAAGCGATTGCCGAAGTGATCGTCAAGGTTGCCAAAAAAGGCGGTTATGATCTGGTGCTGGAAAGCGGTGTTGTGTGGGCCAACGACAAGGTCAATATCACCAAGCAAGTGTTAAAAGAACTGAAAAGGAAATAAAAGAAACTCGGTATGTCCGTTTCATTTACGCTTGCTGAGCTGGCGGAATACTGCGGGGCGGAGCTGCGGGGAGAGGGTAACTGTCGTATTCACGGGCTGGAAACCCTGGATCACGCCACTGCGGGACAGATCAGCTTTTTCAACAATGCAAAGTATCGCAAGTTCCTGCGGGATACCAAGGCATCAGCGGTAATTCTGCGACCTGCAGATGTAACGGATTGTCCAGGCAATGCACTGTTGACGGACAATCCCTACCTGGCCTGGGCACGGGTTACCCGGTGTTTTGCTCCCCCCCATAGTCGTGAGCATGGTGTACATGCTGCCGCGACAGTGGCCGCCGATGCAAGCATAGCCCCAGGAGCTACTGTCGCGGCGGGTGCCGTCATAGGTGCGGAGAGCGTAGTCGAAGCAAATGCTTATGTGGGGCCAAACTGCGTGCTCGGGAAAAATGTGTTCCTCGGAGAAGGTTCCGAGTTGCTCGCTTCCGTCGTGCTCATGGATGGCGTGAAAATCGGCAGGAACTGCATCGTTCACCCCGGCGCCATCATAGGTGGTGATGGATTCGGCTTGGCAAATGATAAGGGCCGCTGGGAAAAAGTTGCGCAGCTGGGCAGTGTGGTTATTGGTGACAACGTGGAAGTTGGGGCCAATACCACGATCGATCGTGGTGCCATCCATGACACCGTGATTCACGACGGGGTTAAACTGGATAATCAGATCCAGGTGGCTCATAACGTGGAAATCGGGGAAAATACGGCCATTGCCGCCTGCACCGGAATATCCGGATCAACCCGCATCGGCAGTGGCTGCACGCTCGCAGGCGGTGTAGGTGTGGTTGGCCATATCGAACTGGCGGACGGTGTGCACGTTTCCGGTGCCAGTGTGGTAAGCCGCTCGTTGCGGGAGCCGGGTGTTTATACCGGAGGTGTGCTGGCCATGCCGCACAAGATCTGGCAAAAGAATATCGCCAGAATCAAACAACTCGACAGCATGGCAAGACGCCTGAAAACACTGGAAAAAACTCTGGCAAGACTGCAGGGTGAACAAGAATAGGTTCAGGGGTTTCCCTGGGTGCAACACAATCGGGAGAATCCTCTTGGAGAACATGGACATCAGTCACATCATGGAGCGCCTTCCTCACCGCTACCCTTTTCTGCTGGTAGATCGGATACTGGAATGTCAGCCGGGGGAGCGTCTTCTGGCGCTGAAGAACGTCAGTATGAACGAACCTTTTTTCCAGGGGCATTTTCCGGGCAAGCCGGTCATGCCGGGCGTTCTGATTGTCGAGGCGCTGGCACAAACCACCTGCTTGCTGGCCATGGAAACCGAAGATGCCGACAGCGACCTGATCTATCTTCTTGCCGGGGTGGACAAGGCACGCTTCAAACGTCAGGTAACTCCTGGAGATCAACTTCATCTGGAAGCCAAACTGGTGAAATGCCGTCGGGGAATCTGGGTGTTCAGCACGGAAGCTACCGTTGAAGGGAAGCTGGCTGCCAGTGCTGAAATCATGTGTACGGCGAGAGAGCTTTGATCCATCCATCTGCCATTATTGATGATGACGCCCGTCTGGGAAAAGGGGTGAGCGTTGGCCCTTTCAGTATTATCGGCCCGGGCGTGGAAATTGGCGATGACTGCCGGATAGCTTCACATGTGGTAATCCCGCGCAACACCCGTCTCGGGCGGAATAACAAGATCTTTCAGTACGCTTCCGTAGGCGAGGACCCTCAGGACAAAAAATATGCCGGGGAGGAAACCTGGCTGGAGATCGGGAACAATAACGTCATCCGCGAATTTGCCACCGTCAACCGTGGTACGGCGCAGGATACGGGGAGCACCCGTATAGGTGATGATAACCTGCTCATGGCCTATACCCATATCGCCCATGATTGTGTGCTCGGCAATCACACCATTCTTGCCAATGCCGCTTCTCTGGGGGGGCATGTGCACATACATGACTGGGCCATTCTTGGTGGTTTTACCATGGTGCATCAGTTCACCCGTGTTGGGGCTCACAGCTTTGCGGCCATGGGCAGCGCCATTGGCAAGGATGTACCGCCATTCATCATGGTTGCCGGAAACCCCGCAGTACCCCGAAGTATCAATACCGAGGGTTTGAGGCGACGGGGATTCGATGCCGCCGCCGTTAGCGCCTTGAAAGCTTCCTATCGTGTGCTGTACCGCTCCGGTGCGCGTTTGGAAGATGCACAGCAGCAGATCGAGCAGCTTTGTGCCCGGCATCAGGCCTTGTCTATCCTGCCTGAATTTTTGCGCAATCCCTCTCGCAGTATTGTCCGTTAAATGCGTATCGGCATCGTTGCTGCTGAACCTTCTGGTGATCAGCTCGCGGCCGGACTGATGCGCGCATTGACATCCCTGCAACCTGATATTCAGTTTGAAGGTATTGGCGGACCACTAATGGCCGCGCAGGGGCTGAAAAACTGCTTTCCCATGGAAAGACTATCGGTCATGGGGCTGGTAGAGGTTCTGGGGCGGTTGCCCGAGCTGTTGAAGATACGCAAGATACTGGCCAGGCGCTGGCGGCAACAGCCACCGGATCTTTTTATTGGTGTGGATGCGCCGGATTTCAATCTGAAGCTGGAACAGATACTGAAGGCTGCAACCGTACCCACGGTGCACTATGTCAGCCCTACGGTCTGGGCATGGCGCCAGAAACGGGTGCACAAGATTCGTGCAGCTGCCGATCTGGTGCTGAGTATTTTCCCTTTCGAGCAGGAGTTCCTGCAAAGTCATGATATCTCCTGCATCTATGTCGGTCATCCGTTGGCACAAAAATACCCGCAGCTTCCTGACCGGCAGGCTGCCAGAGAGCAACTGGGTCTGGCGCAGGATGCAAGGGTATTGGCGGTACTGCCGGGAAGCAGGAGCGGTGAGGTGCAGCGACTGGCACGACCTTTCCTGCTAACTGCGGCTGCCTGTGCCCGACAGATCGAGCATCTCAAGGTAGTGACGCCACTGGCTACGGAGCACACCTCACAGGTGTACCGCCAGGCCTGTGAGCACTATGCGCCTGAACTGGATATCATGTTGACGCGGGACAATACCGCCCAGGTGCTTACCGCAGCAGACGTGGTGCTGGTGGCATCCGGCACGGCAACCTTCGAGGCGCTGCTGTGCAAACGCCCCATGGTAGTGGGCTACAAGGTGAATCCGTTGACCTATCGGATCATCCAGGGTCTGAATATGCTCAAGACCGAGCATGTGGCCATGGCCAATCT
>CAZFXI010000043.1:0-26335 GCA_964522855.1 uncultured Sedimenticola sp.
GGATCTGCTCCCAGCGCAACAGACACCGGAAAGGGTTCACCGGGATGGGCTTGCTGCCATTCCCTGAAATCCAGCGCCCCGCCACGGTGCGCCAGCCAGCGCATGATGACACGGTTACGACCGATCACCTGCATACGATAGATGCCCAGGTTCTGGCGTGCCTTCTCTGGCCCCCGGGTGATCACCAGTCCCCAGGTAATCAAAGGGCCTGCATCATCGGGCCAGCAAGTCTGTACGGGTATGGACGCAAGATCAACATCATCTCCCGCATGTACGATTTTCTGGCAAGGAGCAGATTTACGCTCTTTAGGTGCCATGTCCAGCACCTTGCGGTACAGCGGCAACTTGTCCCACGCATCCTTCATACCCTTCGGGGGATCCGGCTCCTTGAGCATGGCCAGCAGCTTGCCCACCTCGCGCAATGCCGTGACCGAATCCTCTCCCATGCCCATAGCCACCCGCCGGGGAGTTCCGAACAAATTGGTCAGCACCGGCACGTCATGACCCCGGGGATTCTCGAACAACAGTGCTGGCCCACCCCCACGCAATACCCGGTCGCTTATCTCCGTCATTTCCAGCACAGGATCCACTTCGACCCGTATGCGGTGCAGCTCACCCTGCTGCTCCAGCTGCGCAATGAAGTCTCTGAGATCCTGGTATTTCATGTAGGCCTGCTCTCCTGATGAAAATAAATGGAAATGAAAATAGTCATGCCTGGGTCTTATTAAACACACACCAAACGATACACAATGAGGACATTACCATGAAAACAATGATTGCTTTTGCAGCACTTGCCCTGGTCAGTAACATGGCTTTTGCCGAGACCTTCCAATACGAGCGTCAGCTCGCCAGTGAAGACCTGGACCCAAATATTCCAAGTCTGTCTGGAGGTATCAGCAACCCTGCAGCTTCGGCACAGAAATCCCGTGTTTCCCTGTTCGAAACCTACCGCGGCAACCCGGACACACAAGTAGGTCCTGTTGACCCTGACAGCCTGTCTGTTACCCGGCATAACCATATCTATACCGCGTATGACATGCTGGTAGATAGCAACCCGGATCTCGAGGTATAAAACGATCCGGTCCCTTCTCCCTGACATTCCGGTCAGGGAGAATCATGCTCATTCCAGCACCAGCCACTCAAGGCGATCGTATAAATCACCATCAGCGAAAGCGTTGTCCTGCAGCAAGGCACGCATATCGGCAGCTATCTGTAGGCGCTGCTCCGCATCGAACAATTCCATGGCCGGGCGTACAGTATCTTCAGGGTCTGTGAGAAACACGGGCGCCAACTCATCTTCCTGAATAACACTCTGAGGATGTAGCAGATCGGCGACCAGCGTGGATTCCAGCAAGGAAAAATGTGTGCTGCGCGCCAGCGCTTCTTCTCTCAACTCCTGTTCGGCCAGGGCATCACCGGCAGCATTTCGCTGTACCGTCGCCATGATAACGTCGATAAGCTGCGCGATCGCCTGCTTGTTTGCCGATTGATTGTCAGCAAGACCACAAGCCTGTTCATAGTGTTTTTCCAGTTCGGCCTTCAGATCCAGAATCACCTGGGTCTCTTCGTTGGGTTGCAAAGTGACAGCCTGTCCCACCAGTTGCCGCAACGACTGCAGGAACGACAGCAATTCTTCATGATCCTGTCGCTGCACCTCCAACAGATCCTCGTTGCCGAATTCCTGAATTGGGCGGGGAAACAGGGGGTTGTCCAGCTTGCGCCTGAAATGGCGTTCGTGGCGGCCAGGGCGTTCACTGAAAGCGATTTTCACCATTACTTGAATACAGGGATGTGATTGATACGCACCCAGTCATTGTTCTCGGGGTTGAATTCCCATTTTTGCTGATCCACAAGATTGCGCACGACCTGCCGATCGCGAAATAGATACTCGATCTTTACCGTTTGTACGATCTGGTTCTCACCGGCAGGCATGGGATTTCTCAACACTTCGTAGCTCGTTACGCGCACATTCGAGGGGTCTTTGGCGACAGGCTCCTGTGTATCCATCAGATCCGGCGACAGATAGGACGGCAGTGCCTCCAGTGCACCCCAGCGCACTTCATGGCTATACTCCTTGAGGCGCATATTCATGGATTGATCCTTTCTTGCCTTGCCCACCGTTCCACAGCCAGCCAGCAACAACCCGGACAAAAACACGGCCATTGCCAGCTTCTGTGATGAAAATATTTTCACAATCCAAACTCCATCCCGATTCAATCAGCTGCTATTATCCCAGCCCAACCCCGTATTGCAACAAAAGCCAGCTCTGATCACATCATGTCTGATACTCAATCCCCAGAACCCATCGAAGAACTCAACATCAAAGGCAGCAAACTGACGCTGCTGGGAACGGCGCATGTCTCGAAAACCAGCGCCGACATGGTCGAACAGCTGATCGAAAGCAACGACTATGATGCCATTGCCGTGGAACTCTGCCCCAGCCGCTATAACGCCATACTGTCACCGGATTCGTTGGCCAAAATGAACCTCATGGATGTAATCCGCAGCGGCAAGGCCTCCATGGTGATCGCCAATCTGGCCATGGGAGCTTACCAGCAACGGATTGCGGAACAGTTCGGCATCGAGCCTGGTGCAGAGCAACGCAAGGCCATCGAAATGGCCCAGGCACACCATCTGCCGGTACTGCTCATCGATCGAGAGATAGGCACCACATTGAAACGTACGGCCAGCAACCTGCCCTGGTGGAAACGCTGGACGCTGTTTACCGGCCTGCTGCTGTCTCTGATTTCCCGCGAGGAGGTAGAAGAAGAGGAAATCGAAAAGCTCAAGGAAGGTGATATGCTGGAAACCACCTTCGCCGAATTCGCCCATGACAGGGAGGATTTGTATATCCCGCTTATCGACGAACGTGACAGCTATATGGCTGCACGACTCACCCAGGAAATCGAAGAGAAAGGTCATGAAGACATCCTCGCCGTCATAGGTGCCGGTCACCTCAAGGGCATCGCCAGCAAACTGCAGCAGGGTGTGAGTGATCCTGCCACTCGCATCACCGAGCTGGATACCCTGCCCGAACCCTCACGTTGGCCGAAGATCATACCCTGGATCATCGTCGCCCTGGTATTCATCGGCTTCGGGATCGGCTTTTATCGCAGCCCGGAATTGGGCTGGCAGCTGGTGTGGAGCTGGATACTGATCAACGGCAGCTTGTCGGCCGTCGGTGCTGCACTGGCGGGAGCGCATCCGCTCACCGTAGTCACCGCCTTTGTTGCTGCACCCATTACCTCATTGAACCCCACCATCGGTGCAGGCATGGTTACCGCTGCAGCGGAACTGTGGCTGCGCAAACCAACGGTAAAAGACTTCGAACAACTACGCCACGACACGACACACTGGACCGGTTGGTGGAAAAACCGCGTATCCCGAACCTTGCTGGTTTTTCTGTTCAGCACCCTGGGATCTGCGGCGGGCACCTATATCGCCGGCTTCCGGATAGCAGGAAAACTGACCGGTAGTTAAAGCTGTTTATTTATCGTAACGATCGTCCAGGTTCACGGGGCAGAGTACCTCACGCATGGTACCAATCAATTCCAGCAACTTGCCATTGCGGATGCGGTAGTAGATGCGATTTGCTTCCTTGCGCGAAGTGACGATGTTCTTGTTACGCAATTGCTCGAGATGCTGGGAAATGTTGCTCTGGGATGTGCCAGTGCGGGAAACGATCTCTCCGACAGACAACTCCGTCTCTCCCAGGGTGCAGAGTATTTTCCAGCGCAGGGGATGAGCCATGGCCTTGAGGGCATTGGCGGTCATGGTGGGATCTTCATCCGCGGGTATGCTGGGACTTGTTGGCTCATTCATGAGATTTCACTCTCTGGGTTCATGGATCCGGCCTCATCCACACGACAATAGCCAGACATATTCTTAGCGATACAGATTATCTCGTCAATCTCTCCTTGTTGATTGACGATTGCGGTGCGTGAAAACAGGATGGGCACACGCTGGCCATTCTTCGCAATAAATGCGGCCTCTATATCCCGCAAGGCGCCAGCACGAATCAGGGCTTCCAGCCACGTACCCATGAAGGCATTGGCCTGCTCCTGCCCTTCCTCCTCGAAAACGTCACCTATACTCATGCCCTCCAGTTCCTGCATATCGTAGCCCAGCATGGCGCAAGTCGCGGGGTTGACCTGCTTGATGATACCTTGTGGCGTAAGGATAAGGAGCGCCTCGCCCATATTGCGCAGGATGTTCTCCAGGTGCTGATTGGCCAGAAAAAGCTCTGCGGTGCGTTCAGCCACCTTCTGTTCCAGTACACGATTGAGTTCACGTTCCTTCTCAATGAGACGAAAATAGGTGCTGATCTTGTTCAGCAGCTGATTGTCATCGATGGGCTTGAGCAGGTAATCTGCGGCACCCACATCATAACCCTTCTGCTGGAATTCCTGGGTCTTGAACGCTGCGGTAAGGAAAATCACCGGTATTTCGCTGGTCTTCTTGTACAGTTTCAACATCCGGGCGGTTTCGAAGCCATCCATTTCCGGCATTTGCACATCCAGTATGATCAGATCGATATCCGGATTGGCACGCGCCAGTTCCAACGCCTTCCTGCCGCTCTCGGCTTCGAGTATCTCCACATCCATGTGTTTGCTTACCAGGGAACGCAGGGTAAACAGGTTGTGCTGATTGTCATCGACGACCAGTAGTTTGAAACCTGCGTAGCGTTTGTTGCTCATGTCATTCACGATGAAAATGTTGTTGCAATATCACTTTCAGAGTATGGGCATTCACGTCTGGAGACAACACCTCATCTGCTCCATCCGCCTGAGGATTATCAGACAAACCTACCATCAATACGGTTTTACCAATACCGCCTCCAGCCACTTCAGACAGTCGGCGCCAACCCATGATCTTCTCTCCTGCCAGTACTATATCAATATCCGGTTCATCTTCCAGAGTCTCCAGAACTTCCTCTTCATCACCTGCTGCCAGTACCTGAATATTCCACGATTCAAGCATCTTGCTGAACTTCAGCAGCACATCGATGTCCTGCTCCACCAGCAGGGCCTTGCGCCCGGAGAAATCCGCCAACGCCTCCTCCACCAGTACAGCGTCGGACAAACGCTCTGCCCTGTGCTCTGAAAGAATGGTTTTCGGTTGTGGCATTTCACCGCACTCGGCGGGCAACAACAATGAAAATTCTGCCCCAATTCCTGTTCGGCTCTCCACCCGAATTTTCCCGCACAGAATCAGAGATAATTCACGGCTGATGCTTAACCCCAGCCCGGTTCCACCGTAGCGACGGCGGGTAGAACCATCGGCTTGCTTGAAGGCTTCAAAAATCAGTTTTTGTTTATCGGCAGGAATGCCGATGCCCGTATCTCTGACCCAGAAGCGCACCGCAAAAGGCGCTTCTGCCGTACTCAGCCCCAGCACGACTTTCCCTTCTCGGGTAAATTTCAATGCATTGGACAGGAAATTTTTCAGTATCTGTTTCAGCTTGTCCGGATCGCTATGAATCACATGCGGGTGGGCATCTTTGACATCCAGCTCCAGCCGCAAGCCTTTTTCCTCGAATTGAGGGCACATAAGGTCCTGCAACTCCTGCAGTAAAACAGGCAGATCCACTTCTTCAATGTTGGGCAGCAAGCGTCCGGCTTCGATTCGGGACAAATCCAGAATATTATCGATCAAATCCCGCAAATCGACACTGGCCTCGTGAATAACACGCAGTTGCTGCAGTTGTTCATCTGTCAATCCCTGCTCCTCCTTCACCAGCAATTTGGAAAGCAGCAGAATGGAGTTGAGTGGAGTACGCAGCTCATGGCTGACATTGGATAAAAATTCAGATTTATAGCGGTTGGATTCTTCCAGCGCCTTGGTGTGGCCCTGCAGTTCCTGCAGGTTTTGCGCATGGGTCTGGGACAATACGGAAAGATTCTCGCCCAGCTGTCGCAGTTCCGGACTGCCACGCCACCGGAACTGTACGGCCTCCGATTTACCCACCACGCGCTGGATACCCTTGAACAATTCTTCCCCATAGCTTTCGAGACGTGCCGCCACCAGACGCGCTATAAACCCGATCACCAATACGAGCACAAAGATTATCAGCAGCACCCGCAGTATCAGCGCATCCCGGAGTTCCCGCAACGGTTTGTCCTGCACACGCCGGCCAACCCATAGCGGGCGATCATTGTCTGTTCTCAACAAGGGCACCCAGATAGCCGTTTTTCCGCCATCCCCTTCCCACATGAACAGTTTGCGCTCGGAAAACTTTTCCTCCAGGCCTGGAAAATCATCAAAAGCCGTATTGGCATGAGGAGCGATGCCGGGAGCCTCGAGATAACGACCGTCATCATGCACCCACAAGGTGCCCGGATCCCGGCGCACCAGGCCACCAATATCCACAGTCATCACCACAACACCATAGGTGGCCCGGCCTTCGCCTGGTCCCAGGGGACTGAGCAACTGCAAGGTCATGGTTCGGGTCAGGTCACTGGACTTTTCATTCACCACCACGGGTGTCAGCAACACCGCCGGGGTGGTAGCCTGCATGACTACGTTGATTGAATCGGCCGAGGGTAGATGCGGAGCAACGGTCGTGGGTTCCCACAGGCGGGTCTCCGCGTTGCGCGACAACCAGAAACGCGCCACCCCATTTTGATCCAGGAAAAGGATGTCCACGATATCCAACTGGTCACTCAAAATGCGGTTGATCCATTCCGTGTACTTCAGGCGTGCAAGATCGATCCTGGATTCATCGACATCCTGCTCTTCTCCCAGGACCACGCCAGGCTCAGGCAGTTTTGCCAGCAGGCGAATCATTTCATCCCGACTGGCGAGATGGGCATCCAGATCGGAAAAATCCGCACGAAGATTCTGCAGGAAAGCCTGACGATAGAACAACTCCACGCGATCCAGCACCAATGGCAGGTTGATCACCACGGCCACCAGCAAAGGCAGGAGCGCAAAGCCAAACAGAAACAACAATATGCGTGTGCGTAGCGACATGGCAACCAGGGATGACCAAACAGCTTGTTATCCTAGCAAATCCATTCAAAGCGTGGCGCCGGGATTTTGTTGTGTGCCAACGCTCGAATCAGCTTCTGCCTCGACTAGGCTGATATCTGCTATAATGTGCGTTGCAATACAGCATTTTTTTCTTTTCTCCGCAGGCTCCACATGTCCACACCCGACCCATCCCTTTCCTTTCAGGAACTGGGACTCCCCCCCGTATTACTCAACGCGCTGACCGATATCGGCTATGAAACCCCTTCCCCTATCCAGGCACGGTGCACACCCTTGCTGCTGGAAGGCAGGGACATACTCGGACAGGCACAGACGGGAACCGGTAAAACCGGCGCCTTTGCCCTGCCGCTGCTGGCAAAGATTGATCTGACGCAGAAAAAACCCCAGGTGCTGGTGCTGACGCCGACCAGAGAACTGGCTATCCAGGTAGCAGAGGCTTTCCAGACCTATGCCCATCACATGCGGGGTTTTCATGTGTTGCCCATCTATGGTGGCCAGGCCATGAGTCAGCAATTGCGCCTGCTCAAGCGTGGCGTGCATGTGGTCGTGGGAACGCCGGGGCGGGTGATGGACCACCTGCGGCGCAAGACCCTGCAGCTCGATGCCCTGAAGACACTGGTACTGGACGAAGCGGATGAAATGCTGCGCATGGGTTTCATCGACGACGTGGAGTGGATTCTGGAGCAGGCACCGGCTGAACGCCAGACAGCCCTGTTCTCCGCCACCATGCCCGATGTGATCCGCAAGGTTGCCCACAAGCACCTGAACAACCCGACAGAAGTACGCATCAAATCCAAAACCAGCACCGCCACCACTATCCACCAGCGTTACTGGCTGGTGAGCGGTCTGCACAAGCTGGATGCCCTGACCCGACTCATGGAAGTGGAAAATTTCGATGCCATGCTGATCTTCGTGCGCACTCGCATCGCTACCGTGGAACTGGCCGACAAACTGTCTGCCCGGGGTTATGCTGCCGAGGCGCTCAATGGTGACATTCCGCAGAATCAACGGGAAAAAACCGTCGAGCGTCTGAAGAACGGCAAGCTCGATATTCTGATCGCAACGGATGTGGCAGCACGTGGCCTGGATGTCGAGCGCATCAGCCATGTGCTGAACTACGACATTCCCTATGATACAGAATCCTATGTACACCGCATCGGCCGCACCGGCCGCGCCGGACGCAAGGGTGAAGCTATCCTGTTCGTGGCCCCCAAGGAGCGGAGACTGCTGCGCGCGATTGAAAAAGCCACCAGCCAGCCGATCGAACAGATGCACATGCCCAGCACCTCGGACATCAACGACAAGCGGGTGGCAAGGTTCAAGCAACGCATTATCGACACCCTGGCTGCCGAAGACCTGAGCAGCTATGAAGAAATCATCGAGGATTTCCGCCAGGAAAATGACCTGGACCCCCTGCAGATTGCTTCAGCACTGGCCTTGCTGGCCCAAGGCAACGACCCTCTCCTGATCAAGGAGCAACCCAGGAAACAGCAGCGTGAACGCAAGGAACGCAAGGATGACTACGGCAAAAGCAAGACCAAGTCCCGCCCACGCAGCACGGAATTTTCCACCGAAGCCCAACCTTTGAAAGAATTTCCAGATCTGGAGATGGAACGCTTCATCATCGACGCAGGCTATAACCACGATGTGAAGCCCGGCAACATTGTCGGCGCCATTGCCAACGAAGCGGACATTGAAAGTTGCTACATCGGCAGCATCGAAATCCATGATGATTTCACAACCGTGGATCTACCGGAAGGCATGCCCAGGGAAGTCCTGGAAATACTGCAGAAGGCGCGGGTTGCCGGACGCAAGATGGCATTACGCCCGGCAAGTAAAAAGCCGTCCAAAGGCAAGAATATCAAGCGTGGGCGCAAGCATCACAAAGCCAAAAATAGCAATAAATAGGATTGCAGCAGGTGGCACATGCCACTGGATGCTACAGAGCTTTCACCACTTCCAGTACGTCTCTGGCGTGATCCTTGGGTGTCACATCATACATGGCCTGCCGAACCACGCCTTTCTTGTCGATAACAAAAGTTGAGCGCCGGATACCCCGGCGATCTACGCCATCCCGGGTTTTATTCTGCATCACGTCGTAGGCGGCACAGGCTTCACCGTCCACGTCAGCTACGAGTTCAATCGTCAATCCGTATTTGTCGCGAAAAACGCCATGACTGATGCAGGTATCCGCGCTCACGCCCAGAACTAAGGTATCCAGGTTGGCAAATTCATCCAGCATCTCGCTGAACTCGATCGCCTCCATGGTGCACCCCGGCGTATCGTCCTTTGGGTAAAAGTAAACCACCAGGTTTTTCTTGCCCGCGAAATCAGACAGCCGCAACATGGTCATATCCGCCGTGGGCAAATCAAAATCCGGCGCTTTGTCTCCACTCTTCAACATTTTCTCCTCCTTCTTTCTTGTATTTATTGATTGCAGCAGGACGTTGAAAAACACTACGGATGGCCTTTTTCAACATTCCGCCAAGCAGCATTGGCTAAGCCCGCCCTACCGGGTTGTCCCGCCTGGGGAGCCACCATCGAAACAGCTTTACTGCGCTGTCGCCCAGTTGATCTGCAGCCAGGCGATGTTCTGCTTCATCGGGTGGAGCCAGCAATTGTTCTTCTTCATACATGAGAAATGCCGCCACCGGCCCCAGGCTCAGGGCCGCTTCATCGTCCTGTGCCATGGCATCGATGGTGTCTTCCCCGTGAGCATTCCAGCCCATGATGTAACCTTCGCACCAGCCGTAGGGCAGCGGCAATGGCTCATCGTAGTTTTCCTCCATGCTCAATATCATGGGTTCATAGTCGCCGGATTCGAGTTCGGCCAGGGTACTGTTGTACAGCGCCATGAGCAAACCCATTGCTTGCGCTGCATCTTCCTCCGAGGAAAAATCCACATTCCCAAGCACATTTGGCAACCAGATATTTGGCATGATCATATGCGGCCCGGAAACCACGGCGGTCAGATAGCCATGGGCCACGTCCAGAGGCATGCAGCCGTCGTCCTCCATATGCGCCAGAAGGAAATCCTCCAACTGCGCCATTTGTTCTTCTGTAAATGCCTGATCCATTATTTTATCCCCGAGTGACGCAGCAAGGCATCAATACTGGGCTCCCGCCCACGAAAAGCCACAAACAGATCCATGGCATCTTCACTCCCACCTTTTTCCAGAATATTCTGCAGGAATGACAGCCCCGTGGCTTGGTCGAATACACCTTTTTCCTCGAACAGCGAAAAGGCATCCGCCGACAGCACTTCCGCCCATTTGTAACTGTAGTAACCAGCGGCATAGCCACCACCAAAAATGTGCGAGAAACCGTGAGCAAAACGATTCCATGCAGGCGGCCTCACGACTGCCACTTCTTCGCGCACAGCATCCAGTATTGCATAGATACGCCCCCCTTTTTCCGGGTCGTAATTCAGGTGGATGAGAAAATCGAACAGCGAGAACTCGATTTGCCGCAACAGTTGCATCGCCGACTGGAAGTTTCGCGCCGCCTGCATGCGCGCATACAATTCGTCCGGTAGCGGGTCGCCCGTTTCATAGTGTCCCGAAACCAATGCCAACGCTGCCTTTTCCCAACACCAGTTTTCCATGAACTGGGATGGCAGCTCCACCGCATCCCAGGCGACTCCGGATATGCCGGAGATGGAAGGGTAGTCCACTTGCGTCAACATGTGATGCAAACCGTGCCCGAACTCATGAAACAGGGTCTGCACTTCTTCATGCGTCAGCAGTGCGGGTTTGTCACCCACCGGAGGAGTGAAGTTGCAGGTCATGAACGCCACGGGCAACTGCTCACGATTGTTCGTTTTCATGCGTGATATGGCATCTGCCATCCAGGCGCCACCCCGTTTGTTGGGGCGCGCATACAAATCAAAATAGAACTGTCCCAACAGCCCCCGTTCCTGGTTTCGGATTTCATAGAAACGCACATCAGGATGCCAGGTTTCCACCGGTTCTGCGCTTTCCCGTATCTGTACCCCGAATACCTTGCCAATCACATCGAACATGCCAGGAATGACACGCGTTTCAGGGAAATAAGGTTTCAGCTCTTCCTGGCTGATGCTGTAACGATACTGGCGCAGTTTTTCACTGTAGTAGGGAAGATCCCAGGCTTCCAGTTCAGAAACGCCGTATTGCTCAAGCGTGAAGGATCGCAATTCCTTGAGCTCGGCTTCCCCCTGCTTTTTTGCCCGGGCGGCAAGATCATGCAGAAAGGCCAGCACTTCATCCGTGGAACGTGCCATTTTGGTAGCCAGCGAACGCTCCGCATAGTTGGCAAACCCGAGCAACCCCGCCAGCTCATGTCGCAGGGCAAGAATTTCATCCATGATCTCGCTGTTATCGAATCGGCCGGCATCCGGCCCCTGATCCGACGCACGGGTGGAATAGGCCTCATACATTTCACGACGCAGTTCACGATTGTCCGCGTAGGTGATGACAGGATAGTACGATGGAAACTCCAGCGTCAGCAACCAGCCTTCCAGCTCTCGCTGCCGAGCGGTTTGCGCTGCCAGATCCAGCGCTGACGGGGGTAAACCCGCCAGTATACTTTCATCGACAACCTGCTTTTTCCAGGCATTGGTCGCATCCAGCAGGTTCTCCTCATACCTGGCGGTAATCTCCGACAACCTGCTGGCGATATCACCAAAACGCTGCTTTTTTTCCGGGCTCAGATCCACACCGGATAGCTTGAAATCCCGCAGGGCATTCTGCAACAGTTTGCGTTGCGCCTTATCCAGCCCGGCCCCCTGTTTTTCAACCACCTCATAGGCGCGGAACAAGGCTTCATTCTGCCCCATTTCGGTAGCGTATTCAGACAGTCTTGGCAAACAGGCGTTGTAGGCCTGGCGCAGGTCTTCACTGTTCATCACCGCATTGAGATGTGACACCGGGGACCAAGCTCGCGACAGGCGGTCTTCAAGTTCTTCCATGGGTTCAACAAAGTTGTGCCAGTCAGGTTCTGACAACGTATCCAGCAAGGTTTTTATTTGCTCACGGTTGTCCTTGAGCAGGTATTTGATGGCAGGTTCCACATCATGTGCGTTGATGCTGGAAAAGTGTGGCAAACCGCCGAAGTTCAACAGGGGATTTGACATAAACTGGCTTGAATATTGAAACAGGGTAAGCCGAAATATACCGCATTCAACCGAAGAAAGATAAGCGCATCTTTCCTGTTTATGGGGGATAACACTACAGAAAAAACCCCGCTATCTCTGATGATAGCGGGGTAACTTGGGATAACATGAACGGCGTCTTAGCTAACCCTCAAGATACCCAGGTTCGATACAACCTTCATTTGGTTGATGAGGACTTGGGAGCATTCTTCATCGTTGTTGCATCTGCGGCAGGATTTTCGGTTTTCTCGTAAACGGCAAATTCCTCTGCACTGAGATCACCACTGGCATCTGTATCCAGTGCCTTCCACTGCTCCGCCAGGCTGGGCATGGCGGAAGCTTCGTCCTTACTGATAGCGCCATTCAGATCCGTATCCAGCGTAGCAAAGACATCGGCAGCGGTAGCAGTAACGACAAACAAGGCACCCACAACAGCAACAATAATTTTCTTAGACATGATATTCAGCTCCTTGGCTAGTTTTATTGAATTTCAGCAACCCGGACCGAAACAGCAGGGTTACAGCCTTGACACTGCAACCCTCATGCCAAAATGTTTTTTATTATAATATTCATACACTTAAATATTATTACGCGACATCATCCCGATTGAATTTGTCGCCATGCAGCGACACTGTTTCCAGGCATATCGACGGAATCCCCCGGTAGCAGGCCCTAATCCCCTGTCGCCGATAAGCGACAGTTCGTCACCAAGCTGCATATTTGGCAGAATCATGGCATGTCAATCAAGCCAGCCACCATTCTCAAGCTGACGTTGCTGGGGTATATCCTAGTCGCTATTCCCCTGACCATTGGTCTGCTCAACACCATGTTGCAGGTGGATCATCTGGCTGCGCAGATGCAGAAAGCGGTTCATGATTCCACCCAGGCAGTGGAATCTGGCCGCCTCATCACCACTCAGGTCCTGAGCATGGAACGCAGCGCCTTGCAGTATCTGGTACTGCGCGACAAGGGCATTCTTTCCCGTTACCAGAATCAGCGCGAGCCGTTTATTCAGGAGATACAGCGTCTGCTCTCCCTACCGCTGGATACTGCATTGACCGATCGCCTGCGTCAACTTCAGGAACACGAGAACAAGCTTTATCAAAGACTCCTGTTCGCTGCTGACGAGGCTGTCAGCGAGGAGGAAAAGCTTCGCGATGAAGAACAGTTGTCGAATCTTGCCGCCTCCATTCCCTTTGATGTGACCAGCCTTGTTGCGCGGGAAAGCAGGCACATGAACGAGCAAATCAACGACGTCCGGCAACTGCTGCTGTGGCAGGCAGCTGCACTCATCCCACTGGCACTGTTAATTGCGGTCATCTTCAGCTTTCTCATCTCGAGACCCTTGCGACTTCTGGGCGCTGCCATTCGCCAGCTGGGTGCCGGAGAATTCGACACCAGCATCCGTGTAAAAGGCCCGCAGGATATTCGCGAACTGGGAAAGCAGCTGGATTGGCTGAGGCAACAGCTGGCAGCACTGAATGAACAGAAAATGCAGTTTCTGCACCACGTCTCCCATGAACTGAAAACACCGCTGACCACGATCCGCGAAGGCGCCGGTTTATTGCGTGATGGCATTGCCGGTGGGCTTTCGCAAGAGCAGCAGGAGGTGGTACAGATACTGCACAGCAACAGCCTGCAATTGCAATCTCAAGTGGAAGATCTGCTGAATTTCAATCTAGCCCTGTCCCAGGAACATCCTCCTGAACGTAAGCCGGTCGATATGGCGGTCTTGGTTGACGCTGTGGTGAACAAACACCGGCTGACACTGCGTTCGCGAAATATTCTGGTGAACACAGACTTGTCCTCCCTTTTCGTCGACGGCGATGAAAAGCAGTTGCAAACCATCGTCGACAACCTTCTGTCCAATGCCATCCGCTACTCACCGGACAACAGTAGAATACAGATCATGCTGATTCAACAGAACCAACAGCTAGTATTGGATGTCATAGATAAAGGTGTGGGTATTCCTGTCGAAGACAGACCTTATTTGTTCGATCCATTTTTTCAAGGGAAATCAGTGTCTAATGGCCCTGTAAGCGGGACCGGACTTGGCCTCTCGCTGGTAAAGAGATACTTGCACTTACACGGAGGCTCCATCGAACTCATGGACCACGCACGAGGAACGCATTTTCGGGTCAAGCTGCCTTTGGCGGCTCGGGTAAGTAACACATGATGATAAGGCAGTTGTTGATTCTGACCCCCTTGATACTGAGTGCCTGTGCTCCGATTCAGCCCCGGATTTTACCCCAGGAATCCCCGCTTTCCACAACACCCCTCATGCGCCATGCCTGCAGTAACCTGTTGGACGACTATGAGGCTTTTTCGCTCATGGATGAGAAGCGGCGCAAACGGTATCTGAAAGATATCTACGATACCTGGCCACTGACCTATGATGCATGTGAGCAGCTGCGCATGGCCTTGTTGCTCAGCCAACCCGATCAATCTGACAGGGATCGGCAGAAAGCACTGAAACTTCTCCGTGAGCTGCTGGGCAAGGAAAAACTACTGGATCCTCACGCCTATCAGCTCGCCAGATTGTTACATGATCAACTGAGCAAAACACGCACCGAACAGCTGAAAGCCCTGGAACTGAGGCATCGCCTGAAAGCCCAGCGCTCCGCTTCCCGCCAGCTTTCGGAACAATTAAACAACCTGCAATCCCAGTTGCAGCAATTGAAGAATATTGAACAAGACATCAATGAAAAGGAACAATCCATCATCACCCCTTCAACCAGCAATATCCCCGCTGAATCACCGTAGGATTCTACTGGTAGATGATGACCCCGGGTTGCTGAAACTGTTGTCCCTGCGCCTCAAGGCGAATGGTTTTCAGGTCGAGACGGCCAGCAGTGGGCGCCAGGCACTGGGGAAAATCAATACCTTGCAACCTCATCTGATGATTACTGATCTGCGCATGCAGGGCATGGACGGGCTGGCGCTGTTTGAAGCCGTGCAAAAACTCATGCCTTCCCTGCCCGTAATCATGCTTACCGCACATGGAACGATTCCCGATGCTGTCCAGGCCACGCATAAAGGCGTGTTCAGCTATCTGACCAAACCCTTCGACAGCGAGGAACTGCTGCAAACGATCGACAATGCCTTGAACCAGAGTTATGGGCAGGAAAACCCCGAGCAGCAGGAAGATGACAACAGCTGGCGAAGCGAGATCATCAGCAACAGCGCCGTCATGGAGACGCTGTTGAGCAAGGCCAAACGTATCGCACGAAGCGATGTCAGTGTGTTGATCCAAAGCAGCAGCGGAACCGGCAAGGAGTTGCTGGCACGTGCGCTGCATAGGGCCAGTCCACGTGGAAATGCGCCATTTGTCCCCATCAATTGTGCTGCCATCCCAGAAAATTTGCTGGAATCCGAGCTCTTTGGTCATCGAAAAGGGGCGTTTACCGGTGCAGACCGCAACCGCCAGGGCTTGTTCGAGGCTGCCAACAACGGCACCCTGTTCCTGGATGAAATCGGTGATATGCCCCTGGAGTTCCAGGCCAAGCTGTTGCGCGTACTGGAAGATCACAAAGTACGCCCGGTAGGTGCCACAGAAAGCTTCCCCGTGGATGTTCGTATCATCTCTGCCACGCATTCCGACCTGGAGGCAGCCATCGAGGCCGGCCGGTTCCGGGAGGATCTGTTCTATCGCCTGAATGTCGTGATGCTGGAAATCCCGCCGTTGTCCGAAAGGCGTGAGGACATTCCCCTGCTGGCCAAGCACTTCCTGAAACAAGCTTGTGAGCGTGCGCAATGCCATGCCCGCAGTTTCTCTCCCGAGGCCATGGAAGCATTGATGCTCTCCTCATGGAAAGGAAACATTCGCCAGCTTCTGAACGTGGTGGAACAGGTGGCAGCGTTGTCGGTAACTGCTGTCATCCCTGAAAGCCTGGTACAAAATGCGTTGCGCAACAAACCTGGCGGGATCAGTTCCCTTGCGGAAGCCCAGAATGAATTCGAACGCAATTATCTGGTAGAACTGCTACAAATGACTAGCGGCAATGTCACGCAGGCAGCACGTCTGGCAAGACGCAATCGCACCGAATTTTATCGACTGCTGAATCGCCACGAACTCGAACCGCAGATCTTTCGCCACAACTGACGGCAAGTTTCTTGCGACATACGACCGCCAAGGATGGCGAAAGTGCCGAACATGCAGGAGCATTTTTCGGCCCGTCCATCCATGGACATAAAAGCACCCCGATTGTGGGGTGCTTTTATGTATGAAACAACCGCGCAGGCTATTTCAGATTGACCACCGTATCAATTTCGAAACCACGGTCTGTTCCCAACAGACGGATATCGATCTTTCCATACACGTTTGCAGCCGTTTGCATGGACTCATAAGCCGATTTCAGATCGGCAGCATCCTCACCCTGCATGGATTGCATCATGCTTTGCATGGCGGGGCCGACGATCTTGAACAGCTTGCCGGCATCATAGGTCATGGCAAACATCGGTGGTACATCTGCCACTGGCGCAGCCAACACCTTGTCAATGCCTGCAGGCGCCTTGTCACCAAGTTTCAAGGCCAACGCTTCACCTTTGATCGCCGCATACGTTGGGGGCGCCATGGGTGACATGTTTTCCAAGGGTACCTTGACGGGTGTGCCATCAGTCGGGATGTCCAGCTGGGCAAGTTGCGGATTGAACATCCCCAGCATCCCGAACATGCCTTTCGGATCAGCCGCTGCCAGCAACAACTGGGCATCCACGCTCTTGGGCGTCATGGTCTGGGGGTCCAGATCAACATCATTGACCGTGACATTGAAACCCTTGATTCCAGCCAACATCGGATTGAACATCATATCGATGCCCTGCATGGCCTGGGTCAAACCTTCCTCATCTACCAGTTCACAACCTTTACCGGTTTCCAGGAAGTTGCGCAACATGGCTTTGACTCCGTCGCGGATCTGCGGCAGGTCAAAACCGGCACCAAAGCTCAACATACCGTCATTCGACACACCCACACCAGGTACGGGAGCAGACATTTTTTTCAACCAGCCTGCAACACCGGGAGATGTTTCGAGCGTTGCCCTAATCGCATACTTCTGATTGTTTGCCTCGGTAAAGCCAAAACTGATCAAAGGTACAGACTGAACGGTGGTCTTGATGAAACTGCGGCAGGCGGGAGACAGATCACTGGAACTAACCCCCAGTGCGTGAAGAACCTCTGCATTGATACCCTCTGACTCACCCAGGGCCATTTCTGTGAATCGTACCAGGTCAACATAGCCATCACCATAACCAAGGAATTTGCGCTTGCTGGTAAATTCCTTGAACGTGCCGGTATCTGCCAGCGTTTTTTCCGGCCTGGTTTCACCAAAGACCAGGGGCAGCATCTCTATCTCGGATTTGGCGGGCAATACTGCCATGATGAGGTGCTCCTTGCTGAGCGCGAGAATACCCACCAGATCTTCCAGCTCGAAACGACGATAGTTGATATCGCCGCGGGTCACTTTCTCTGCCTGCATGCCGCTGCGCTTCTCCACCCGCGACAGAAAAGCTTCCACTTTTTCTGCATCCAGGATTTCCGCCCATACCACAGGCAAGATACCCAGGCCATAAATCAGGCTGCGGCCGTTAATCGGCAGGCCCAGAGATTCAAACCCTTTCGTGCTGATTTTACCTTCCAGCTCAGCCAGCAAGGCATCTGCCAGTTTGACGAGTTTGTCCTCGGCTTCGGTATCGCCGGTAACACCAGTCAACTCAGCACGTAAAGAACCGTTGTCCAGATTGGCAGCCGAGGCCTGGAGCACTTTTTCACTCAATTCCAAAGGCATTTTTCTACTGCTGGCCACGACATAGGGTGAATCTGCCGGCACCAGAGACAGTAGATCAAACTCGGCAACGGCTTCCGTTGCCGCTTTCTGCTCCGCCTTTCCAGCCTTGTCGGAGTCGCTACAACCCGCTACACCAATAGCCAGCACACCGGCGAGCAAATACTTGTTCAGTTTTCCATACGATAATTTCATGTTTTTCTTAAACTCCTTATATCCTCGATTACAGTTTTGGTATCCGGGCGCACGCCCCGCCATAAAAAGAACGACTCGGCGGCCTGTTCCACCAGCATTCCCAGACCATCGAGTGCGTGTTGTGTACCCTGTTCCCGCGCCCATCTGACAAAGGCGGTGGGTTGCGTGGCGTACATCATGTCATAAACCCAGGTATTTTTCCCCAGGCAGCTCGCGGGGATGTCCGGCACTTGCCCGGACAAACCGGCAGCGGTGCCATTGATGATCAGATCAAATGACTGACCCGAAAGCTCATCCAGCCCACAACCGCTAATCGGCCCCAGTGGCTGCAATTGTGCTGCAACGTCAGTTGCGCGACTGGCGGTGCGGTTGGCTATCACCAGACGGGATACCCGCTGTTCCAGCAATGGGCGCACGACGCCGCGGGATGCACCACCGGCACCGAGAAGCAAAACCCGCGTTCCTGCCAACTGAAAGCCCTGATTTTGCTGCAAATCCCTGACCAATCCGATGCCATCGGTATTGTCACCCAGGATGCTGCCATCTTCCTGCAGGATCAGGGTATTGACCGCCCCGGCAGAATTGGCCCTGGCAGTCAGTTCATCCGCCAGGCGCCATGCCTGTTCCTTGAACGGAACAGTAACATTCAGTCCTTTCCCGCCCGCAGCAAAGAACCCTCGGGCATCATCCGCAAAATACTCCAGATCCCCAAGTATTTTCTCGTAACTCAGATCCTGACCGGTCTGGGCGGCAAATTTCTGGTGAATCAACGGCGACTTGCTATGCGCGATGGGATTCCCGATAACTGCGTATTTATCCGTCATGGCTGGTACCCGCCAGAAAAACGGTAACTATACGGAAATCAGTGCGGTCATAAAAGCCACCGTCTTCCGAAACATGAATTCTTACCGATTCCGGCATGATCCTTCCATATTTATGGTGGCGCACTACCGAGCCGGCAGACATAACAGATATTGCTACGTGTATCAATATTTTAACTAAGCAATGCCCGACAAACTCCTATCCCCGACACTGCACATCTAGGGTAGAATCCGGTTTGAATTGTACCCGTTTGTTACCTATTGGCCTTCGAGCCGGTTCCGAAATTGTGGGGGACGCAGCATCATGGAACTAAAGAACATCAACCAGATTGAAACCGCAGCCCAGTCCGGGCGACCAGAACTGTTCCGCCTGGGCATCGGGCTGATGTTCATCATCCTGATCATGATGTACACAGGCTACGCATTCACCGAAATTCACAACGGCCTGATGCTGGTTGCTGCAGCCATGATCGGCGGCTATATGGCACTGAACATCGGCGCCAACGACGTCGCCAATAATGTAGGCCCCGCTGTGGGCTCCCGCGCATTGACCATGACTGGCGCCATACTCATCGCCGCCATCTTCGAAGCCGCAGGCGCACTGGTTGCGGGCGGCGATGTCGTAAGTACTATAAAGAAAGGCATCATTGATCCAGCACTGATCAACAATACCGAGGTGTTCATCTGGATCATGATGGCCGCATTGCTTGCGGGCGCCATCTGGCTGAATATCGCCACCGCGCTGGGAGCCCCTGTTTCCACCACCCATTCCATCGTTGGCGGCGTACTGGGTGCGGGCATTGCTGCCGGCGGCTTGGGCATTGCCAACTGGCCAAAAATGGGAACCATCGCCGCCAGTTGGGTTATTTCTCCCGTGCTGGGCGGCATCATCGCTGCGGCATTCCTATACTTTATAAAGCGCACCATCACTTACCGATCGGACATGCTCCGGGCGTCCAGAAGCATGGTACCGATCCTGGTTGGCCTCATGGCCTGGGCATTCAGCACTTACCTCATCCTCAAGGGCCTGAAAAAAATCTGGAAAGTTGACTTTGTCAGTGCGCTGGGTATTGGACTGGTCATCGCCATTGCCATCTATGTGCTGGTCAAACCGATGATTGCCAAACAGTCAAACAGGCTGCCCAACGAAAAAACCAGCGTCAACAAACTGTTTACCGTACCCCTGATTTTTGCCGCCGCCCTGTTGAGCTTTGCCCACGGGGCCAATGACGTGGCCAATGCCGTTGGCCCTCTCGCCGCCATCAATGATGCCATTCTCCATGGTGGCATCGCCAAGAAGGCCGCAATTCCACTGTGGGTAATGACGGTGGGCGCCATCGGCATCGCCATCGGCCTGGCATTGTATGGCCCCAAGCTGATCCGCACCGTGGGTTCAGAGATCACTGAACTGGATCAGATGCGGGCCTTTTCCATTGCCATGGCCGCCTCCATCACCGTTATTGTCGCTACCCAGATGGGTTTGCCTGTCAGTTCCACCCATATTGCTGTAGGCGCCGTATTTGGCGTCGGCTTCCTGCGTGAATTCATCAAGGCATCCTATGCGCGCATGATCGAGGAAATCAAGGATCACCACGCAGGTGCCGACCACGAGGTCATCGAGGCATTCCTCAACGATTTCCGGCGTGCCTCCGTGGACGAAAAAGGGCGCATGCTGGCGGAGCTGAAAAAGCACAAGACCGAAGCGGAACTGACCAAGAAAGAACGCAAGGGACTGAAAAAAATCTACAACAAGGAACTGGTCAAACGCTCGGCACTGATGAAAATCGCCGCCGCCTGGGTCATCACGGTTCCCGCATCCGGACTCATGGCAGCCATGCTGTTCTATACCATCCGGGGCATGATGCTATAGGGAAGCCCTGAACTCGAAACCCACAAACGCAGCGCCATATCCGGCCGCCCTCGGACGCCTCTCGTCCTTCGGCTTTTTGCTCCGGCGACATAAAGCCTGCTGCAAAGGGCAAAAAAATGGATTATGATGATCGCAGTACTTGTCTGAGCAGCCAAGAGACCGAGGGGGCAGGAATGATCAGCATCATAGACAACCGCATGCAGATGGACAGCATAGAGTTGAACATCGACCGCAGCCACCAGGCCATACGCATCCGTTTTCTGCATCCCGGGCGACCGGTGATCACCACCCGGTTTCTCGATGAACTGGAAACCGCCCAGGACCTCATGGGCACTCTCTGCGAACAGGATCGAGTACGCCCCGCAGCCGAACGACTGCGCTATCTGGTTATGAGTTCCAGATTGCCCGGCATTTTTTGTCTGGGCGGCGATCTGGGACTATTCCTTGAATTGATCCGCAGCGGTGACCGTAAAGGCCTCACCGCTTACGCCCATACCTGCATGGAGATAGCACACAGAAACCTGTCCGGCGGCGACGACAAACTCTGCACCATCTCCCTGATCGAAGGAGAGGCGCTCGGGGGTGGTTTCGAAATGGCGCTCGCGGCGGATATGGTGATCGCAGAAAAACGCGCACGCTTCGGCTTCCCGGAAACCCAGTTTGGCCTCTTCCCGGGCATGGGCGCCTTCAGTTTTCTGGCACGCCGCATCAGCCCGGCGCTGGCGAAGCGTATGATCACCAGCGGCAACATCTATACCGCCGCCGAGCTGTATGACATGGGTGTGGTGGATCTGCTTGCCGAAGATGGCAAGGGAGAAGAGATGTTGCACCATTACATCAAACGACGCCAGTCCAGGGAGGGCGGCTATTTCGCCATGGACAGGATCATGGCAGAACACAACCCCATTTCGCGGGATGAGCTGTTCCGTATCGTGGATCTGTGGGTGGATACCGCTCTGCACCTGCCGGAGAAGAATCTCACCATGATGAACTATCTGTTCAAGGCTCAGAGCAAACGCTGGGATCACAAGGAAGAAACCGCCAAGGTATCGAGAATGCGCGCCTGATCAACTGACCACCCGCAACTCCGGTTTCGGCTTTTCCAGGCCAAACTGAACGGCCAGCAGCTGTGCCGATTCCTGAACCAGATCTTCAAGCTGGTCTATCTGGACAGGGCGCATTTGCATGAACTGCGCTTCCGGCTGCAGCTCCAACTGCTCGGAAGCCAGCTGTACCTGCGGCAGACCCACATTGGCCGCGCTTCCCCGCAGTGCATGCGCCAGATCCTTCATACCGAAGTAGTCGCGATCCTCCATTGCCTTTCTCATCTGAACGATGGTGCTCCCGGCATCTTCCACGAAGCAGTCCAGGATGCGGGCCACGAGCGCTGTACCGGTATCCAGCACCAACAACTCCTCCACCTTGCCCGCATCCACCATCATGGGCTCTTCGGACAGAGGATTCGGTGGCAGCGTGGCCTCCTCTTCCGTGGAAACGGGGTCTTCGCCACTGGCCAGCTGTTCGATCGTATCAAACAGCTGCCTGCTGTCGATAGGCTTGGAAAGAATATGCTCGATGCCCGCATCCCGACAGGCAATGCGCGTCGCTTCGGTGACATCCGCGGTAATCACAACGAAGGGAATAACCTCATCGCTGACGTGAGCAAAACGGTAGAGCTGGAATGTTTCGATGCCATTCATGTCCGGCATATGCATGTCCACCAGGGCCAGATCGAAATCCTCCGCCTCCACTGCATCCAGAAAGGCTTCCCCGCTGTCGGTCTCGATGACGCGGTGACCCACATTACGCAGCATGCTGGAGAGAATGAGGCGATTGGCGCTGTTGTCGTCCGCAATCAGGATATTGAGCGGTCGAATCTCGTCTGACGGCTCGGCAAACACGTCCTCCCCGAGATCACAAGGGAAATGTATAACATGAAGTGCATTGAAAAGTTCTTTCTCATTCTCTACCCATACCAGATGTGGCGACAGCCGCTCATGTGCGGAGAAGGAAGGTACATTGTCCCTGATACTCGCGACAACCACGGTAACATCATCAGCAATCAGGTCCTCCTGGCGCCAACGCTCCATGGATGTCTCAATGAAAGTCTCATCCAGCACAATGGCCGCAACCGGAGCATACTCCCGGGAAGCCTCCCGCAACAGTTGCTCCGCCCGGTTGACATCACGGGCTGAAAGCACATCGATGCTCCATTCACGCAAGCGGGAAGAAACGATTTCCTCGCTGGCATCGTCGCCAATCAGGGTGAGTACAGTACGCCCTACCATGGGCAGCGGATCACTCGCGGTAGACACAGCGTCATCCAGCGCCATGGGCAGAGTGAAACGAAAAGTCGTTCCTTCGCCGGGCACACTCTCCAGCGACAGCTCGCCGCCCATGAGCTGCACAAGATCCCGGGCGATGGTGGTGCCCAGACCGGTACCACCAAAAAGGCGGGCGGTGCTGCTTTCAGCCTGCACGAAGGGTTCCAGTATTTTTTCCTGCTGATCCAGAGGTATGCCGATACCGGTGTCCCGCACGCTGAATTGCAGTTCTACCGAACCGGCATCAGAACCCGGGCTGACCAGCTCGCAGCGTAGCTCCACTTCCCCTTGTTGCGTAAATTTTATGCCATTGCCCAGTAGGTTGATGAGTACCTGTTTCAGATACTGCTCATCGCCCTTGAGCTTGTAGGGAATCCGTGGATCCACACTATGCAGCAGGCGGATACCTTTTTTCTGCGCGTGGATCTCCATCATGTCGGTGAGCGAGTTGAGAAATGCGTGCAGGTCAAAGGGCAGCGTCTCGCCCACCAACTTGTTGGCCTCGATCTTGGACAGGTCGAGAATGTTGTTGATCAACTTCAGCAAGGTGGAACCGGAATGGTCGATGACCTCGACGAAATGCCTGTCTTCATCGGGCAACTCCCGCTCCCGGAGCAGTTCCGCAGCACCGATGATGCCGTTGAGGGGGGTACGGATCTCATGACTCATGTTGGCCAGAAACTGGCTCTTGGCCTGGTTGGCGCTTTCGGCAATGAGCTGGGCGTTACGCAGGCGCTGAGCGAGGGCGGCGGCGTAGCCTGGGAGGACCACAAGTGAAACCAGCAAACCAATGCCCATCGGCAAATGGGTTTGCCAATAGTCAGAAAGTAGTAGCACTACACTAAAGCCAGTTACCGATAAGACACTTGAAAGATACAGATACCGACTTCCATAACGCAATGTGTTCCCAAATATAATCCAAAGGTACACAGGGAACCATGGTGCCCCCGTTTCTCCCGTCAGGATAAACGCAATGGAAACAGAGGAAATATCGAATACAGCGCTAACGATCCGTATCAAGGCCGAGGGAGAATGAAGAAAAAGAATGGACAGATAAATGGCCAAGGAGCCAAAGAAAAAAAAGGTCATATAAGCCGCTGAACCAGTTGTCGCGAGTTCATCCAGCTTCCCATTAATATCTGCAGTAACAGACACGAACAACCAAAAACTCACCGATATGGCAATTCTCAGGACTGCCTGCTCTCGCTCACTACGAACAGGATCATCTGGTCTACCTAAAATAACCTGGGCCAACGTCTTGTTGACTCTACTCGTTTCTGATTTACTCATTCGCGCACCCTGCTCTAAATGATTTCGATCATACTATTGCCTTACCACGATCTTACTTCTCTGGGCATAATGGAAGCAAAAAAAATACCAACCAAGACATAAAATTGTAAGCTTTTGTTATTAATAACATATTTATCACCCATATCCATAAACATCTACTGCCAACCCGCAGCAGAATATGCCCCTTTACGTCATTTACTGCCAAAAACGTGATGAATAACCAACAATCACACGGCGAAAGAGGAAAAAAACCACATTATCCCTTATGCTTCCAGTCGGCAGTAGCATCGATAACTTGAGCACTGTTGTTCAAATAGCCAAAAAAGCCAGGTGATTCGCTCCGAAGCTCAGCGGGATGCGCGTCATTTCTGCATGCTGCCCAGCTATGGCCAAGGACGGAAATGGCAGTTTGCCGAGCTTTGCGACCAATCACAAAAAGCCAACCAGGAACCAGACAAACGCCTCATGAAAAAAGCCATTGAACAGACCCTGAAAGAATCCATCGCCCGGCAGAAGATGCTGGCCGTGGAAGATATCTCCCTCGATTCCTCCCTGGAAGAACTCGACATTTCTTCCCTGGATGCCATCTCCCTGGTATTCGACATCGAAGACCAGTATGGCGTGGAAGTCCCGAACGAGGAACTGAAGAAGCTGCGCACGGTACAGGATATCGTGGAGGGCGTAGATCAGCTGCTGACCGCGGGAGTATGAGGCAACCGGTTGCTATAACCGGACTGGGATGTATCTCAGCCCTGGGTAACAACGTGGCGGACAACTGGGCGGCCCTCTCCCGGGGCAGCAGCGCCATCCGGCCATTGTTCGGGTTTGAAGACACAGACCTGAAAGTCGCCTCCGCCGCCCAGGTACAGGACTATGCGCCGGAAACGCATTTTCCGCCGACCCGATTGGGGCTGCTGGACCGCCATTCCCAGTTCGCCCTGATCGCGGCCCGTGAAGCAGTCGCAGACGCCGGGCTTGAACCCAAAGATCTGGCGACCTCGGCCGCCATCATCGGCACCGGCTGTGGCGGCAAAGAGACCGATGAACTCACTTACCAGAAGCTGTACCGGGATCAGAAAAGCCGGGTTCATCCCTTTACCATTCCCCGAGGCATGCCTTCGGCGGCTTCCAGCCAGATCAGCATGGAACTGGGCATTCAGGGACCCAGCTTCACCCTTTCCAGCGCTTGTGCCTCCAGCAACCATGCGGTAGCCCAGGCGGTGCTCATGATCCGCTCGGGGATGGTCGATCTGGCCATTGCCGGTGGCACCGATGCTCCTTTCACCTATGGTCTGCTCAAGTCCTGGGAAGCACTGCGGGTGCTCTCTCCCGACACCTGCCGCCCCTTCAGCGCAGAGCGCAAGGGGCTGGTGCTTGGAGAAGGCGCCGGCATGGTCGTGCTCGAATCTCTGGCGCATGCGCGGCGGCGCGGCGCCATCGTTCACGCCCTAGTCAGCGGCATCGGCATGAGCAGCGACGCCTCTCACATTACCGATCCCTCCAGCGAGGGTGCCGCCAGGGCCATGCAGGTTGCCCTGAAAGATGCATCTCTCGCTCCTGCAGACGTGACCTACATCAACGCGCACGGCACGGGAACCCGGCAGAACGATCCCTCGGAAACCGCCGCCATCCGCCAGGTCTTTGGCAATCACGCCGACAGTCTGCTGGTCTCCTCCAGCAAATCCATGCACGGACATGCTTTGGGAGCATCAGGGGCAATCGAGCTTATCGCCACCGTCCGCTCCCTCCAGGAAGAATTGGTTCCGCCTACAGCCAATTTCACGACCGCCGGCGATGGTTGCGATCTCGACTATGTGCCCAATGAACCCCAGGAGTTGAAATACAGCCATGCGCTGAGCAATTCCTTTGCCTTCGGTGGCCTCAACGCAGTGTTGGCTGTGAGCCGGGCTTCCTGAGAATCACTCCGGTTTTTGGAA
>CAZFXI010000044.1:0-19250 GCA_964522855.1 uncultured Sedimenticola sp.
GCGACAAACGGATTAACAGTCCGTTGCTCTACCAACTGAGCTATGGCGGAATAGTAGAGGCGCGTATGTTAATCGGGCGGGCCCTACAGGTCAATAGGCGAGGTGCAATTTTTACGCCTGTTTTGCCAGTCCGCGTAAAACCATGTCCGTATGACTGACAATACCGATGATCTTACGGTTTTCCACTACCGGCGCACGGCTGATGTCGAAGCGTTCGAATAACCGGGCACAGTAGCGTATATCCATCTCCGGATCGATGGAGATGACGGGTTTGCTCATGATTTCGTAGATATTGACCCGTTCCGGAGAGCGATCCAGCGCCAGCACTTCGCGAGAGATGTCGGACAGCATCACCATGCCATATTCATCATCATCCTGACGCTTGTCCACAATCAGGGATTTGGTTTCCACATGGTGCATCTGTTCCAGGGCTTCTGCCACCGTAGCCATACCGTGTACCATGTCGAAATGCGTTTTCATGACTTCCCGTACCCGAATCAGTTTTCGCTCTGTCATACTTCCTCCTGCACTTTGTCTTTCAATATATTGAGTTGCTGGCTGATGCCCACGGCATCCTCCACATCGATCTGGAAAGCAATGCCCGTGCCGGGCTTGGCTTCAAACTCACCGACATTTGCGATGGTTTCGAGAATTTCCCTGGCCATGTGTTCTTCTACCAAAAACATCAGTACATCGCGCTGGGTTTCCAGTGACAGCCCGAAAAAGGTTTTGCTTGCTTTCAGGCCTTCACCGCGGGCATTGTTGATGACCGTGGCGCCGGTGGCACCTGCCTTACGTGCGGCCTTCATGACCGCATCGGTCTTGTGATCCTCGACAAAGGCGACAATAAGTTTGAAGTGCATGTCAGTTCTCCAGAGAAGGTGAGAGTTTTCTGCCTGCCCGCCAGTGGGCGATTTGCGCATGCGCCATCACCGTCATCATGGGAAACAGGCTGGCGAATGCGATGAGGCCGAAGCCGTCGATCAAGACGCTGCGACCAGGAATGTTGTGCGCCAGACCCAGGCCCAATGCGGCCACCAGGGGGACGGTGACGGTAGAGGTTGTAACGCCACCAGAATCATAAGCCAAGGCGATGATCATGCGGGGTGCGAACATGGTTTGAATTACAACGATGAGATAACCGCCGATGATAAACCAGTGCAGGGGATAGCCGGTAACGATACGCCAGGTTCCCAACACCAGTCCCAGAGCGACTCCGAGGGCAACGGCGGTGCGCAACCCCCAGATGCCGATGGCGCCACCAGACACCTCATTGGCCTTGATGGCCACGGCCAGCAGGGCCGGTTCCGCGACGGTTGTGGCAAAGCCGATGGCAAAGGCAAAGGCATACACCCAATAGTAGTCAGACCAGTGAATGTCCTGCGGATTGGCTATACCCAGGAATCCCGGATCGGTCAGCTGGGCAGCCATGGTCTTTCCCAATGGGAACAGTGCCAGTTCCAGCCCTTCGAGAAAGAAAGCCAGACCAATAAGCACGTAGGCGAAACCCAGGAGCACTTTTTTCAGGTTCGGAATAGGGCGTTTCAGATAAAGAAACTGGAAACCGAAGATGATCACGGCAATGGGCAGCACATCCAGAATGGTGCTCAAGCCCGTATGTAGCAGTCCTTGCAGAATGTTCAATGGATGATCATTCCATAGATCATGACGAACATGATGGGTGTGAGTGATGCAAAGGCAATCAGGCCAAAGCCATCGATCATCGGGTTGCGTCCCTTGATGGATGAGGCCAGTCCCACGCCCAGCGCGGTTACCAGGGGCACGGTAATGGTGGAAGTGGTCACGCCCCCCGAGTCATAAGCGATGCCAATAATCTCTTTTGGTGCAAACTCGGTGATGAAGATGATGCACAGATAGCCGCCGATGATCAGCCAGTGGATAGGCCAGCCCTTGATGATGCGGATCACCCCCAGTACGATGGCCAGCCCCACGGAAAGCGCGACGGTGTAGCGTAGCCCCCGGGCATAGCTTTCCATGGCATCGCTGGATTGGTGGATTAGATTGCCAGCAGCGGCAACTTCCGACGCCTCTTCGGCAATGGCAATAAGGGCCGGTTCGGCGATAGTAGTGCCAAAACCCAGGGCAAAGGCGAATAGCAGCAGCCAACTAACACTACCCTTGCGGGCGAAGGATTGGGCCATGGATTGTCCGATGGGGAACAAGCCCATTTCGAGTCCCTTGACGAACAGGTTAAGGCCGATAGCGACAAACAGTATTCCCAGAAGCAAGTCCAGATAATTCGGCAGGGGTTGGCGGATCACCAGCAATTGAAAAACACTCACCACCACAACGATAGGCATGAGGTCGCGCAAACTGTTCAGAACAGGTTGCAAAGACTTTGGTAACCGGATGCCTTTCATGGGAAAAGCATAACAAAAAAAACCCGGTGTTTGCCGGGTTTCGGTAATTGATCTGCTGTCGGGGTGGGAGTCGTTCGTGAAGCGGCTCCGGCCTCTTTGATGCTAGTCCTTGGCCAGCTGTCTCAGCACGAATTGCAGGATGCCGCCATGACGGTAGTACTCCCACTCGTTGGGTGTATCGATGCGCACCCGGGCATTGAAGATACTTTGATGCCCGCCTTCGGCTGTAACCGTTACCACCACTTCTTCTGGATTACCTTCCGTCAGGCCGGTAATGGCGTACAGTTCCTTGCCGGAAAGCCCGAGGGTAGCGGGTGTTTCATCGTCATTGAATTGCAGGGGCAGAATGCCCATGCATACCAGGTTGGTGCGGTGGATACGTTCGTAGGATTCGGCGATGACCGCACACACGCCCAGCAGTTTCGGCCCCTTGGCCGCCCAGTCGCGGGAGGAGCCGGAACCGTATTCCTTGCCGGCGATGACGATAGCAGGAGTACCTGCCTTTTTGTATTTCATGGCGGCGTCATAGATGGACATGGCTTCGTCGTCGGGCAGGTGCAGGGTCACGCCACCCTCGGTGCCAGGCGCCAGCAAGTTGCGCAGGCGGATGTTGGCGAAGGTGCCGCGCATCATCACTTCGTGGTTGCCCCGGCGGGAGCCGTAGGAGTTGAAGTCCTTCGGTTCTACGCCATGTTCCTGCAGGTATTTGCCGGCGGGGGAGTCGGCCTTGATGGCGCCAGCGGGGGAGATGTGATCCGTGGTCACGGAATCACCCAGCAAGGCCAGCACCCGGGCGCCGTGGATGTCCTTGATGTCGCTCACATCCATACCCATGCCTTCAAAATAAGGCGGATTGCGGATGTAGGTGGAATCGTCATTCCAGGCGAAACGCTGGCCTTCAGCACCGCTCAGGTTCTTCCAGTTGGCATCACCTTCGAAGACATGTTCATAGGCCTTGTGGAAACCTTCCGGCGTGACGTTGGCAGCCATGGCTGCATTGACTTCATGCTGGCTGGGCCAGATGTCCTTGAGGAACACGGGGTTGCCGTCGCTATCCTTGCCCAGAGGCTGGTTGTACAGGTCGATGTTCATGGTGCCGGCGATGGCGTAGGCCACTACCAGGGGTGGCGATGCCAGGTAGTTCATGCGTACCTCGGCGTGTACCCGGCCTTCGAAGTTGCGGTTACCGGAAAGCACCGCGGTAACGCTCAGGTCGCCTTCCGCAATCGCCTTGGAGACGGGTTCTGGCAGGGGGCCGGAGTTGCCGATACAGGTGGTGCAACCATAGCCCACGATATCGAAGCGCAGTTTTTCCAGCGCTTCCAGCAGGCCTGCACTCTGCAGATAGTCCGTGACCGCCAGAGAACCGGGAGCCAGGGAGGTCTTCACCCAGGGTTTGGTGTTCAGGCCCTTGTTCACGGCGTTTTTCGCCACTAGGCCGGCGGCGATCATTACCGAGGGGTTGGAGGTGTTGGTACAGGAAGTGATGGCAGCGATGACCACGGAGCCATCGTCCAATTCCACTTCTTCACCGTCGATGGTGGTTTTCACCGGACCTTTGCCTTCAATGCCAGATTGCGCCTTCAGATTGGCCAGGTCACGCTCGAAAGCTGGTTTCGAGACACTCAATTCGATACGGTCCTGGGGGCGCTTGGGGCCGGAGATGCTGGGCACGATGGTGGAAATATCCAGTTCCAGCGTTTCAGAATAATCAGCAACTTGTGAGTCATTTCTCCACATACCTTGAGCTTTTGCATAGACCTCCGTGAGGGCGATCTGCTCCTCGGATCGTCCCGTGAGACGCATGTAGCTCAGGGTTTCCTCGTCGATGGGGAAGAGTCCGCAAGTGGCGCCATATTCCGGCCCCATGTTGGCGATAGTGGCGCGGTCGCCCATGGGCAGGTGGGACAGGGCATCGCCATAGAACTCCACGAACTTGCCTACCACGCCATGCTCGCGCAGGCGCTCCACGATGGTCAGCACCAGGTCGGTTGCCGTAGAGCCTTCAGGCAACTCACCTCTGAGCTTCATCCCCACTACCTTGGGCACCAACATGGAAATGGGTTGGCCCAGCATGGCGGCTTCGGCCTCGATGCCGCCCACGCCCCAACCCAGCACGCCCAGGCCATTGACCATGGTGGTATGGGAGTCCGTGCCCACCACCGTGTCGGGGTAGGCCTGCAGCATGCCATTGTTCTCCTGGGCAAAGACCACCCGGGACAGGTATTCCACGTTTACCTGGTGCACGATGCCGGTATCCGGTGGCACCACCTTGAAGTTGTTGAAGGCCTGCTGACCCCATTTCAGAAACTGGTAACGCTCGCGGTTACGCTCGAATTCGATCTGGGCGTTGAGTTCCGCCGCGTTAGGCAGGCCGAACTTGTCCACCTGCACCGAGTGATCGATGACCAGTTCGGCGGGTTGCAGGGGGTTGATCTTCTCGGGGTCGCCACCCAGTTCGGCGATGGCGTCACGCATGGCGGCCAGATCAACAATTGCAGGTACGCCGGTGAAGTCCTGCATCAACACCCGGGCGGGGCGATACTGGATTTCCTGTCTGGGCTCGGCCTGGCTGTCCCAGTTGGCCAGGGCTTCGATATCAGCTTTGGTGACGGTCACGTCGTCTTCGTTGCGTAGCAGATTTTCCAGCAAAATCTTGGTGGCGAAGGGCAGGCGGGCGGCGCCTTGGATGGCATCCAGGCGGTAGAATTCATAGATCTTTCCGCCGGCTTCCAGGCTGTCCCGGGCGTTGAAGCTGTTGCTCATGGTGGAGAACTCCATAATCAGAAATAGAAACGGGCGGGGATTTTATCGCGAATCCACCGCCAGCTGGTTGAATTTTGTCCTGATTCCAGAGATTCAGGATTTTTGGCTTAGCCTGCGTTGGGCTGAGTTGCTGGTGTTTCTGGCGTTTCTAGTGTTTCCGGTGCAAGCGGAGTGACGGATGCAGGTTCAGGCAGAGGGATGGGTTCAGGCTGAACGGGTTGACCATCTTCACCCATGTACTCATGGGCTTTTTCTGCTGCGGCATCATAGTACTCACCGGTCTTTTCCTTCGCGGCATCGTAATACTCTCCGCTTTTCTGCTTGGCTGTTTCATAGTATTCGCTGCTCTTTTCCGCGACAACATGGGCCGCCTCGGCAGTTTCCTCTTTCACGTCTTCGTATACCTGCTTGGAAATTTCCTTGGCGATGACCGCTTTTTCCTTGACTACCGCAGCGGTTGCGGCGGCTGTTTCCTTGGTTTGTTCTAACAGTTCTTTCGCCTCTTTTTTCAGTTTGGCATCGTTTTCCGAATTGGGATCGCAGGCGCTCAGCATCAATGACAGGGCAGCCATGCCGGTTATTGTAAGGATCTGTTTTTTCATGTTTCTTCCTCCAGAAGTTCATGGGCAGCGGATAACAAGCGCCGCTGCCGGGTCAGTAAGTGCCAGCGTTTGCCGCCGCATTGGTACCACAAATGGGCGGCACGCACGCCTGCCAGCAAGGCGCAGCGTATACGAGCGGCGATGTCCGGGTTCTCCAGGTGCAGCGGTTCGCCCTGCACCATGATACGAGGTGACAGACCACTGATATGATCCTGATAAATTTTGGCCAGTTGACTGTATTGGGTATGTTTTTCGAATTCGAAGGCATCGATGCGTGATTGAAAATCTTCCAGGTCGGTTCCCAGGGATGCCATTTTTTGTTTGTCCAGGGACAGCTTTCTTCCCAGTTGCAGCAGGCGGATGCTGTATTGGGTCAGCTCGGGATTCCTGTCTGCCGGAGATTCCAATTGGGTAACGAAATGGTGCAAGCCAAGGGTCAGTTGTTTTGGTCTGCCAAAGACAGCCTGCACGGATTCAGGTGTGGTCTGGAACAATGAAGCGACACTGGCTTCCAAGGCTTCGTCAATAGTTCTACCGTAGTGTGCAAGTTCAAAGGTGAGTCTGGCCGCCTGAAATACGCCGCCAAGAATCAGTGCGTGATCACGGTCTGTGTATTTTCTGCTCATCAGCGAATGATGCCTCCACCCAGACATTCTCCTGACTTGTATAGTACAACAGATTGTCCTGGAGTAATGGCCCGTTGCGGGAACTCAAATTCAACACGCATTAGAGTATTCTCGATGTGAACGAGACATTCCTGCAAGGGTTGTCTATGGCGGCAGCGAGCTTGCGCCCTAAATTGACGGGCCGGTGGCTTGCCGCAGGTCCAGTGCAGTTGTTCCGCTTCGAGGCTGTTGGAAAACAGCAGCGGGTGATCATGTCCTTGCACAACAATGAGAATATTGCTTTCCAGGTCTTTCGCGGCAACGAACCAGGGGGCTTCGTCTGTACCGGCGACACCACCAATGCCCAGTCCCTGGCGTTGCCCCAGCGTGTAGTACATCAGTCCCTGATGCCGGCCAACGACTTTCCCCTCGGGTGTCTGGATTTCTCCCGGGTTGGCAGGCAGATAGGTCGAGAGAAAATCCCGGAAGCGTCGTTCGCCAATGAAGCAGATGCCGGTGCTGTCTTTTTTCCTGTAGTTGTCGAAACCTGCCTGACAGGCGATTTTTCTCACTTCAGGTTTTGTCAGGTCACCAAGCGGGAACAGGCTGTGGCTCAGGGCGTGCTGGCCCAGCATGTAGAGGAAGTAGGTCTGGTCCTTGTTGTTATCAGCAGCCTGCAGCAAGTGGCATTGTGCATTGCAGGTGATCCTGGCGTAATGGCCGGTAGCGATGTGACCGGCACCCATCTCCAGGGCGTGATCCAGAAAAGCCTTGAACTTGATTTCACGGTTGCACAACACGTCGGGATTGGGAGTGCGTCCCGCCTTGTATTCTTCCAGAAAATAACTGAACACACGGTCCCAGTATTCTGCCGAGAAGTTCATGGTGTGCAGGGGAATCTTGAGCTTGTCAGCTACCGCCTGGGCATCTGCCAGGTCTTCTGCAGCGGAGCAGTATTCTGCATCGTCATCTTCTTCCCAGTTCTTCATGAACAGGGCTTCCACCTGCCAGCCCTGTTCTTTCAGAAGCAGCGCGGCGACCGAGGAGTCTACGCCGCCTGAAAGCCCGATGATAACCTTTCCCTTGTTCATGTCAGGAAGTGCAGGCTGGTCAGCGGCAGCCGGATGCCCTGGAGATAGTCCTGAATACAGTGCAGGACCATGGGGCTGCGAAGCTGGCTTTCAAGCCCCTTGATTTCGTCCAGCGTCAGCCAGTGGGTGGCGATGATTTCCTTGTCCAATGTACGCTCGGGATCTGCTGCTTCCACATCGCCGCAGAAGCAGAAACGCAAGTAGGAACGCTGTTTTTCCTTCAATTCATACAGGTAGGTGCCAAGCAGTGCCTGGGGATGAAAGCGGCAGGCGGTTTCTTCCAGCACTTCCCGACAGACAGCAGTCGGCAGGGATTCTCCCTGTTCCAGATGGCCGGCAGGCTGGTTGAAGAGGGTTTTACCGTCTATGTATTCTTCCACCAGCAGGAAGCGCTGGTTTTGTTCCACTACGGCAGCAACGGTTACATGAGGTTTCCAGATCATTGGCCCATTTTATAGGGAATTTCCCTCCATTGCCCGGGTAGAAGATCGCCCAGTTGCCAATCTCCAATCGCTACTCGCACCAGTCTCAGGGTGGGATAGCCAACGGCTGCCGTCATGCGCCGAACCTGTCGATTGCGTCCCTCCTGAATGCGGATTTCCAGCCAGCTTGTGGGTATGCTGGCGCGATAGCGCACGGGAGGATCGCGGGGCCACAATTCCGGTTCCGGAATGATCTTGACTCTGGCAGGTAGTGCAGGGCCGTCCTTGAGCTGGATGCCGTCTTGAAGCGGTTGCAGATCCCGGTCGAGAGGATCGCCTTCTACCTGCACCCAGTAGGTCTTCCAGGTACGCTTTCGCGGGTGTGTCAGTTGGTGCGCCAGTTTGCCATCATCGGTGAGCAACAGCAGCCCTTCGCTGTCGCGATCCAACCTGCCGGCAGGGTAGACGCCTTTCAGGGGGATGTAGTCTGCCAGCACAGCGCGTCCTTCCTTGTCTGTAAACTGGGTGAGCACTCCATAGGGCTTGTTGAACAGGATCAGGCGCGTCATGGCGAGGATGAAAATGTTAGAATGTGCCCTATACAATAGCAAAAAGGGTATGTTTAATGTCTTACGAAAAAATTGAAATTCCAAGTGGCGGTGAAAAGATCAGCGTCAACGCCGACAACAGCCTCGATGTCCCCAGTACCCCCATCATTCCTTTTATCGAAGGCGATGGTATCGGTGTGGATATCACGCCAGTGATGAAAAAAGTCGTGGATGCGGCGGTTGCCAAGGCCTACGGTGGCGAAAAATCCATTGCCTGGATGGAAGTCTATGCCGGCGAGAAGGCGATCAACGTCTACGGAGGCGATACCTGGCTTCCCGAAGAAACCTTCGATGCGGTCAAGGACTATGTGGTTTCCATCAAGGGTCCGTTGACTACGCCAGTAGGTGGCGGAATTCGTTCCCTGAATGTGACCCTGCGCCAGGTGCTGGATCTCTATGTCTGCCTGCGCCCCATACGCTATTTTTCCGGCACACCCAGTCCACTGTGCCATCCGGAATACACCGACATGGTAATCTTCCGTGAGAACTCTGAAGACATCTATGCAGGCGTGGAATGGGCGCAAGGCAGTGCGGAAGCGAAGAAGATCATCGATTTTTTGCAGAATGAAATGGGCGTCACCAAGATCCGTTTCCCGGAGACCTCCGGTATCGGTGTGAAGCCGGTGTCCCGTGACGGCACTCAGCGTCTGGTGCGCAAGGCCATACAGTATGCTATCGACAATGATCGCGATTCCGTGACCCTGGTACACAAGGGCAACATCATGAAGTTCACCGAAGGTGCCTTCAAGGAATGGGGCTATGAACTGGCCAAAGAGGAGTTTGGCGCGGTGGAAATCGATGGCGGTCCCTGGCGTTCTTTCAAGAACCCAAACACTGGCAAGGAAATTATCGTCAAGGATGTCATTGCCGATGCCTTCCTGCAACAGATCCTGCTGCGGCCAAAAGAGTATGATGTGATCGCTACCCTGAATCTGAACGGCGATTACATCTCCGATGCCTTGGCAGCGCAAGTGGGTGGTATCGGTATTGCGCCAGGCGCGAACCTTTCAGATACCGTGGCGATGTTTGAAGCCACTCATGGCACGGCCCCAAAATATGCGGGTCAGGACAAGGTCAATCCCGGTTCACTGATTCTGTCTGCTGAGATGATGCTGCGTCACATGGGTTGGGTAGAAGCTGCCGATCTGATCATCAAAGCCATGGGCGCTGCCATCCAGAAGAAGACGGTGACCTATGACCTTGAGCGTCTCATGGAAGGCGCAGAGTTGTTAAGCTGTTCTGCCTTTGGTGACGCGATGATAGCCCAGATGTAGCTCATCAACTTGAGCACAACAAAAAAGGTCTGCCGGAAGTATTTCCCGCAGACCTTTTTCCTGTAAATTGCTGAAATTTATTCTGCAGTGTATTTGAGATTCTGTGCATGCAGGCCCTTGGGGCCCTGCTCAATTTCAAACTCCACGGCTTGACCTTCTTTGAGCGTCTTGTAACCATCCATTTCGATGGCGGAGAAATGCACAAACACATCTTCCTCGCCTTCATTCGGGGTAACAAAACCGTAGCCCTTTGCATTGTTAAACCACTTTACGACACCACTGGGCATATGCATCCTCCTGCTTTCCTTTGGTGTAAAAAATTATTATTGACAAGAACCAAATACTGTCAGTTCTTTGTTATTCCACTCTGGAAATTACAAAAAAACTTGTTCCAGGTCAAATTGTTTAAGTAAGGAAATTTGCGATCCGTATTCAACAACGTAGCTCAGCGACCGATACTGGTGTTTTTATAGTAGTTATTCCCTGCCTATTCAAAGCCTTTCTGCCTCCTGCTGGACGCCCGATACCTTGCTTCCCGTACCTTGTATGCCACACCGCTTGCACCGGTGTAGGGGAGTAAAAAGTTGATGTGATACAGAATCCGGATCCAAGTTCATGAATAGATCGCAAAACTTCTCCGAAGCATTGTGGTGAACTAAATAGAATCTTTCAAGGACTTGATGTAGTCATCAAGAATGTTACGGTCTTTTGCCGAGATATCGATGATCTGGAAACCACACCAGTAGCTGTCTGATGCACTGGCTTCCTCCTGCCACAAGCAGGTTGCCCCCAACGTGATGTCGGGTACTTCCTTTTTATGATCCAGTAACTGAAGCTGGTGAATAGTGCCTGGACCGGGATGATCTCCTTCGGAAACGATCATGAATCCATCCCTGGAGATATTGACGAGAACCCCTACAGCCTTTCCATCCAGGGTGTTGACAATCTGTATGGTGGAACGAGGTGAGTATCGGTCATGTGCTCTTTGATGCACGTTGCTGCCTCTTTTTATAAAGTGGTTTGGGGAGAGCGCTCAAGAATGGTTTTGATGGCAGTCATCGCGCGTTCCCAGAAGGAAGTCTTTATGTCTTCGAAATAGGCAATATTGCCGTCAAGAATCCCTTCTGCCAAATCTGCAATATCCAGTAATGCAGTTTTCTTTCCTCGGTTGTTGACGAATAAAAAGCGATCTGAAAAATGGTTGTACCAGGATAGCCGTGCCCGATAGCTCTTGCCGGTTCTCAAATCGAACTCGAATACGGTGTTTTCAGGCAATGCCCTGAGTGCATTGTATGCTTCCAGTGTTTTTTTATTGATTTTTGGCTTTGCCTTCGTCCCCTTGTGCGCCAGATCGAGGGTGATTTCCTCTTTGGGTTTCTCCTCCAGGGCTTGAACAAAGCGTTCGATCTCCTTACTCTTGTGTGGCAGCAAGCCACCCACCTGCGCCCACAACTGTTCTGCCAGTGTATCCAGTTGCGTTTGCTGGACGGTGTTGGCCAGGATTTCCTGATTGGTGCTGAGTATATAGCGTCCCAGGTCCAGCGCCTCTTCCCATGCGGGGCTGCTATTGTCCACACCTTCACGCAAACGCAGCAGGGTCAGATAGTCGATCCATACCTGCTCGATGAAATAGGCGCAATAATCCGGTACCGTCTGACCCTCGAATATCGATTCTGTGGCAGCCCTCGCCAGGGCCTTTGCCCGGGACATCAGTTCCTGTCCCTGCTCGGCTTCCCTGCTGTGTTTCTCCAGAATGCTGAATTTCTCTTCCAGACGCATGATTTCGTCTTTCAGCAGCTGGGAAAATTCCCTGAAGTCGTCATTTTCCTGATGCCGGAGCCGGACGATCCGGAAAACCATATCTTTTAGGAACGGGTAGATGCCTTCATCCAGGTCAGCTTCGTTCATCCACAAGGCCGAGGCTTCCACTGACTGGTCGAGGAATACGCGGGCAGGATGGTCCTTGGAAGAAAAGAGTTTGGGGGTCAACAGACCGATCTTGATGTAAGGCGTATGCAGATGACCCAGCAACGCCTTGGTGACATCGGGGATGCGTTCATCATCGAGCATGCGTTCGAACAACAAACCCACCAGGTCAATGATGTTTTCCTGCTCGTCCTGCAGCCTGTCGTTGCCGATGGTTTCTTTCAGTGCAGCTCGCTGGTCCTGCATGGCTTGCTGCACCTGCGAAAGGACTTCCGGGTTGACTGACTCCCTGGTAACGGTTTTCCCCAGTTGTACCGGTTCCGGAAAAGAGGTGTCCTCGCGATGAATAAGGTTGTTGGTGGCGTTGACCACTTCTTGTGTGGTGGCCACCTGTACCCCGGGGGGCAGGGGTTTCTTCCGGTGCTGCAGGGCACGCTTCGCCATGAGCAACTCATGGATGCGGGACAAAGTTTCTTCGCCCAGTTCTTCTGCAGTCTGTGCTTTTTCCGTGTCCTTGTTTTTTTCTGCTTTGTCCTTGCTGTCTGCTGATCCCGGATTGATTTTTGCCTTGTATTTCAGGTTCGGCAGAATGCCTGCTGTTTTCAGCTTCTCGTTCAGATCTTCGTGCAGGTTTCCAAGTTCGGCCAGTACGTATTTGTCATACAGGGTATAAAGAACCAGAAGTGCATCATTTTCAATGCTCAGGCGGTCAACGCAACGGGCAAAAACCTCGCTCATTTGACGGGGTGAAGCAGGCACTTGAGCAATCTTTATCGGCTCTCCCTCGTTCACGACAGACAGGCGCTGTGCGAGTACGTACAGAAGCTGGTAGTTTTTCCTTTCAGTTCGTTCAGCCAGCGTATGCAGTGCCAGGTTTCTCTCGTACAGGTCGACATTCACGAGGCTGAGGGTTTCGCTGCCCAGTTTTTGCTTTTCTTCATTGCTTACGTCGGGAAATTTCCCCAGGAATTTCACTAGCAGATCGTGGAAGTCGAGGGACATGTCTTCCATCTTCAACCATATTTCCCGTTGCGCTTCGAAAAAATGGTTCTGGATGTTGACGCTTTCCGCCTTGTCGGCGAATTCCATCAGCACGTCATCGGTGGAGCGCAGCTGCAGACGAAACTTGTCATTCAGCACTTCTATGGCATGTTGCTGCCAGTCATTGATCAGATAGCGAAATTTATAGCTGATGGTCACCGGACATTCCTTGGATTTGGGCGTTTTCCCGGATCATCTGATCCGGTACGGTTGAGTAAAGATATTCTGAAGCAGTTTTAAAACAAGTTCAACAAGTTAGAAGGCCTATCATGCCACAGTTTTGGAATTTCATGTGAACCCGTTGCTCCGTTAAGGGTCTGTTAATGAATAGTGTGGGAGAATAACTCATCTCTGAAAATGTGATCCTGAAGCTACGATGGAGGAAAGATAATGAAGAAAGCACTAGGGCTTGTTGCACTGTCAGGAATGATAGTCCTTAGCGGATGTACGGATCCTTCTGATCCAAATCGAAAAACCAAAACCGGTGCCATGGTTGGTGCCGTTGCCGGGGCTGTCATTGGCCATCAGATCAGTCACAAGCGTGGCGCGTATGTGGGGGCTGCCCTGGGTGCGCTCGCAGGTGGTGGTGTCGGCTATTACATGGATAAACAGCAAAAGGAGCTCGAAGAGCAACTTGCCAAGGAACAGGCGGCACATGAGCTGGAGATTCAGCGCATGAAAGATGACAGCCTGAAACTGACATTGGACAGCGAGGTTTCTTTCGATTTTGACAGCGCAGCCATCAAGCATGGCTTCAAGGCAACGCTGGACAAACTGGCCAATGTTATCCAGAAATACGACAAGACGGTCATCCATGTTGTCGGACATACAGACAGTGTTGGTTCCGATGCGTACAACCAGCAGCTTTCCGAACGCCGAGCACGAGCCGTTGGCGATTATCTGACAAGTCATGGTGTCAGTGCTTCCAGAGTGCAGACGGAAGGTCGTGGTGAAAGAGAACCTCGTGCTACCAATGCCACCGAGGCGGGGCGCCAACTGAATCGCCGGGTGGAAATCTACCTGAAACCTGTGGTCGAAGGACAGGAAGATCGCGCTTACGAAAAACCCGCGCCCAGCACTCCGGGGGAATCATCACGATACTATTGAAATAAACTTCCAGTAGATCGGTTCTATATGTATCGGAACCGCTGATTCTGTTCGTGGGTTTGTCTGCAGAAAGGGTTCAGATGGGTTCAGAAGCATGATACGTTATCCGGAACTGATTCCGGATAACGGTTTCGTGCGTATGCGTATATGACTGGAGCTTATTGAATGCGAATTCATCGATCCGGACGAATAAAGCCGTCCGAAATCACCGACCAGGAAATCTGGCTGAAACGCCGGCAGTTGATGAAAGCCGGGATGGCAGTCGGCGCTGGTTTACTGCTGGGTGGTGTGGGCGGCTTGGCGGGAGCCATCTATTCCGGGCCGGAGAAAAATAAGAAAATTGCTACCTTGAAAGAAGGTTCCTGGGGCAGGGATCTCGAACCCACAAAATACAAACATATCACCACCTACAATAACTTTTACGAGCTGGGTTATGGCAAGCGGGCGCCAGCAGAAAATGCCGATGCACTGAAAACCCGTCCCTGGAGTGTCAAGGTTTCAGGAGAGTGCAGCAAGCCCGGTATCATGGACATAGAAGACATTTTGCAACTGGATCAGGAAGAACGCATCTACCGCTTCCGCTGTGTCGAGGCGTGGGCCATGGTGGTACCCTGGGTGGGATTTTCCTTGGGGAATTTTCTGAAACGTTTTGAACCCACCTCCCGAGCCAAGTATGTGGAATTTGAAACGCTGTATGATCCGGAGCGCATGCCCGGTCAAAGACGCAAGGTACTGGATTGGCCCTATCGGGAAGGTTTGCGCATAGATGAAGCCATGCATCCCCTGGCGTTCCTTGCGACCGGCCTGTATGGTGAGGTGTTGCCAGGGCAGAATGGTGCGCCCCTGCGCCTGGTGGTGCCCTGGAAGTATGGATTCAAGAGTATCAAATCCATCGTTTCTATTCGTTTTACCGAAAAACAGCCTATCAATACCTGGAACGATATCGCAGCAGATGAATACGGTTTTTACGCCAATGTGAATCCGAAGGTTCCCCATCCGCGCTGGAGCCAGAAGCGTCAGCGTGTGCTCGGTAGAGGAATCTTTGGCAGCAAGGAAGATACCCTGATGTTCAATGGTTATGCGGAAGAAGTTGCCAGCCTGTACACTGGGATGGACCTGCGCAAGTATTTCTGATGAGAAAGTGGCGACTACTGGTTTTTCTTATCTCCCTGCTGCCGCTGTTGGCCATGCTCTGGGGCGTTTTCCATGATAGTCTGGGACCGAATCCGGTAGAGACGTTAAGCCATGAAACCGGCGACTGGACTTTGCGTTTTCTGCTCATTACTCTGGCCATAACGCCTCTGCGCCGCCTGACAGGCTGGCGTCGGCCGATACTACTGCGACGTATGCTGGGGTTGTTCAGTTTTTTCTATGCCTGCCTGCATGTGTTGGTGTGGTTGTGGCTGGACAGGGAGTTTGCCTGGGGCAGCATGTTGGCAGATATCGCCAAACGACCGTATATCACGGTGGGCTTTTTATCCTTCCTGATTCTGTTCGCTCTGGCATTGACTTCAAATGCAATCAGCATGCGACGCCTGGGCAAAGGTTGGCAAACCTTGCATCGGCTGGTATATGCAGCAGCCTTGCTGGCAGTACTGCATTACATCTGGCTAGTGAAGGCGGATCTGTTGCAACCGCTGATTTATCTGGGAGTCTTTGTCTTGCTGATGTTGTTGCGAGTGTCGGGCAAGGCCAAAAAGGCAAAACCCTACCGCGTGGTCAAGAAACGGGTCACAGCTTAAACATCAGGCATCGATACGACGGTACTTGATGCGATGTGGTTGATCCGCCCCATCCCCCAGGCGACGTTTGCGGTCTGCTTCGTAATCCTGATAATTGCCTTCAAACCATTCCACTTTCGAATCGCCTTCGAAGGCGAGGATATGCGTGGCGATGCGATCCAGAAACCAGCGGTCGTGGGAGATGACGACGACGCAGCCGGGGAAGGTGAGCAGCGCCTCTTCCAGTGCACGCAGTGTTTCTACATCCAGATCGTTGGTGGGTTCATCGAGGAGTAACACATTGCCACCGGAACGTAACAGCTTGGCCAGATGCACGCGGTTGCGTTCGCCACCGGACAGGTCACCGACACGCTTCTGTTGATCCGAACCACGGAAATTGAAATGCCCCACATAAGCGCGGGAGGGCATTTCGAAGCGTCCGACGATGATGATGTCCTGACCATCCGAGATTTCCTCCCACACCGTCTTGCTGTCATCCAGAGAATCCCGGCTCTGATCCACATAGGCCAATTGTACCGTAGGGCCGATGCGTAGTTCGCCGCTGTCGGCTTGCTCCTGACCGGTAATCATGCGGAACAAGGTGGTTTTTCCGGCACCGTTGGGGCCAATGATGCCGACGATGCCGCCAGGGGGCAGGTTGAAGCTCAAGTCTTCGAACAACAGCCGGTCAGCATAGGATTTTGCGAGGCTGTCGGCTTCAATCACCAGATCACCCAGGCGCTCACCGGGAGGGATATAAATTTCGTTGGTTTCGTTGCGTTTCTGGAATTCCTGGCTTTGCAATTCATCGAAGCGCTGCAGGCGTGCCTTGGATTTGGCCTGGCGTCCCTTGGGGTTGGTACGCACCCATTCCAGCTCTTTTTTCATCGCCTTGATGCGAGCCGCCTCCTGCTTGGCTTCCTGCTCCAGGCGGGCTTCCTTCTGCTCCAGCCAGGAGGAATAGTTGCCTTCCCAGGGGATGCCATGACCACGATCCAGTTCCAGAATCCAGCCGGCCACATTGTCCAGGAAGTAGCGGTCGTGGGTAACAGCCACCACGGTGCCGTTGTACTCGTGGAGGAAACGCTCCAGCCAGGCGATGGACTCGGCATCCAGATGATTGGTGGGCTCGTCGAGCAACAGCATATCGGGCTTGGATAGCAACAGTTTGCATAATGCCACCCGGCGGCGCTCACCACCGGAGAGTTTGCTGACATCGGCGTCCCAGGGCGGGAGGCGCAAGGCTTCGGCAGCCACTTCCAGTTGACGCTCTATCTGGTGACCATCTGCGGCTTGCACGATATTTTCCAACTCCGCCTGACGTTTGGCCAGGGCATCGAAATCGGCATCGGGTTCGGCGTAGGCCGCATAGACTTTTTCCAGTTCATCCACGGCATGTTGTACTTCACCAAGGGCTTCTTCAATATTGCCGCGCACATCCTTGGTTTCATCCAGTTGAGGTTCCTGGGGCAGGAAACCCACGCGGATGCCGGTTTGCGGGCGTGCTTCGCCCTCGAAATCCTCGTCCAGCCCGGCCATGATACGCAGCAAGGTGGATTTTCCGGAACCGTTCAGGCCCAATACGCCGATTTTTGCGCCGGGGAAGAAGGACAGAGAGATATCACGCAGGATGGTGCGCTTTGGCGGCACGACCTTGCTGACGCGATTCATGGTGAATATATACTGGGCCATATCAGGATTTTCCGGGTAGCAAAGGTTTCAGGCGTTGTGCAGTTTATCTGCCAGCAGCGTGTTTTCCAGCAGGGTGGCGATGGTCATCGGACCGACGCCACCGGGTACCGGTGTAATCCATCCGGCGGTTTCACTTGCGGACGCAAAGTCCACATCACCACAGAGTTTGCCGTCTTCCTTGCGGTTGATCCCTACATCGATGACCGTGGCGCCGGGCTGTATCCAGTCGCCCTGTACAAACTGTGGTCGGCCGACAGCTGCAACGACAATATCTGCGCCGCGAATCTTCTCGATCAGATTCTTGGTGCGGCTATGACAGACGGTAATGGTGCAGCGTGCCATGAGCAGTTCCAGTGCCATGGGACGACCGACGATGTTGGACTGGCCGATGATGACGGCATCCTTGCCGGCCAGTTCCATGCCCGTGCGTTCCAGCATGGTCATGATGCCCTTGGGGGTACAGGGGCGTAGCAGCGGCATGCGCAGCGCCAGTCTGCCAACGTTGTAAGGATGGAATCCGTCGACGTCCTTCGTAGGCAGTATGCGTTCGATGACGGTTTCTTCGTCAATCTGATCAGGGAGGGGAAGCTGGACCAGAATCCCGTCGATATCTGTGCGCTGGTTGAGATCATCGATAAGCTCCAGGAGCTCTGATTCCCTGATATCGCTGTCCAGTCGAATCAGTTCAGAAAGAAAGCCAACCTCTTCGCAGGCCTTTTTCTTGTTGCGCACATAGACCTGGGAGGCGGGATCATCACCGACCAGGACGACGGCCAATCCGGGAGGTCGTTGTCCATTGCCGGTAATGATCGCAACTTCCTTCTGTATGGATTTGCGCAGGTCAGCGGCAATGGCCTTGCCATCGAGAATTTGTGCACTCATGTTGGTTACCTGGAAAAATTTAGCAGGCTGTTGAAAAATATCATTTTTCAACAGCCTGCGTGCGATATAAGGGACATATCGCCAGATTCATTGAATGCAAGCCATTGAATCTGGAAGAAACAGAAAATCGCACTTTTGTGTTTCTGAGTTGAAAAAGACCATGGATGGATTTTCTTCAATATCCTGTTAGAAGCGATTTTAACCGCGTCCAGGTAATCTGCCAAAAGATATTACCAGGGGCGTGGTTCACGCAGCGGAACCGAGCGCTTGCTGATGGCGCGTTGCTCCTCCAGCATGAACTGGTTGCGCATCAGGTATGCCGGGTTGCCTTCCGCTTGTTGCAGCCACTGTTCCATCAGGCTCATGGCGCCTTTTCCACTGCTCTGGGCATCATCGCCACCCTCCGTTTCGTTATCGGGAATTTGTTCCGCATCAGGCGAGGATTGATCGCCTTGCTGGTCGAATTTTTCCACAGCAGCTTGTTCCGTGGCAGCTTCTTCGCTGTCGAAGGTCTCGGTTTCCCGGGCGGCGGGGCCGGGTCTGCGTTCACGGGGAGGCTTCTCGCCCGGTGCCATTTCATCCGCGGTTTGTTTTTCGTCGGATGTTTCCGGTTTTTTCCTGTCTTCTCCGGGTTCCTCACCAGCTTGATTTTCCTGCGCACCTTGCTGTTCGCCAGGCGCCTCCTGCCGCTCTTCTGGCTTGTCACCACCCGCCTGTTCCTGCTCTGGAGTGGCATCCTTGCCTTGTGGTTTCTCCTGCTCTTGCTCCGTTTCCTTATCCTTGCCGGTTGATGCTTCCTGATCCCTGGGTTGTTCGCCGCCGCCGTCTTGTTGTTCGTCTTTCTGCTCCTTTCCTGCTTCGGCATCCTGCTGCTGTTCCTCGTCTCCGGTGGAGCCTTCCTGATCCTGTTTTTCGCTCTGCTGACCTTCGGTAGATTGTTCCTCGGACTCGGTTTCGCTCCCGGATTGCTGCTCTTCTGATTCCTGGTCGCCGCTGGATTGTTGTTCCTCTGACTGCTGATCGCCGGATGATTGCTGCTCTTCTGATTCCTGGTCGCCGCTGGATTGTTGTTCCTCCGACTGCTGATCGCCGGATGATTGCTGCTCTTCTGATTCCTGGTCGCCGCTGGATT
>CAZFXI010000044.1:19350-25947 GCA_964522855.1 uncultured Sedimenticola sp.
TCCGATTCCTGGTCGCCGCTGGATTGTTGTTCCTCCGATTCCTGGTCCCCGGAAGATTGCTGCTCTTCCGATTCTTGGTCGCCAGAAGACTGCTGCTCTTCAGATTCCTGATCGCCTGACGATTCCTGTTCTTCTTCCTGCTCTTCGCCAGATTCCTTTTTCTCCTGTTGCTCTTCGGAAGTCTCTTCCTTGTCCTTGGATTCCTGCTGTTCCTTTTTTTCCGCTTCTTTCTGCTGTTCTTTTTCTTTCTGTTTCTGTTCTTCCTCTTGTTTGGCTTTTTCCTGCTCTGCTTCGGCCAGCTGGGCACTGACCAGGGATAAGTTGTAGCGCGCATCCGCATGCCCCGGGGTGCGCTTCAGGGCCTGTCGATAGGCTTCTGCTGCAGCCTGCAGTTCATTCAGCTGAAACAGCGCATTGCCCCGGTTGTACAGGGCTTCGGTGAGCAGTTCCTTGCTGTCCACCTGGGAAAATGCCTTAACAGATTGCTCATACAGCCCGGCGCGGTAGAGACTGATTCCCCGGCGCCAGGGATCCTTGAACAGTTCGGCGGCTTTGCTGTAATCCCCCTGCTGAAAGTACGACATTGCAAGCTGTTGCTGATTCCGGAACAGATCCGCATGTGCGCAGGACACACTCAACAGCAGAATCAGTAGCGTCAAGACGGTTTTCATGAGGCCTCCCTGGCGAAGCGGTTACTGCGACCGAACAGATAAAGAATCAGCAGGACGACGGCAATCAGCGGTAGATAGAAACGTTCATTCCAGACACGTGTGGGTACGTCCTCGATTTGCTGTTGATCGGCATCCTCGATGATCAGATCCAGGATTTTCTGTACATCCTTTGCATGATAATCGGCGATCTGAAACAGGCCTCGGCCATGACTGGCGAGGTTTTCCAGCTGGGAGGCGTTCAGCCGCGAAACGGGGGTGCGTCCACCTGCGGAAAACACATAACGATCCGGTACCAGGCCACCACCTTCTGTGCCCACGGCCAGTATATGCAGATGGATGTTTTTCCCGGCCAGTGCATCGACCTGATCCAGCAACTTGGGCTCATCGAAATCACCATCGGTGATCAGCAGGATATGGCGTGCCAGCTTGGCGTCGTCTCCTCCAAGCAGCAAGGAGGCTTTTTCAAGTGCGTTACCCAGACGGCTTCCCGGCAATCGCACCAGGTCGGTCGAAAGACTCGGTACGACGCGTTTCAGGGTTTCCATGTCCTCGGTTACCGGGGCCACCACATGCGCGACCGTGGCAAAGGCAATGAGCCCCACGCGTATGCCCGGATTAAGGCGCAACAGATCCTGTATTTCCTGTTTGGCGCGAGCCAGTCTCGATGGCCGCACATCACTGATGTTCATGGAGGCCGAAATATCCAGCAGGATCACCAGCTCAGCCGCGGGCTGAAAGGCTGCTATGCGTTGGAAGTCCCAGCGGGGTCCGGCCATGGCGATACTCAGCAATGACCAGGCAAGCATCCAGGCTATCAGTACACCTCTGTTGCTGTGGCGCCTGCCACGGACTTCGCCGGTGAGGTAGGGCAGCAGCGCTGCATCAGCGTAAAGAAATTCCTGTCCGTGACGCTTTTGGGGCTGGCTATAGCGCAACCACAACCAGACCACAGGAAGTATCAGCAACGCCAGCAGCCACAGGGGTTGTGCGAAATGCAGACCCGTGTCAGGCATGTCTTGCTCCCCGCAATTTTCGCAGACGTGCTCCGGGGAACAGCCCCAGTAACAGCAGTGCCAGCATCGCTACACTCAAAGGCCAGCGATACAAGGGGTAGGGGATGTACACCGTGCGGGATTCAGCATGGGTCTTTTCCAGTTCGTTGATACGCTGGGAGATTTTTTCCAGGGCATCGGTATCACTGGCACGAAAATACGCACCGCCGGTAACTTCAGCAATATTGCGCATCAGGGTTTCATCGAAACCCAGATCGCTGCGGGTGGTGAGGCGGCCCTCCTCGACAATGGGTACTTCCTTCTGGTGGCTGCCGACACCGATGGCATAAATCCGGATGCCTTCTTTTCCTGCCAGTTTTGCGGCCTCCAACGGGGGGATGGTGCCGGCGGTATTTTCACCGTCTGCCACCAGGACAAGGACCCGCGAACCGGACGGCCGTTCACGCAGCTTTTTTACCCCCAGACCCAGGGCATCGCCCATGGCGGTACCGTCACCTGCGACGCGAGGGACCAGATTGTTCAGCAGTTGCCCCACGCTGTTGCGATCGAGTGTCAACGGAGAAAGGACGAATGCCTGGTTGCCGAAAATAATCAACCCGACGCGATCATTCTGCCGCTGTTGCAGGAAACGGCCCATTACCCCCTTGACCACCTGCATGCGCGTGACTTGCTGGCCATTGACGCTGAAATCCAGGGCTTCCATGGAATGTGAGGCATCCACGGCGAGCATCAGGTCATAGCCTTCGATACGCTCTTCTGTATAGGGCTGCAACCACTGGGGACGCATCAAGGCAAAGGTGATTCCCAGCCACAGCAGCAGGATCAGCAGATTTTGCACCAGTGAACCGGTGCTGCGCCCGGGTCTGGATGCGCTGAAGGCGGTTTGCAGTTGCGCAAGGTAAGGGTGCAGCAATGTGGTGCGCCGCTGACGTTGGTCCCGGGAAAACGCCTGTTTGTTTCGCGACAGCAGCCATTGCGCCGCTGGCAGGAGTAGCAGCACGATCATCCAGGGCCAGTGAAAGTGCATCATGTCTGCGCTCTCCGATCATATTTTGCCCAGTTCAATGCGGCGTTGATCAACTGGATGACCTGATCCTGATTGACAGAAGCGTGGCCAGGAGGTGCGTAGGGGACCGTGATCAATACTCGTGCTTCTTCTTCCCAGGGAAATTGCTCAGGATCCTGTTGTTGTAGCCAGGCCAGCCAGGATTCACCGTTGAGTCCGGCAGCCTGTTCCCGTCCCAGGCGGGTGACGGCGATACGTCGCAACAGTTCAGAGAGTTCCCGCAGAGTTTGCTCCGGGCTCAATTGCCGGGACAGCTTTTTCAATGCCAACAGCTGGTTGCGGGCGTCCCTGTGCCAGGTGCCCGGTGGATAGGCACGCAGGTTGCGGAACCCCCACCAGAGCAGTATTGCCAGCCCCAGCAGCACGGTAGCCAATAACCACCAGCCGATGGCCGGTGGCCACCAGGGCGCGCTATCCATGGCCAGCTCATGGATATCCCGCATGCGTGCCAACAGGTCCGGATTCACAGGAAGGCCCTCATGCGCAAGCGACGCTCCAGACCCCGCATCAGGGCGCCATGCACATCTTCGTCCGTGCGTACCGGAATCAAGGCGATTCCCAGTCCATTGGCAATTTTCTGCAGCAGCTGGCGTCGTTGTTCCCATGCCTGACGGTATTGCTGTCTTCCCTTTTCGTCAGTGGTGTTGACAGTTAAAAGCTCTCCCGTGGCATCGCGAAACAGCACTTCTCCCATGTCGGGGAGGTCGTAGTCTGCCGGGTCGTCGATGGGCACGAGCACGACGGAATGATGCTGGGCGAGTTGCGACAATGCCCGTTTCAGACCTTCCAGAGGTTGATTGAAGTCGGCGATAACAAATACCAGTCCGCCGGTGCCGATGCCTCGGCTGGCTTTCAGCAGGATATCCGGCAATTTCTCGGGAATCGGCGTGGCTGCGGTTTCCGGTTCGGTCGTGAGGGCATGCAGTAGCCGCCACAGCGCACGGCGGTCCTTGGTGGCACGAAAATAGCTGCTTTCCTGATGGGGATCGGCAAACAATACGCCGCCGACGCGATCGTGCTGATGATTGGCAGCCCACCCCAGCAGAGCGGCGGCTCGGGCGGCCTGAATGGACTTGAAGGTGCCGCGGGTGCCAAAGCTCATGTGCGAACCCATGTCCACGCAGAGCATGACGCTGCGCTCGCGCTCTTCACGGAATACTTTCAGGTGTGGATCACCCGTACGTGCCGTGACTTTCCAGTCCATGTTGCGGATGTCATCGCCTTGCTGGTATTCACGCACTTCCTCGAAATTCAGTCCCTGACCCCGAAACACGGAGCGATAGAGTCCGGCAAAAGAGGAATTCACCAGATGATGGGAGGCCATCCCCAGGGCATGGGCCTGGTGACGCAATTCCAGCAGGTCATCCAGAACGGGCTGCAGACTCATGGGCAGTTAAGGGATGGCGACCAGAGACAGAAGGCGTTGAATCAGATCATCCGTGGTAATGCCTTCGGCTTCTGCCTCGAAGCTGAGCAGCACCCGATGACGCAGGATGTCCGGGGCAATCTGCTGAATATGCCCGGGGGAGACAAACTCCTCTTCATCGAGCCAGGCGCGGGCGCGGGCGCAGCGCGCCAGAGCCAGGCTGGCGCGGGGGGAGGCGCCGAAACGGCACCAGCGTGCCAGTTCCTTGTCATATGCAGCAGGATTGCGTGTGGCTTGCACCAGGTCGACGATGTACTGGTTCAGCTTGGGATCGAGGAATAGCTCGGCAGCAGATTTGCGCATGGCAAACAGGTATTTTTGGGGCAGAGGGGTTGGGGATGTTGTTTCCTGCTCCTGCTGTCGGTTGTGATCCAGCTCCAGGATCTGCAATTCCTCGGCATGGGTTGGATAGTCGACCACAACCTGCATCAGGAAACGGTCCAGCTGCGCTTCCGGGAGCTGGTAGGTGCCTTCCTGCTCCACCGGGTTCTGGGTGGCCAGCACCATGAACAGTTCTGGCAGCGGATAAGTCTTCTGGCCGACGGTGATCTGCCGCTCGCCCATGGCTTCCAGCAGTGCCGCCTGTACTTTTGCTGGAGCCCGGTTCACTTCATCTGCCAGGAGGATGTTGTGAAACAGGGGGCCGGGGCGAAATTCGAATTCAGCTTTTTCGTGGCGGTAGATGTCTGTACCGACCAGATCCGAGGGAAGCAGGTCGGGTGTGAACTGAACCCGATGGAAATCGCCCTCCAATGCTTCAGAAAGGGCATTGACAGCGGTGGTCTTGGCCAAGCCAGGCATGCCTTCGACGAGCAGATGGCCGTCTGCGAGGAGGCAGATGAGCATGCCGTCGATGAGATTCTTCTGGCCGATTACTTTGGAGCTTACGTGATTGCGAACGGATTCAAGTTCCTTTGGGTTCATACTGCCTTAACCGCATTTATGTGAATTATTTATAATATCGTGCGCTCTTTTAAAATTCTGTGCAAGAGATTCTGTCATGGCTGTAATAACAGAATAAATATTATTATTGATAATTCTGCTTCACTTGGTAAACTACGCGGCTTGATTTTTCAGGAAGCCCTGACTTGGTTGTTTGAGGGGTTTCATGCAGGAGTGAATGATGCGAACACCGTTAGTAGCTGGAAACTGGAAGATGAATGGGTCACTGGCAAGTGTCAGGGAACTGTTGGCTGGTTTGAAAGCAGGTATAGCCGAGGTAAAGATGGCGGATGTAGCTGTCTGTCCTCCCGCAGTTTTCATTCCCGAAGTACAGGCTCAGTTGTCTGGCACGCCCATTGCCTGGGGTGGTCAGGATGTCTCTGTACATGAATCCGGCGCCTATACCGGTGAAATTGCCGGTTCCATGTTGACAGACTTCGCTTGCAAGTACGTCATCATTGGGCACTCCGAGCGCCGTACCTATCACGGCGAGACCGATATGCAGGTGGCGGAAAAGTTCACCGCCGCACGCAAGGCGGGCTTGATTCCCCTATTCTGTATTGGTGAGACTCAGGAAGAGCGTGAAGGCGGCATCACCGAAGAAGTTGTTGCTCGCCAGATCGACGCGGTGATCGGACATTGTGGTGTGGGCATGCTGGGGGAGGGTGTCATCGCTTATGAACCCGTGTGGGCCATCGGCACTGGTTTGACCGCCAGTCCGGAACAGGCGCAGGATGTACATGCATTTATCCGCGAGCGCGTGGCACAAAGCAGCGCCGCAGTAGCTGAAGGCCTGCGCATCCTTTATGGTGGCAGCATGAAGCCAGACAATGCGGCAGAACTGCTTGCCAAGGCTGACATCGACGGTGGCCTGATCGGCGGCGCGTCACTGACGGCCAAGGATTTTCTGGGCATCTGTACGGCTGCCAACGATTAAGGAATTATAGAGACAAGCTCAATGCATACTATTTTAGTAGTGGTTCACCTGTTTCTGTCCATCGGGCTGATCAGCCTGATTCTGATTCAACATGGGAAGGGCGCTGATGCCGGCGCTGCTTTTGGCAGCGGCGCCTCATCCACGGTCTTTGGTGCCCGCGGTTCGGCCAATTTCCTCAGTCGCACAACAGGCGTCCTGGCGTTACTGTTTTTTGTTACCAGCCTTACCTTGGCATGGATGGCAATGGAGGCAGCACGGGATTCGGGTCTGATGGTCGATGTTCAGACCGCCGAAAGTCAGCCAGTCCCTGCTGCAGAATCTGACTTGCCCGCAATACCGACGGGGGCAACTGGATCTGAAATTCCAGAGATTCCTGCGCCAGAAGGCACGGTTTCCAACACGGGTGAAACCACAGCAACCGAGCCCGGGTCAGAGCAGTAGAGCTTGAAAACTTATGCCGAAGTGGTGGAATTGGTAGACACGCTATCTTGAGGGGGTAGTGGCGCAAGCCGTGCCGGTTCAAGTCCGGCCTTCGGCACCAT
>CAZFXI010000045.1:0-25541 GCA_964522855.1 uncultured Sedimenticola sp.
CCCAAATCGGGACTCATCGATGGCAAAAAGGTGTCTGACTTTGTGCGAGAGTATGTTCACGCAGAAACCATTGAGCATCTGCCACTGCCCTTTCAGGCAGTGGCTACCGATATTGGCACAGGGGAGGAGATTGCCCTGGATCAGGGGGATGTGATTGAGGCGGTGCGTGCCAGTATCTCGGTGCCCGGCATTTTTACTCCCGTGCGCAGGGATGGACGGGTACTGGTGGATGGCGGCTTGGTTAATCCTGTTCCGGTAAGTACAGTTCGTTCAATGGGGGCGGAATTCGTGATTGCGGTGGATCTCAATTACGATATCGTAGCCGGAAAAGCACCTGAAACAGCATTGAAATCTGCCGGGGATAGCGGTTTCGCCCAGGCACTTTCTCGTATGGGTGGAGCTAAGTACCTTGCGGCCATGGAACGGATCAATCTTGGATTGCAGTCGCTGGACAACCCGGCGCTGAACCAGATCCGGGCCTGGCTGGCAGAGGAACCATTGCCGAATATATTTGAGGTACTGCTCTCTTCGATCAACGTAATGGAGACCCAGATCACCCGTACCCGGCTGCAGATGGATCCACCGGATCTACTCATCCAGCCCCGCCTGGGTCACATACGTTTTCTGGAATTTAACCGCGCCGAAGAGATCATTAATATTGGATACGAAGAGGCTCACAGACAGCTTGAATGCGAATTCGATAACCTTCCACATAACTTAGCAGGCTGTTGAAAAAAACCTGGATTTGCGAAAATAGCCCTTCAAAAACAGGAAACCTGATTTACGCTTATGCGCGGTCCCGACATCCATCAAGATACCTTGTTCAGCACGGTCAGTCCGGGTTCTGTCAGGTTGTTACGGATATGGTAGATTGTCTTCATGAGAAATGAAGCATTAATGTACTCGGGATTTAGACATCCTGCGGAAATCATCAGCCATGCGGTCTGGCTTTACCACCGATTCACGTTGAGCTTTCGGAATGTAGATGAGGTGTTTATCCGCATCAAAGGAAAGCCGTATTACCTTTGGCGTGCGGTGGATCAGGATGGAGACGTTTTGGATATCCTGGTTCAACCCAGAAGAAATGCCAAGGCAGCCAAACGTTTCTTTCGCAAGTTATTGAAAGGCAGTGGCTATTCACCGCGTATTATCGTAACAGACAAGCTGAAAAGTTATAGTGCTGCCCATCGGGAATTGGGTATTGGCGCGGAGCATGAAACCGGTCGTTACCGAAACAACCGGGCGGAAAATTCTCATCAACCGACGCGTCAGAAAGAACGGCAGATGCGAGGATTCAAATCGGTGCAGCAGGCACAACGCCTGCTTTGGGCACAGGGACCGATTGGTGATTTGTTTCGCCATGATCGGCATTTGATGTCTGCCCGGTCTTACAGGGAATTATGGGCGAAGGGTTTTGAAGAATGGAAGATTGTAACTGGCGTTGTGCCTGCAATCTGAGAGAACGATGGACCCTCTTGCTATTTGCTAGCGTTCTTGTGTGTAGCTACGATAACTTGACAGAGCCCTCCCGATACCAGGGAACCTCTGAAGTATTGCGTCCTCATCTGTCACCCATGTGACAGATACATCCGTCCCCTTGGGATACAGTGACCCGAAGTTGATCGGTTTTTAGTAAAAAATATACTTGGAGATGCAATCATGAGCAAGACCATTACAAAAACATTCAAATCATACGACACCTTAGCAAACGTAAGAGAAGATCTTATTGCAACCGGAATCGAGCAAGAAGAGATTTACGTGGACAAGGAAAAGAATCAGGTGAAGGTCACGATTCCTGCCGAAGCAGAACCGGAAATTCTGGAAATTCTTGGTCGACATCAACCAATCGACTAGAGGATTTTCCATGCCGTCCTTTCAGGCTAAGGGAACATGGGTTCATTGTCTTTCAAGCAACAGATACCGTGCATAGCAATAGAGCCTGCCTGACGCTCCTCCGTCATGGTGAATCCATCTGGAATCAGCAGAACCGCTTCACCGGCTGGGTCGATGTTTCCCTGAGCCACAAAGGCATGCAGGAGGCAGTAAGGGCCGGTGGTTTACTCAAGGAAATGAGTTTCGATATCGCCTTTACTTCAACTCTTTTACGCGCCCAGGATACGCTCTATGAGATCCTGAAGCAGAATAACCATTGTGATCAGTATATGCGCATACATGAGTTGAGTGGCGAATGGTATGAGCATTTTGTCCCTTCAGATGCAGATGTCAGAGAACTGAAGATCTATATATCCGAAAAGCTCAACGAGCGCTACTACGGAGATTTACAGGGCCAAAACAAACAAGCCGTGCAGGAAAAGTATGGTGCCGAGCAGGTTCATATCTGGCGACGCAGTTATTCAACACCCCCGCCGGGAGGCGAAAGCCTTGCGATGACAGCAGCTCGCACCATCCCCTACTACACCCAACATATCAGGCCACATCTCGAACGTGGAGCATCCGTATTGATTTCAGCACATGGAAACTCATTGCGTGCACTCATTATGCATATCGAACAACTGACTCCAGAGCAGATAATGGAGTATGAGCTTTCGACGGGTACACCGCATTTCTATGTATTTGACAGCGACATGCAGATCATTGCACAGAAACCGTTATAGCCAGACGACAGTTCAGTCATGAGGTTGAATGTTGTGCGCTTTCATCAGTTGCTGCACATCATCACCACTGAGCACTTCTTTTTTCTCAAGTATTGCCGCCAGATCGTTCAGCACCGGTCGCAATCCACTCAGGATATCCAATGCACGCTGATGCCCCTCCTCTACCAGTCCCTTGACTTCCTCGTCGATGAGCTGAGCAGTGGCTTCACTGTAGTTGCGTTCTTCATGCTCTTCGATTCCGAGGTATTGCAGGGTATTACGACGCCCATAAGTCAGGGGTCCAAGTTTCTTGCTCATACCCAGTCGGGTGACCATGGCACGCGCAATCTGTGCGGCTCGCTCTAGGTCATTCTGTGCCCCACTGGAAACATCACCAAATTCGATTTCCTCGGACACGCGCCCTCCCAACAGAATCGCCAGCTGATCCTTGTATTCGCTTTCCGTTGTCAGAAACTTTTCTTCCACCGGCAATTGCAGGGTAAAACCAAGTGCGGCAACACCCCGGGGAATAATGGAAACCTTGTGCACAGGCTCACCCGTCGGCACCGTTTCCGCTACCAGCGCATGACCAGACTCATGATAGGCAATGCGGCGTTTTTCAGCTGCATTCAGTACCCGATGGCGCTTTTCCGGTCCGGCAATCACCCGATCTATCGCCGCTTCAAAATCCTTCATGGTAATTTCATCGTGGTTTTCACGTACCGCACGAATAGCAGCTTCATTGGCAATATTCGCCAGATCCGCACCAACGAAACCCGGTGTACGGGCCGCCACAGTATGTAGATCAACATCTGCTCCCAACTTCATGTTACGTGTATGCAGTTTGAGGATCTCCACTCTGGCTTGCAGATCAGGTTTGTCCACTACAATCTGGCGGTCGAAACGTCCGGCACGCAACAAAGCCTTATCCAATATCTCTGGACGATTTGTCGCGGCCATGACCACTACACCGGTAGACGGATCGAAACCATCCATTTCCGTTAGCAGCTGATTGAGGGTTTGTTCCCGTTCATCATGTCCGCCCATGACAGGGCCGGCGCCACGGGCACGCCCAATGGCATCGATCTCGTCGATAAAGATGATGCAGGGCGCCTTGGTCCTCGCCTGCTCAAACATCTCTCTCACTCGTGCGGCACCGACGCCCACAAACATTTCGATAAATTCTGAACCACTAATATTGAAAAACGGCACTTCCGCCTCGCCGGCAACAGCACGGGCCAACAGCGTCTTGCCTGTACCGGGTGCACCCACCAGAAGAATTCCTTTTGGCATATGCCCGCCCAGGCGTTGGATATGACCAGGATTTTTCAGAAAATCAATACTTTCCTTGAGTTCCAGTTTGGCTTCCTCGGCACCTGCCACATCATCAAAAGTGACCTTCGGTAAAGAATCCGGATGTATATGCACCTTGTTACCAAGATTGAGGAAACCCTGCCCCATCGAACCCATGCGTTTCGCCATCCAGGTCCATAGCAAAAACAGCAAACCGAAAGGTAAAACCCAGTTGAAGATGAAGTTCCCCAGCCAGTCAGTGTTATGACGTACCGTATATTTGACTCCCTGCTTTTCCAGCTTCTCGGCCAGATGTGTATCTGCCAAGGGGATGGTAAAAAAGCGACGGGGCTTTCTGGTTGTCTCGTCCTGTGTTGTCAAGGCACCTGTGATCAGCTTGTCGGTGATCAACGCCTCTTTCACCTCGCGTTTTTCGACATGCTGCAAAAACTCACTGTATGGGATCTCCTCGTTTTTTGCCTTATCGTATCCCTGCCACAAATAGAAAGAAGCCCACATCAATAGAATATACAGCAACAAATTGAAATCCATGCGTTGCCAGAATTTGGGCTTGGATGCCGCACTTTTGTTGATTTCCATATCAGGTTTTTTATCGCCAAAACTGAAGTTGTTTGTTGCCATGTCACACCGTCTCGAATGAAACCTGTTCACGTTCAAACAGAATATTTGCACATCATCCCTTATCTGTCATCCAAGTGACAGTATTTCGAGGCCAGGAAGACTATTTTAATTAGTCATTGCTATTCAGGAGCACAGAATGAAACGCGATACGCTACTTTCGATGTTATCTGATATGTTGCTGGCTCGCGCCTTTGAGGAGCGTGCAGCACATGAGTACACACAGGGTAATATTGCCGGCTTCCTCCATCTCTATCCTGGAGAGGAAGCTGTTGCCGTTGGTGTGCTCCACGCCGCAGAACCCACTGATTACATCGTCAGCACCTACCGTGAACACGTTCATGCACTGGTGCGCGGTGTACCTGCAAACAAGGTCATGGCGGAGCTTTTTGGCCGCAGAGATGGGTGCAGTGGCGGCATGGGAGGATCCATGCATCTGTTCGATCGCGAAAGACGTTTCATGGGTGGTTATGGCATCGTCGGAGAAACCTACCCGGTAGCTACGGGAGTCGCATACAGCATTGCCATGCAGGAACTTCCCGAAGCAGTTATCTGTTTCTTTGGTGATGGTGCAGTAAACCAGGGGACTTTCCATGAATCGCTCAATATGGCTGCCCTGTGGAAACTACCCGTGCTATTTGTATGCGAAAACAACCGTTATCAGATCGGCACCGAAATCCACCGTCACTCTGCGGTTACGGAAATTTACAAGCGTGCCTGCGGCTATCGCATCCCGGCCGAGAAAATCAATGGCATGGACGTGCTGGCAGTGTATCAGGCCACTCGATCTGCCTTGCAGCGTATACGGGAAGGCACCGGACCACAGTTTCTGGAAATCGAGACCTACCGCTTTCGCGGCCACTCCATGTCCGATCCTGGAAGCTATCGACCCAAGGTGGAGGTGCAGGCATTCAAGGATGAAGATCCGGTAACCGTGGTACTGGAGGAAAGCATTCCCGACTATCCAACACAGGAACAGCTCGATGCTGTCGGCTCGGACAACATCACGCACCTTGCCGGCCATCTGCATCGAGAGGGTTATGCTCAACCTGAAGACATCGTCGTGATGAAAAAGCAGATCGCGGAACTGGTGGAGCAATCGGTGCGATATGCACTGCAAAGCCCAGAGCCGAATATGGATGCGGCCTGGCAGGCACTGAATTGCAACCGCGGCAGTGAGGTATTGATCTGATGGCTGAAGACATGCTTTTCTGGCAGGCACTGAACAGGGCCGTGGATGAGGAAATGGCTGCCGATGATGGCGTTTTCATCTTGGGGGAGGATGTGGGTCTCTACGGGGGTAGCTACCGGGTTACCCAGGATCTGTATGCCAAGTACGGTGAATGGCGAGTACGGGACACGCCAATCTCGGAAGGCAGCTTCACCGGCCTGGGCGTCGGGGCTGCCATGACAGGCATGCGCCCCGTCGTTGAAATCATGACCATCAACTTTGCCCTCCTGGCATTGGATGCCATCATCAATATGGCAGCGAAAATTCCCTTCATGTCCGGCGGACAGTTTCCCATGCCTTTGGTAGTACGCATGCCCGGTGGCGTGGCCAAACAGCTGGCTGCGCAACATTCACAACGGTTGGAGCATACACTAATGAATGTTCCGGGTCTGCGTATCGCTGTACCCTCCACGCCACAGGATGCCTGGTGGCAACTGCGCCAGGCCATTCGCAGCAACGAGCCAATCATATTCCTGGAACACGAGCTGCTGTATTTCAGCAAGGGACCGTTGGATATGGAACTGGAACCGATTCCCATGCACCGTGCGTTGGTGCGGCGTCCCGGGAAGGATCTATCCATCATCAGCTATTCCCGCATGACCAACCTGGCGCAAAATGCCGCAGAACGGCTGACAGAGGAAGGTATTGAGGTGGAAGTCATTGATCTGCGCAGTTTGCATCCAATTGATTGGGATACTTGCGCCGCTTCCATACAGAAAACCCATCATTTACTGGTAGTAGAGGAAGATTGTGGTTTTGCCGGTGCGGGTGCGGAGATCATTGCAACACTTACAGAGCGCTGTTTCTACGATCTGGACGCACCGGCCAGACGTCATGCGGGACTGAATCTTCCCGCACCCTACAACGGGAAACTCGAGACGGCGAGCATCCCCACCGTATCATCCATTGTAGACGCTGCACGACAGATACTGCTACCAGGAGCAGCCTCATGAACAAGCAAGCAATCACCATGCCCGTGCTTTCTGACACCATGGAGACCGGCCACCTAACCAACTGGTTGAAAAAGCCCGGTGATCAAGTAAAAAAAGGGGATGTCCTGGCCGAAGTAGAATCAGACAAGGCCATCATGGATGTAGAAGCATTCTCCGACGGTTATCTGGCAGGCCCACTGGCCGAGGTCGGCAGTGATATTCCGGTAAAGGGCGTCATCGGCTATATTGCCGATAGCGCTGATACAAGTAAGCCGCCTGGCCTGACAGCTGCCCCCTTAGCCCCCTCTCCTGAAATATCCGCAAAAGAACAACCCGAGGTAGCAGCAAGAAAAGCTGTTGCCGAATCGGCCAAAGCGGCACCAATCCTGCCTGCCTCACACACAACAAGCGTACATTCCATCAGCGGCAAGGCAGCAAAGATATCTCCCTACGCACGTGCGCTGGCACAGGAACTGGGCATTGATCCCACAACCATTGCAGCAGATTTTCAGGGTGTCATCCATGCCCCACAAATTCTGGCAGCCGCACTTCAGAGCCCTCAGCCTAATCTGGATGCCGGTCCTGAATGGCATTACAAGCTCCTGACCCCGATGCGCCGGGCGGTCGCCGAAAACATGATTGCCACATTGAACACACCAACATTTCGCATCAGCAGTGTGTTTCAGATAGACCCTTTGCATCTGGCGGCCAGGGAAGTACAACTTTCCTTTACCCTGTTGCTGGCACGGGCACTCGCGCTGGCAGTGAAAGCACATCCGTTGTTCAACGAGGTTTACACCTCTGTTGGCTTGGTAACACGAAAACGGGTCGATGTCGGTATTGCAGCAGACATTCCCCACGGCCTCGTAACCCCGGTGATCAGAGATGCAGCCGAACGCCCGATCAAGGAACTGGCAACAAACTGGAACAGGCTCAAGGAGAAACTCGCCAGGCAGCGACTGACCCCGGACGAGTACGAAGGGGCTACCATCTATCTCTCCAACCTGGGCGTGTTCGATGTGGTCACAAGTTTTGAAGCGATCGTTCCTCTTGGTGCAGCAGCCATTCTGTCCGTTGGCGCAGCGAAGAATGGCATGGCCAACTTTGTCCTCAGCTGTGACCATCGTGTTATCTATGGTGCAGATGCGGCGCGCTTCATGCAGACCTTCGAACATATTATCGAGAAACCTGGAGACTGGCTGACATGTTAGACAAGTATGATTTTCTGGTCATCGGCGGTGGACCCGGTGGGACACCTGCGGCCATGGAGCTGGCCAGTACCGGTAAACAGGTGTTGTTGGTCGAAAAAGGTCAGGGCCTTGGAGGCACTAGCCTGTTTGAGGGCTGTATTCCATCAAAAATCATTCGTGAATCTGCCCGTCGCTTGCGCGAAATACGTGAAGCGGTCACATTCGGGCTTTGCCTGCCCACACATGACGTTCACATCGACTGGAGTGCCATTCAGGAGCGCAAGCAAGTCATCCTGCATCTGCGCAGCACCGATGCAATGCAGCAGACACAGCAATTCTCCACATTGGACGTGATCCTTGGTAGCGCAAGGCTGCTTGATACACATCATGTGCGCATCTCTCCCAATGGAGAAGGTTCCGAAATCGTTGAATTCAATCAGGCGATCATCGCCACGGGATCAAGTCCTTATCAACCGCCAATCAGGGGAATCAATGACCATCGTGTAAAGAACAGCAGGCAATTGCTGGACATCAATTATATTCCCCACAAGCTGGTCATCATCGGCGCAGGTCCGACCGGGATCGAACTGGGTCAGACATTCAACAGCCTTGGAAGCGAAGTGACTCTGCTGGAGGCAGATGCCCGCATACTCGCTTCGATGGACGAGGAACTCACGAAGCAGCTTCTGCACAAGATGCGCGAGGAGAATATCCGCATCATCACCGATTGTCGCGTAGAGAGAGTTTCACACACAGGTTCCGGTGTCTTTGTCGAATACCGGAATATAGCTGATGAGAATGCGCATCTGTTTGCTGACACCGTACTGCTGGCAACCGGTCGTCGCCCGTTCGTGGCGGGATTGGGCCTGGAAAACACCGCTATCCAGCAAGGATCTGATGGCATCGAGGTAAACGACAGCCTGCAAACCAAAGAACCCAATATCTTTGCTCTTGGTGACGTTACAGGGTCTCCCATGTATGCACACTGGGCTACCGCCCAGGGTTTGGCACTAGCCAGAAACCTGTCAGGCGAGGCGGTTTCCTTTCCAGACCGGGATACAAACAGCGCCGTTATTTTCAGCGAACCTGAACTTGCGATGGTCGGACTCACCGAAGTCCAGGCCCAGTCTAGAGGACTCGACTACGGCGTGGCGAAGTACAACTTTTCACAGGATGCCAGAGCGCAAATCACAAACAGGGCCGCAGGATTGCTCAAGATAATCTATGAGCACAGCAGCCACAGAATACTGGGCATCCATGCCCTGGTAGAGGGCGCCGGGGAAATGATGGGAGAGGCGGCATTGGCCGTAAAAGCCGGAATACCCCTGGAAGAAATTGCCGGAACTATCGATCCTCACCCGACCCTTACAGAGTCTTTTGCACGGGCCGCGCGTGCGGCTTTGGGGGGTTAGTTCAGAAATCGTATTTCACTTGAAGAAATCATCGATGCCCGGGTTCGCCTGGAATGCAAACAAGAGGTTGGTTTCAGCAACCTCGCCGAACCAGAAGCCGTCGATTGGGCAGCGAAAGGCGTAGATCTGGTCATCGACTGCTCAGGAAAATTCAAGACGGAAGAAGCCCTCCAACCCTACTTAGACAGGAACCTTTGTGCATGAAATCCGGAATCAAATCTACGCTCGTCGGCTTGATCATTCTTTTGGTAATCCTCGCCGCCATCGGCATCGGCATGAAGATCCGCCAGAAACGGGCTGCGGAACTTTCTAGGATGCCGCCACCCGAACCTGCCCCATGGGCACTGCATGTGGCAAATGCTACCAAAGGCGATCTGATCCGAGGATTTCCCACCTTGGCCGAGGTAAGCGCCAGCCAGGAAATCACCTTGCGCGCACAGGTTGCAGGCACCGTGCTGAAAATGGGCCCACGGGAAGGCGTCCAGGTTCACTCCGGCGAATTCCTGGCAAGCATCGATGTACGCGAGTTGTTGGAAAACCGCGCCAGTCTGGAAGCCCAGCTCAAGGCAGCCAAGGCCGAGGTACAGCGTACCAAGGACGAACACCACCGCCAGCAGGATCTGAAAAGGAAAGGTCTCACCAGTGATGAGGCTCTGCAAGCAAGACGCACTGCCTGGGTGGCCGCACGCGAAAAGGTGAACAGCCTGAAACGGCAAATATCCGCGCTGGACGTGCGCATTGGTTACGGCGAAGTACAGGCGCCGGTAGAAGCAGTAGTCGCCGCTCGTCTGACCGAACCGGGTGATGCTGTCCAGCCTGGTACAAAACTGTACAGATTGAACGCCGAATCGGCCGCGCGCTTGAAAGTCACTCTGCCGCAGGAAATCCTGTCCCGGGTACATCCCGGCACAAAGATCGTAATCCGGCACGGGAAACAGGAGCGCACTATCGAACTGGACAGGATCTTTCCTGCAGTCGATGCCCGCGCCCTGGGTTCTGCTGAAGCGGATCTCGACACCTTGCCTTTCCACCTTCCCAGTGGCTCACGCATTCCTGCGATGGCCATCCTCAAATCGGCAAGGAATGCCCTCACTGTACCCCACCGGGCACTGGCAAACGCCGGCACAGGCAAAGCATGGCTCTTCGCCGTGCGTGATGGAAAATTGCACAAGATACCGGTAGAAGTATTACTGGAAGGGGACAAGCGAGTGGCCATCCACGGCGATCTGAAACCCGGTGAGTCGGTAGTCGTGGCGCACCGTAGCGTACTGCTGCAACTGCATGATGGCGACACTGTGGTGGTGGAGCCCGCCGCATGAAGATCGGCAGCATACTGCAGCAGCCTCACGCCATCCTGTCGGCAACCCTGGTAGTGGTGCTGATGGGTGTACTGGGCTATATCCAGATGCCCACCAACCTGTTCCCCGACGTCAACCGTCCCAACGTTTCGGTAGTCACCAAATGGCCGGGCGCAGCCGCTACCGATGTGGCGCGCGAAGTAACCCACCCAGTCGAGGTACGTATGTCCGCCATCGACGGAGTGCGGCGAGTCACCTCCACGTCCCGCGACGGGGTCTCGGCAGTACAGGTGGAATTCGAATACGGCAAACCCATAGAAACCGCCGCCAATGCCGTAACCACAGAACTCTCGAGAGTACGTGGCCTGTTGCCCGACGGCATCCGCGACCCTCTGGTGTTCAAGATCACCGATGCCGCCCGGCCGGTGATGGTGCTGGCGGTAACCCCAGCGAAAGGAAGCGGGCTGGACTCGGGCGACGTGCGCCGGTTGGCGGAAAATCCGCTACGCGATGCTCTGCTCAATCTCCCCGGCGTGGCCGAGGCGGAGGTCTTCGGTGGTGAACACCGGCAGGTGTCTGTAAGCCTGGATCGAGATCGCCTGGCCGCCCATGGGCTGAGCGTTGGCCAAGTGGCGGCTGCACTGTCCGGCTCCAACCTCTCGCGCCCCGCAGGACTCATTCACCAAGAAGGCAACCGATATCTACTCACCGCCCAAACGCTGGCAAAAACACCCGAGGACCTGGCCGCTGCATTGGTTCCCCTCCCCGGCGGGGATCACATCAGAGTGGGTGACCTGGGCGAAGTGGGCTGGGGTGCTGCCGATGCCACATCACTCTACCGGGGCAATGGCAAACCCGCTGTAGCCCTGGCACTGCTGCGTTCCGAAAAAGGTTACTCCCAGCATGTCATCGACACGCTGCAGAAGGCGCTGCCAGAAATAAAAGACCGCTTTCCGACACTGCACATGGAAATTGCCGATACTCAAGGTCGGCTCATCGGGCTTACCGTAAGCAACATGCTCGACAGCCTACGCGATGCCATTTTGATGACCATCTTTGTGATCCTGCTTTTTCTGGGTAACACCCGAGCCGCCATCGTCGTGGCCCTGGTACTGCCGGTTTCCTACCTGATCACCTTTGCGGTACTCAAGGCCATCGGCTACGAATTCAACATGGTGACCCTGTCGGCCATCATCATCGCGGTGGGATTGCTGGTGGATGATGCCATTGTTGTCATCGAGAATATCGAGCGGCGAATGATGCGACTGGGGGAAACCGGCCTCACCGCAGCCATCAACGGCACGAAAGAAATTCTCCTGGCGGATGCAGCCGGCACTGCCACCACGGTGCTGGTGTTGATCCCCATCATGTTCATCGGCGGCTATGTGCAGCAAGTGTTGCGGCCGCTTACTGTAACGCTCTCCATTGCACTGATCGCATCACTCATCGCTTCAGTGACCCTTATTCCCCTGCTGGCGCCCTGGATTGTCAAGCCCGGTCAACACGACCCTCTGGGCTGGTTGCTGCGCCCCTTCGACCGTTTCATCACCGAGCCTTTGAAACGATTCTACCTGGCACTGGTGACCTGGGGGCTGAAACACCGCGCCATGATCATTGTCGGATTTCTGCTGCTGTTCGCGGCATCGGCCAACCAGATGCGCTTTCTCGGTCGAGAGATCATGCCCATGATGGACACGGGCGTCACTCGCATCACCTTCGAGGTTCAGCCAGATACGGATGACGACCACATGCGGCAATACATGGCTCAGGTTGAAAAAATCGTCGAGGAAGAAGTGCCCGCAGACTGGATCCTGTTCACCTCTACGGTCGTGGGATCCGAAGCCGCCGTCAAGGCCTTTGGGGCACAACGGCGCCTGCAGCAGGGAGAGATGACTTTGAACCTGGTGGATCGATTTCACCGTGACGAGGACATCTGGAGCATCCAGAACCGCATTCGTCACCGACTGCAGCAGATACCCGGACTCATTTCGGCCAACATGGCAGTCTATGGTGCCACGCCCCTGTCTTCCATCCGTGCCAGCGTGGACGTGATGATTCAGGGTGCCGATCCTGCTGTCCTTAGCCGCCTGGCCGATGAAGCCATGGCACGACTGAAGAACGTGGGTGGACTCACCGGGGTGGAACGCAGCTGGCAGGGTACTTCCCTACGCATCGAACTCAACGTCAATCCGGCCCGCGCCCGCCTCTATGGCCTCACTGCCATGCAGGTTGCAGAACAGGTAGCGACACAGGTGAACGGCATGCCCGGCGGCAACCTGCGGGTGCCCGGCGAGAATGCCATTCCAATCTGGGTACGTCTGCAAGCAGACCAGCGGGATGGCCTGGTAACGCTGGCGGCCCTCAACATTCGTATCAGCGATGGTACGCTGGTGCCCCTGGCGGCCATGGCCACGCCCCGCTGGATCACTGAACCCACCGCCGAAACCCACCAGGCACTATTGCCCATGGTTGACGTGCTTGCCTGGCGGAGAAACATATCCATCACCAGGCTGCATGAACGGGTGGAGCAGTCCCTTAACGGTCTGCAGTTACCACGCGGTTACAGCATCCACTTCGAAGGAGAATACAAACAGCTCCAGGAATCCTTCCAACGCCTGGTACACTCATTCAGCATCGGACTGGCTCTACTTTACCTGATGCTGGTGGTAACTTTCCGTTCCTTCCTCCAACCCCTGGCCATTCTATTCACCCTGCCCCTGGCCATTATCGGCGCTGCTTGGGGTCTGATGATCGCTGGCAAGTTCGGTTCCATGCCGGGATTTATGGGCTTGATCCTGCTCATGGGGGTGGTGGTGAACAACGGCATCCTGTTGGTTGACTTTAGCCGGCAGGCATTGAAACAGGGCAAAGCTCTTGATGAAGCCCTGCTGGCTGCGGTAGCCATCCGCACCCGTCCCATTCTCATGACAGCGGTCTCCGCTGCCGTGGGCATGTTACCCATCGCCCTGGAATGGGCCGTGGGTATCGAGCGCCTCTCCCCCCTGGCCATCGTCGCCATCGGGGGTCTGCTCACCGGCACCTTCCTCACTCTGCTGGCTGTGCCCGTGTTTGCCCATGTGCTGGCAAGCTGGAAAGGCGTGAAATGAATGCGCAATGCGGAATCAATGTTTCTGATATCGCCCCGAAGCTGCGATTGCAGATTATCGGACAGGGTGAGGATGTTTTGCGACTGAAGAAACGCCTCAACTGCGCGACTAGTGCAATGGGCATGAAGCTCAGCATTGAGCTACTTCCCGATGATATCCGTGCTGCGGAGCTGGGTGCACGCCGTGGCCCGTTGGTGGTGATGAACGGTGCGATAATCGCGGATGGTCTGGAGCCAGTGGAATCCATCCAAGCATCCATGGAATGGCAACTGCAGCAGGAAAGCCTTAAAACATGAATAGGAGCATCGCATGATTCGTATACTGAGCATTGAAATCCTACTGAGCATAGTGGTCGGTGCTGTTTTCTATCGTCTCCTTTGGGCATTCACCCGGAACAAACTGGCATGCTGGATCGGTGTATTTTCATTCATGGCTATTGTTTTGCTCTTCCTGCCAGGACACATCGATGAAACACTGATTACTGAGTTTGGTGGCAAGCTTCCACCAAAACATCAGCTATCGCCCCTGATGGTCAACCTGCTGCGCTGTCTGGGGCTGCTCGCCGGCGCCTTTTTGGCGTCCACCGTCATTGCCAAACGAAAAAAGATCGGACTTGAAGACAAGCCGCCTTACGATGATTTTCCCTGATCAGGTACAACATGGTGATACAGGCAGGCAATATTAAAGCCCCACTGTTGCCAACATGTATTCGTTGGCACATACTGGCGACATGCCGATCCGCAAGGCCATCGACGAGTGGCTCGCCAATTGAATCCCTTTCCTCTTGACCAGGGTTAGAACTGTATTTCTACAACACCACAATATGGAAGCGGTTTTACATCAACCTTCCTTTCAGCAGTGTATATCCGCAATCGCGGCTAGACGATACTGCCAAACCCTTGATCTACTGCACCACGAGGCATTTCCAGCCCCGCCAGACGGCAACCCTGTGCTATGGGGCCTCCTGGAAAGAGTGAAAAAAGGTACCTCTTCCCCCCCTTGGCATGGAAGCGTTCTTCCAGCGCATCGCTGAGCTCGCGAAGATTTACACGTTCATGTTTGGCATAGTATTCCTGCAATGCGGCCAGTTCTTCCCAATGATCGCTGGTCAATTCTATCTGCTCCTCTTTGGCATGTTCCACTGCGGTCTCGGGAGACCAGTCGTCGGGGGCATTGGGATATGAAGGTTGATTTTGTGATGCCATGGTTTGTTCCTCCTGTCTGTTATCTAAAAAATCATTCTTGTTCTTTTCTATTTAGGATAGCAGAATCCTTGAAAAATACAGATTTGCCCCGACTTAATACCCAACCTTTGTAGGTCAATTTTATCGGATGGAGAACCAGTCATGACTGATATACAACAGATTGAAATAGAGCGATATCGAGGCGAATTGGTGGAAGATACGCGCAAACTTGTCGATAAATATCTGAGCATCTCGGACTGGGACATTCCGGAGATCGATGAAACAAAGACCGTGAGCTATATTCTCCAGGCAATCAGGGAAGCACTCGACGAAGTAGAAAAAGACTGGAAAACGCGTAATCCGTAGTGAGCAATGGCGATTTACCCGTATGCGCTAGACAGTAGCCTCAAACAATCTGAGGTAGTTTTGCGCTGTTTGCGTGGCCAAATCGCCGGTATCCATGCCACGAAGTTCTGCAATGGTCTCGGCAACCTGGCGTACATACTTTGGCTCATTCGGCTTACCGCGATAGGGGACTGGCGCCAGATACGGTGAATCTGTTTCGATCAGCATCTTTTCCAGGGGTACCCTGGCAGCCACATCCCGCAGTTCCTGGGCATTCTTGAAGGTGACGATGCCGGAAAAGGAAATATAGAAGCCCATGTCCAGCGCAGCACTGGCCATCTCCCAGTTCTCTGTAAAACAATGCAATACCCCGCCCGCCTGTTCTGCCTTCTCTTCTTTCATGATGCCAAGGGTTTCCTCACGAGCATCACGGGTGTGAATAATGAGCGGTTTACCCGCTTCCCTGGCGGCCTGTATATGGGTGCGAAATCGCTGCCGCTGCCATTCCACATCGCCCTCACTGCGAAAAAAATCCAGCCCGGTTTCACCGATAGCCACATTGCGCGGATGACTGGCCAGTTCCAGCAGCTCATCCACACTTGGCTCATGGCGATCAAAATCGTTGGGATGTACACCGACCGAGACAGAGATGTCTTCATACGGCAGCACCAGAGCCAGCATGTCCGGATAACTTTCCAGATCGATACTCACACACAGCATGCGATCCACGCCGGCTTCCCGGGTCTGCTGCATGAAAATGGAGAAATCGTTCTGATAGGGCAAAAGATCCACCCGATCCAGGTGGCAGTGGGAATCGATGAGCACTACATGGTATCCGTCGGTTTATCCAGCTCCAGCATGCCCGCCAGATGGATTTCAATCTTGTTGCGAGTGACGCCCTCATCATGAGGACCAAACTGTACGCCAATACCGGCAGTACGATTTCCCATGGCACCAACAGGCGTTATCCAGATGACTTTCCCGGCGACGGGAACACGTTCCGTATCGTCCATGAGGTTGAGCAGGATAAAGACATCATCTCCCAGCTCGTATTTCTTGATGGTCGGGATGAACAGCCCGCCATTTTCCACAAAAGGCATATAGGCGCGATACAGGGTATCCTTGTCCTTGATGGACAGGTTGATGATACCTTGCTGGAATCCTGGCATAGCCATAGTCAGATCTCCCCGTTTGCGATTCGGCCCCACTCCAGCAAAATGCTTTCCAGAGCCAGTTGTGGATTCAGATTGTTCATGCTCATACGTTCGGTTGAATGCAGTTTGTCGAGCAGTTGATATGCAGGCTTTGAGTCTAACCGTTCAGACAGGCTTTGCAAGGGTGGAAAGGCAAGTTCTGACTGTGGTGCCATCTTTTTACGGACGATTGCCTCTATCCATGACGCCATATAAACCAGCAACTGCGACAGCGCCTGTTCCTTGAGCCAGGCCTCGCTGATCTGTACAGCCGATGCCTTACCCGCAGCAAGCGCCACAAAATTCTGCAGCAATTGATTATGCCGCTCCAGTGCATTGTTTTCGATCAACGCAGGCACATTCAGAGGAGCCCCCTTGGCGAGCTGCAACAGTTGCAGCGCCTGAGCTGATGATACCTGCGTATTGCGTACTATCCAGGCGATGGCCTCATCTTGAGCCGGCGCAGCAATCTTCAGTTGCTGACAACGGCTGCGAATGGTGATGGGAAGCCTGTCTGCCCGTGCGCTAAGCAGGATGATAAGCGAGCCCTCGATGGGCTCCTCGAGGGTTTTCAGCAAGGCATTTGCGGCTGCCCTGCCCATGCTGTCCGCTGGATTGACGATAAACACCCGGTGAGCTTCCTCTCCGACGGAAAGCGTATTGCCGGCGACCAGTTCCCGCACGGCATCTATGCCTATCTGGGTTTTTCCCGCTTCCGGAGCAACCAGGCGCAGATCAGGATGGCTACCCGCCTCCAGCAGCAGACACTGCCTGCAACTACCACAGGCCATACCATCGTCTGCGGGCTGCTCACACAGCAGACTTTCCGCCAACTGCCTGGCAAATCGGGTCTTGCCCAATCCGGCGATCCCTGTAAGCAGCATTGCATGGGGCAGGCGTCCCTGTCTGCGCGTTTCCAGCAGACGCGTCCAGTTTTCCATATGCCAGGGAAGCAGATCGTGCATCATGTGTTTTTCGACAAAAAATTATTCACTGTTGTGGTGATCTGTGCCAGCACAGCATCCAACGCCTGCGAGGAATCGATGATCCTGATGCGGTCCGGTTCCCTGGCAGCCAGTTGCAGATAAGACTGCCGCACCTTGTCAAAAAATCCCATGGCTTCGCTTTCAAAGCGATCCGGTGCCGAGCGCTTTCCTGCTCTTTCCAATCCCTGCGCTACGGGCAGATCCAGTAGCAGGGTGAGATCAGGTTTGAGTCCTGACTGTACCCAGTTTTCAAGAACTTCAATGCGGGAAAACGCAATTCCTCGCCCGCCTCCCTGATAGGCATAAGTAGCATCGGTAAAGCGATCGCACAACACCCATCGTCCTTCATCAAGGGCCGGCAGAATTTTTTGCTGCAGATGCTCCGCACGGGAAGCAAACATCAGCAGCAGCTCTGCATCATCACTCATGCCCGTGTGTTTGTGTCCCAAAAGAAGCTGCCGCAGATCTTCGCCGAGCTGCGTCCCACCGGGTTCACGGGTTTCCAGAAAATCGATACTTGCTTGTTTCAGGAGATTGCGCACCTGGGACATGCAAGTGGTTTTTCCGGCACCTTCTATACCTTCAAGTGTAATGAATGAACCTCGGGACATTATTTCTTCAACTGGTATTTGCGAACCGCAGCATTGTGTTGAGTCAGGGTAGCAGAAAACTGATGACTGCCGTCACCTTTGGCGACAAAATACAGAGCCTTCTCTTTCGCGGGGTTGACCACGGCAAAGATGGACTCCCGTCCCGGCATGCAAATCGGCGTCGGCGGCAGTCCGGAAATGACATAGGTATTGTAAGGCGTCGGCTTGTGCAGATCCTTGCGGCGTATGTTGCCTTTGTAGCTGGCACCCATGCCATAGATCACAGTGGGATCCGTTTGCAACTTCATGCCCTTTTTCAGCCGCCGGATGAATACGCCGGCGATACGATCCCGCTCCCCTGCTCTGCCGGTTTCCTTTTCCACGATGGAAGCGAGAATCAGCAATTCATAGGGCGATTTCAACGGCAGATCCTCAGGGCGTCGGGACCAGGCCTGAGCCAGGGTTTTCTGCATGCGCTCGTAAGCACGTTTCAACAGCTCAAGATCCGAGAAGTTCCGAGGATACAGATAGGTATCCGGGAAGAAACGCCCTTCTGGATGTTCTCCTGCACGTCCCAGACGCTGCATGATTTCCTCGCTACTCAGATCTTTGAAGCTGTGGCGAAGCTCTGGATGCCGGTTGATGGTTTGCATCATCTGTTCAAAGGTCCAGCCTTCCACCAGGGTAATGGAATGGCTGACGGTCTTTCCAGCCACGAGCAGATCCAGCAGCGACACCGGCGTCATGCCGGGTAGCAGTTTGTATTCTCCAGCCTTGATTTGTGTGGCTTCATGATGAAGTCGGCCATACAGACGCAGCAGGCGCGCATCATCGACAATTTTCTGCTGTTCCAGATGACTGGCCAATCCGCGCAGCGACATGCCTTGGGGCACATTCAACACCATCCCCTGTTCGGGAATCGCCAATGGCGCTGCCAGAAATCCCTTATATTGGTTCCAGACCAAAGCACCGGCCAGGCATGCCAGCAGCAACACCACCAAGGTGGATTTGAGAAACAGTTTCACCGTGAGCTTAAGCATGACTGAAGACTTGTTTTGCTGCTTTGGCAAGCAGCGGATGGAATACAGTCCCCGGTCGCCAGTCATATCCCATGACATCAGCGACGCGTCGAATGCCGCCGAGTGAACTGGTCAAATACAAGGCATCAGACTGAAGCACATCGTCCAGGGTAAAATTTCCCATTTTAATTGCAATGCCTTCACCCTCAGCCACATCCAGAATCAACTGTCTTACCACTCCCGCCACACCACAACGATCCAGCGATGGCGTAAAAAGCTGGGTACCGCGCTGAAAAAAAACATTACTCATGATGCCTTCGATGATGTACCCGCGTTGGTTCTGCATCAGGGCTTCCTGTGTACCTTCGGGACACTCAAGCCTGGCCAGCACCTGTTCCAGGCGGTTGAGGTGCTTGATGCCGGCCAGATCTGCATTATTTCCGAGGCGCCGGTGAGACACGACGATACGCATCTGATCCATCGATGGACCATCCCAGTGAAACAGGGACAGAATACGTGTGGGGGAGGATTCAGCAGGAACCTTGTAGCCTCTTTCACTGACACCACGGGTCACGGTAATTTTCAACACAGCCTGTTGTTGCCTGTCGATGAGTTGCTGCGCCTCCTGTGACAATTGCCGGACGTTCGGAAAGGCAATGCGCAATCGATCACAGCCCGATTGCAGACGCTGTACATGGTAGCCCCACAGGCAGGGCCGATTGTTTGTGACCGCAACGGTTTCGAACAACCCGTCACCAAACTGCAAACCCCGGTCAAGTATGGATACCTGATCCCGGGGTTGGCCGTTAACGAGTGATCGAATCAATCTTTAAGCAGACGAAATGCCAGGGTACCGTTGGTACCACCAAAGCCGAAGGAATTGGACAATGCCACTTCCATCGAGAGTTCTCTGGCCGTATGGGGAACGTAATCGAGATCGCATTCCGGATCCGGATTGTCCAGATTGATGGTCGGCGGTGCGACCTGATCCCGCAAGGCGAGAATGGTAAACACGGCTTCCGCTCCCCCGGCCGCCCCGAGCATATGCCCGGTCATGGATTTGGTGGAGCTCACACACAGCTTGTGTGCGTGATCACCAAAGGCCCGTTTCATGGCCATGGTTTCTGCCACATCACCTGCCGGCGTCGAGGTACCGTGTGCATTGATATAGGCCACCTCTTCTGCATTGACATTACCGTCTTCCATCGCCAGACGCATGCATTCTGCGGCGCCTTCACCGCCGGGCGAAGGAGACGTCATGTGATAGGCATCGGAGTTCATACCCACACCAACCAGTTCGCAGTAGATATTGGCACCACGGGCGCGAGCGTGCCCCAGTTCCTCGATGACCACGACACCCGCACCGTCACTGAGGACGAAGCCGTCTCGATCCTTGTCCCATGGACGGCTGGCGCCCTGGGGATCGTCATTGCGGGTAGACAATGCCCGTGCGGCGGCAAAACCGCCCAGGCCAGTCGGTGAAGTCGCCATCTCGGCGCCACCGGCAACAATCACATCACTGGTCCCATACTGGATCATGCGCATGCCATCAGCGATGCAATGTGCACCGGTACTGCAGGCGGATACAATGGAAATATTGGGGCCTTTGAAACCATTGATAATGGAGATATGGCCGGCCACCATATTCACGATATTCGCCGGCACAAAGAAAGGTGATATTTTTCTGGGTCCGCCTTTGAGATAGGCTGCATAACCTTGCTCGATGCCACTGATACCCCCGATGCCGGAACCGACTACCACGCCAATGCGGTTGGCATTTTCTTCGGTGGCTTCGATGCCCGCATCCTTGATGGCCTGATCCGCTGCGGCAATGCCATAGTGGATGAACTTGTCCATCTTGCGAGCTTCCTTTTTCGAAATGTATTGCTCCACATCGAAATCGTAGATAGGCCCGCCAAAGCGGACACTGAATGGCTCTATATCCAGATGCGTAATCGGCTTGATGCCACTTTTGCCGGCCAAGATATTTTCCCAGCTGCTTGCTACATCAAGACCTACAGGCGAAATCATGCCCAGCCCCGTGACTACTACCCTTCTTTTGGACATCAAGGAAACCTCTGTTGGTGCATTAACCAAAAACCGCGTTTTTCCGATCAGCAGCTTCAGGAGTTGAAGTTGCTGACCAGAGAAAATCCTGCGGCTTGACTAAATCCGGCAATCAGCCGTTAGCGTTGATGTAATTCACTGCCTGTTGCAAAGTGGTGATGTTCTCGGCTTCTTCATCAGGAATCTCACACTCGAACTCTTCTTCCAGAGCCATTACCAGCTCCACTGCGTCAAGGGAGTCAGCGCCCAGGTCGTCGATAAATGAAGCTTCAGGAGTGACTTCGTCCTCACTCACACCCAATTGTTCAGCGACAATCTTTTTGACACGTTCTTCAATGCTGCTCATTTTCGTATTTTTCCTCCAGTAGAGCGCGATCCAGGCGCCGCGCATTAACGTCGTATTGTATGCGGAATTTGTTCACTAGCCAAATCAGCGGGCGCGCCAATTTCCACAAATAAAAATAATCAATAATATATTATAATTACAACTAGTTACATAGCTATACTATAAATAACATCAACTCATGTACATGCCGCCATTGACATGCAGGGTGGTACCTGTGATGTAGGCCGCATCCTCTGATGCCAAAAATCCCACCGCCGCGGCGATTTCCTCCGCCGATCCCAGGCGTCCCAGAGGGATGGCTGACAGCAAGGCTTTACGCTGTGTGTCGGGCAGCTCCCGGGTCATGTCCGTATCGATAAAGCCCGGCGCTACCGCATTCACGGTAATGCCCCGTGAACCGATTTCCTGTGCCAACGATTTCGTAAAGCCCAGCATTCCCGCCTTGGCGGCTGAATAATTGGTTTGTCCGGCGTTGCCGCTGCTGCCGACAACCGAGGCAATATTCACGATACGCCCGGCCCTCGCTTTCATCATGCCGCGGACGCAAGCCTTGCACACGCGATACAAGGAGCTGAGGTTGGTGCTGATCACCGCATCCCACTCTTCAGGGCTCATGCGCATCAACAGATTATCGCGGGTGATGCCCGCATTGTTCACCAGCACCGTGACAGGTGCATGGTTTTCTGCGATGGCAACCACTACCTCGTTGACGGAATCATTATCTGATACATCCAGCTTCATCCCTTCACCGCTAATACCGGCTTCAATGAAGTAGTCGCTGATCGCTTCTGCGCCCTTATCCGAGGTAGCCGTCCCCACGACGGTCATTCCCTGGGCACCAAGCCGGGTGGCAATCGCACGTCCAATTCCACGGCTGGCACCGGTAACCAATGCAACAGTAATTTCAGGCATTACAGCTCTCCAGTGCTTTTTCCAGTGACGCCGGATCCAGCACCGGCAGGAAGATGAGGGTCTTGTCGACACGTTTTCCCAGCCCGGTCAGCACTCTTCCCGGTCCGGGTTCAATCAGTTGTTCGATACCCTGGGCCTTCATGGATTGAATGGTTTCCACCCAGCGAACGGGCTGATACAACTGCTGTACCAGTTTTTTGCGGATGGCATCTACGCTTTGACTGACTGCAACATCTACATTGTGAATAACAGGTATCTTCGGCAGTTTGATCTCCACCGTTTCCAGCATGGCAGACAATTGCTCGGCCGCTGGCCGCATCAGCGCACAGTGGGAAGGAACACTTACCGGCAACAGCAAGGCGCGTTTCGCCCCCGCTTCCTTTGCCAGTTCAATCGCTCTTTCGATGGCGCTCTTGTCACCGGCGATCACTACCTGCCCCGGCGAATTGAAGTTGACGGCTTCCGCGATGTCGTCGCCGGCCGCCTGCGCGCAAACCGTTTTCACAACCTCGTCATCCAGTCCGAGAATCGCTGCCATGGCACCTTGTCCCGCAGGCACCGCTTCCTGCATGAAGCTGCCGCGGGCGGCAACCAGACCTACCGCGTCCGCAAAATCCAGGCTGCCGGCTGCAACCAGTGCGGTGTATTCTCCGAGGCTGTGGCCAGCCATAAGCTCGCCTGCAGGACCACCCTGGGAAAGCCAGATGCGATATACCGCCATACCGGCAGCGAGCATGGCCGGTTGTGTGTTTTCCGTCCTGTTGAGTTCTTCGAGCGGGCCTTCACTGGCCAGCTCCCACAAATCCATTTGCAGCACTTCTGAAGCTTCCTCAAAGGTGTGTTCGACCTGTGGAAATTGATCGGCCAGAGCGCTGAGCATACCGATGCTCTGGGAGCCCTGCCCTGGAAAAATAATGCCAGTATGCGCAGTCATAATGCAGAATAATCAGTAGTTGAGGAGTATTGAGCCCCAGGTAAAACCACCGCCAAAAGCCTCCAGCAGCAGGGTCTCACCGCGTTTGATGCGTCCGTCACGCACCGCCGTATCCAGCGCCAGGGGAACGGATGCAGCAGAGGTGTTCCCATGTTCATCCACGGTAACCACAACATTGTCCATATCCATGGACAGTTTGCGTGCCGTGGCTTTGATAATGCGAATATTCGCCTGATGGGGAACCAGCCAGTCGATATCGGATTTCTTCATGCCATTGGCTGCCAGGGTTTCATCGACAATACGCCCCAGGGTATTGACGGCCATCTTGAACACCTCGTTACCTTTCATCTGCATGAAATGCGGGTCGATGTCACCGGTTTCCATGTCGAAGCCCCTGGATATGCCGCCAGGCACATGCAGCAGTTCCTCATACGCGCCATCTGCGTGAAGATGCGTGGACAGGATGCCCGGCTCTTCGGATGCTTCAAGCACCACCGCGCCCGCGCCGTCGCCAAACAGGATGCAAGTTCCACGATCAGTCCAGTCAATAATGCGTGACAGGGTTTCAGCGCCCACAACCAACGCAGTACGTGCGGCACCGGTCTTGATGAACTTGTCAGCCACGCCCATGGCATAGACAAAGCCAGTGCAAACGGCTTGGATATCGAATGCGGCACAACCGTGATTGCCGAGTCGTTGCTGCAACAGACAGGCTGTGCTGGGAAAAATCTTGTCGGAAGTGGTAGTCGCGACCACGATGAGATCAAGATCCTCTGCAGTTTTTCCCGCCGCTTCCAGGGCCATGATCGCTGCCTGCTCAGCCAGATCGCAGGTGGTTTGGCCGTCTTCCGCAATATGGCGCTTCTTGATGCCGGTGCGCTCCTGAATCCATTGATCCGAGGTCTCCACCATCTTTTCCAGATCATGGTTGCTCAGCACTTTCTCAGGCAGATAGCTGCCTGTTCCTGCGATTCTGGAAAACGTGCTCATGCGGTCGCCCTCTGATCAGTCAGATGCCTGCTCACACCCGTCTCGATGCGTGCGGCAATGTCTGCTCTTACTGCCTTGGCAGCGATATCGATGGCATGTGCATAGCCCAGGGCATCTGTACCCCCATGACTCTTGACCACCACCCCCCGCAATCCCAGCAGGCTCGCGCCATTATAACGCCGGGGATCGATACGTCGACTAAGACCTTTCAAGGCAGGCAAGGCAATCAGGGCCGAGAGCTTGGTCAGGATATTACGGCTGAATTCCTCCTTGAGGTTGCTGCGTATCATCTTCGCCACACCCTCGCTGGTTTTCAGTGCCACGTTGCCAATGAAACCATCGGTCACCACGATATCCACTTCTTCATTCAAATAGATATCGTCCCCTTCCACATAACCGATGTAGTTCAGGGAAGTATGGCGCAACAATTCATGTGCACCCTTGACCTGTTCGTTACCCTTTATCTCTTCCTGACCAATGTTGAGCAAGCCAACCTTGGGCGCGGAGATCTCATCGATAACGGTCACCAGTTCGGAGCCCATGACCGCAAACTGAAACAGATGCTGGGCACTGCAATCGACGTTGGCTCCCAGATCGAGCATCCAGGTACGGCCGTTGATGGCAGGCAAGGCGGTGATGATCGCGGGACGATCCACATTGGGCAACATCTTCAGCACGAACCTGGCAGTAGCCATGAGGGCACCGGTGTTTCCGGCACTTACACAAGCATCCGCGGTTCCGGCCTTCACCAGATCCAGGGCGACGCGCATGGAAGAATCCTTTTTCTTGCGCAGTGCCTGGGAGGGCAAGTCGTTCATCTCCACTTCCTGAGAAGCGGCATGTACCGACAGACCGGCAGGCATTTCTCCGTCCGGCAGATACTGTCGAATAGCTTCTTCCCTGCCAACCAGGATGAGCGACTGATTCGGATGTTCTTTCAGATAATTCAGCGCAGCGGGAACGACCACGGAAACACCGTGATCACCACCCATGGCATCCAGGGCAATCGTGATTTTCTCAGTCACAAAAAGAAACTCCGGAATGTCACGCCGGAGTCTGCTTCAGTACAAGGGGATGCATCTTCAGTCGTTGATGACCTTGCGACCACGATAGAAGCCATCTGGGCTCACATGGTGACGCAGATGTGTCTCACCGGAGGTCGGATCAATGGACAGTGTTTCGGACTTGAGGCTGTCGTGGGAACGACGCATGCCTCGTCTGGAAGGGGTTTTACGACTTTTCTGTACGGCCATGGGGCTATCTCCTGCAATTTCTCAAT
>CAZFXI010000046.1:0-2577 GCA_964522855.1 uncultured Sedimenticola sp.
CGACGGTGATACCGGCATCCCACAAGGCTTCGACAGCCTGCACCAGGGGATCATCCGCGGCTTTCCCCTCGACAGCCTTGCCCAGCGAAAGATTGACGATCCTGATATTGTTGGCCTGAGCATTCGCAAGCACCCAATCCAGCCCGGCAATCACGTCCGAGGTGACGCCCTTGCCTTCACCATCCAGCACTCGGACAGAATAAATGGACGTACCCGGTGCGACCCCGGAATAGGTGTGACCGGAAAGCGTACCATCGCCCCCGATGACGCCGGCTACGTGGGTACCATGTCCAAAGGGATCAGACGAATCGCAGGCGACGGCTGTCGTTGTTGTCCGGATCTCGACGTTGTCGACGGCGAAATATTCGCTGGGTCCGCCATAGAGGTCATAGACGCGGAAACGGATCATGGTGTTGCCAGAGAGGTACGGCGTGATATCGTAAGTCCTGGATCCGGAAGCCGCTCCCTCATAGGTGTCGAAGATTTCCAGTGTGGTATAGCTGGAACCCCCATCGCTGGATATATCGACGGCGATCCGGTCTTCATCCGCTTCCACACCCGATCCGGTGCGAAAATCGAAACTGAATTCTGCCGCAGCAGCCTGCGAGAGATCGACCGCCCGTGATGCCGACGGCTGGGTTCCCGTATTGGGCCGATCATCCAGGAAGAGTTCACCATAACGGACAATAACATTCCCGTAACCTGGACCAGCACCCGCCACATCATCCTCGATCCAGTCACCAGACCAGGGCGCAGAGCCGTCACTGCCGCGGAACGAGTCACTATTGAACTCATCCCGATATCGGGCTGGACCACTGCAAGCACTTTCCACGGGAACAATATCGACCTGACCCACGACATGGAGATCCCGATTACTGGCACTGACCCCCGAATCAAGCACCGCAACCCTCAGATTGGAGGCAACCGGGAAATAATCCAGTGAACCTGTTTGCGGAAGCATGGCAGTTTGTCGTGCGGCTAGAGAATTGGCCTCTACCGGGGCGTCGATGGCGATGAATTCCACCCCACTTGCCTTCGCGAGTGTTTCCAGCTTGTTGGCGGGTATCCGCAGCGTACGCATCTTCAGCTTTTTGAAAGCCCGCTTGTACTTGGCTTTCAAGTGCCCGGCAAGTTCTCGTTCTGCTTCACCAGGCATCTCCTTGTAGCGCACGATCACATCGACCATTTCAGTTCCCCGACCTTGCGCAAACGCCTGAATCTTCTCGCTCATCTTCTCCCGCCCATGACCCGGGCCACCGAAAGCCAGACTGGTGCCAAGCGCCAGACCGAGACAGGTAAGCAAAGGCAATAGACTGCGAGCATCCAATCCGCTTCGCTTGTATTTATCACTGGTCTTCATATTTTTCTCCGAAATCTGACTGGCTGTAACGCCATTGGCTTGTGAGACTTGGTTCACATAACAGCAATGATCGTGCCAATTTGTAATTAGCCAACCGGAAATGTGTGATGACAAGTACTGTTCACACCGGTATTCAATGAGTTACCAATAGAACTAAAAAGATAAGTGAGGAAAAACCACATTCCATGATGGCAGTCAGAATGCGGGAAATCGGCGGATTTCAACGATAATTTCGGCGGATAACCCATAAATATGGCGTCTATTTCCGAAATAATGGCGTATTTTGGTTTTCGTGCATGGAAGCAACGCTCAGCCATAACTTTTCTGGATGAGTGCCAACCCTCAGCTTGCAGCAATCCCAGAAATCCATTGAACCCAGCATCGCTGCTCCGGCATATGTTGGAATAACCGCTGCTTGAGATGGCTTGGCCGCTGACCACCCCAGATGATTTTCGCTACAAATGCTCAAGTCCGACAGGCTTGCTGCCAAAGTTTCTCTTTCGTCATTCTTGCGCAGGCAGGAATCCAGGAAAGAAACTGCCGCATGAGCCATCACGCCGTAGCTCTGGATTCCCGCCTTGGCTCAGGAATCGTGCTTCGCACTCGATAACTGCCAATGGTGAAGCGGATTTCAGCACCGCTGATCCAGCATGAACAAGATGGTCGAATAGGATAAACTCTGATGCCATGAACAAACCAAAGAATCAACTCGTACTGTCGGCGCTGGGAAAGGATCGGCCCGGCATCGTGGATGAACTGTCCAAAGCCATTTTCCTGCTGGATTGCAGCATCAGCGACAGCCGCATGACCGTGCTGGGTGGGGAGTTCGCCATTCTGCTGCTGGTGGAAGGTCCCTGGAACCAGCTGGCACGCCTGGAAAGCCAAATCCCGGAACTGGAAAAAAGTCTGGGCCTGACCATTATTGCCCGCCAGACAGCAGGCGGCAGCCAAGGTAAAGATGCCATGCCCTATCTGGTGGAAGTGGTCTCACTGGACAATCCGGGGATCGTGCACCATCTCGCCAACTTTTTTTCCGGGCGAAACATCAACATCATGGATCTGACAACCAGTACTTACGCGGCCCCGCATACCGGTACCGCCATGTTTGCCGTGCAGATGAACATCGGCATACCCGCGGGTACGGCCATCAGCGAGCTGCGAGATGAGTTTCTGGAATTCTGCGACAACATCAATCTGGATGCGGTGCTGGAGCCCTA
>CAZFXI010000046.1:2677-25538 GCA_964522855.1 uncultured Sedimenticola sp.
ATGAGTTTCTGGAATTCTGCGACAACATCAATCTGGATGCGGTGCTGGAGCCCTATAAAAAGCAGCCCTAATCCGTAGCAACGGATTCAGCATAAAAAATTGAAAGAAAATCGCCTTTTGGCCGAAAAACATTGAGAGGAACCCTGATGATGGTACACGTTGGCAAGAAAATCCCTGATGTCGAACTTCTCCTGACAGGCAACAAGACAGCAAAACTGTCGGACTACCAGGGAAAATGGCTGGTTTTGTATTTCTACCCAAAGGCCAGCACACCCGGCTGCACCCAGGAAGGGCTGGATTTCAAGGAAGCCATTTACAAGTTTCGCCGACAGTCCACAGTTATCCTCGGCGCTTCCCGGGACAGCCTCAAGGCCCAGGAGAATTTCAAAGCCAAGCAGGGCTTTCCGTTTGACCTGGTCGCGGACAAGGAGGAAATCCTGTGCAATGCCTTTGGCGTCATCAAGATGAAAAACATGTATGGCAAGAAGGTCCGGGGCATCGAGCGCAGCACCTTCATCATTGATGATCGGGGTATCCTGCGCCATGAATGGCGCGCTGTGAAAGTCAAAGACCATGTGACTGACGTGCTGGAAACCCTCAAATCTCTGAAAAATCCCTGAGGAAGAACACAGATCATGGCTGAGTCTTCAGAAAAAAAACGCCTGTTCGTGCTGGACACCAACGTCCTCATGCACGATCCTACGGCCCTGTTCCGCTTTGAGGAACATGATATCTTCCTACCCATGGTGGTACTGGAAGAGCTGGACAAGGGCAAGAAGGGCATGTCGGAAGTGGCGCGCAATGTGCGTCAGGTCAGCCGTTTTCTGGACGACATCGTCGCCCACAGCAGCAAGTCGGAAATCGATCACGGCCTGCCAATTCCCAATTTTGGCAGCAATGAGCAACAGGACAAGTCCGGCAGGCTGTTTTTCCAGACCCACAGCATGATCAATCATCTGCCGGATTCCCTCCCCGGCAACACCCCGGACAATTCCATACTGTCGGCAGCCCTGGCGCTGCAGGAAAAGGTAACGGATCGCCATGTCATGCTCATTTCAAAGGACATCAATCTGCGCATCAAGGCCGCTATCGTCGGTGTTCCCACGGAAGACTACAGCAATGACCAGGTACTCGATGACGTCAGCCTGTTGTATAGCGGGACTCAGGAGCTGGCAAAGGACTTCTGGGACAGGCACAGCAAGGATATCGAATCCTGGCAGGAGTCCGGCCATACCTTCTATCGCATCAGCGGACCTGACACCAGGGACTGGTATGCCAACCAGTGTCTGTACATGGAAGGAGACCAACCCTTCGAAGCGATCGTGCGTCAGAAGGAAGACGATGATACAGCCCTGATCGAACTGTCGGAGGACTTCACCTCCCCCAAACATTCCGTGTGGGGCATACAGGCACGCAACCGGGAGCAGAATTTCGCCCTCAACATGCTGCTGGACCCCAACATCGATTTCGTCACCCTTCTCGGCACGGCCGGCACGGGAAAGACCCTGCTGACCCTGGCCGCAGGACTGGCACAGGTGCTGGACAAGAACCTGTACAAGGAAATTGTCATGACCCGGGTTACCGTCCCCGTCGGCGAGGATATCGGTTTCCTGCCCGGTACCGAAGAAGAAAAAATGACGCCCTGGATGGGGGCGCTCATGGACAACCTGGAAGTACTGACTCAGACAGGCGGAGGCGACTGGGGGCGTGCTGCCGCAGATGACCTGTTGCGCTCACGCATCCGCATTCACTCCCTGAATTTCATGCGCGGCCGCACTTTTCTGAACAAATACATCATCCTCGACGAGGCGCAGAATCTCACCGCAAAGCAGATGAAAACCCTGATCACCCGGGCCGGACCAGGTACAAAGGTGGTCTGTCTGGGGAATGTTGCCCAGATCGATACGCCTTACCTCACGGAAACGACCTCCGGCTTGACCTATGTTGTGGATCGATTCAAGCAATGGCCGCATAGTGGGCACATAACATTGTTACGGGGAGAGCGGTCACGGTTGGCTGATTTCGCCTCGGATATTCTTTGATGCACTGCCATGACTCATAGCACGCCAGAACAAAATATAAAACTGATGCGCCTGATAAAGCAGGCCATCGATGATGACCTGCTGATCGTAGGTTTTCATCCAATATTGCAAACCCGCTTTCCTGACCGCAAGACCTATCTGCTGCATTGTCATCTGAAAACTGCTACCGGCCAGTTGATCCCCTACAAAAGCCTGCGCAAGCTGGCTGGCATGACCGATATGGGTAGTATGCTGGATCGCTGGATGATCAAAACCGGCCTGCAGACCCTCAAGAGAATGCATCTGGAACAACCGGAAGCAAACATCATCATCCCCCAATCCATCACGGCTTTGCAAAACCCTGAATACCCACGCTGGCTGGATAGACAGAGTTCACGTGAGGATGTATCGACCCGGGGTCTGGTTGTTTCCTTTCGATTATCCCAGGTCGTGAAAGACCTCAACCTCTCTCGTGACTGTATCACCGGCCTGCATCAGTTGGACATCAATACCATGATCGACAGCTTTACCGACCACCCTGCTGCCATAAAGATCCTGAAAGCCATGGGCAGTCGCTACATGAGCGTGTCCCCAAGCCTTCTCAATGCAGACTGTGACGTCATCAAGAGAATCATCGATGTCTGCCACAGGCGCAGCATCCTGATCCTTCTTCCGGGGATCAATCGCGCCGAAGATGTCAATCTATGCTGGTCTTTCGGTACAGACTTGCTTGAAGGCACCTACATTCATCCGACCACGGAAGATACCAGCTTCGGTTTTGCGCCGGTCGTCGTCTGATTCCCGCCGTGACAGAGTCAGCAGCTCAACGATTTGACCGTTTGTTTCCGGCACTGGGGGAAGACAAACCATTCAGCAAGACCGTCTTGTCCACAGGAAAGCAGGTCTCCTTGTCCGCCGGACAACACATTTGCCTGGAGGGCAGCAGCTGCGACCATCTGGCTTTCGTACTTGCCGGCACCGGCCGGGTGTATAAACTCAGCGAATCCGGAAGGGAAATCACCCTCTACCGGGTGGAAGCCGGTGAATGCTGTATTCTGACCCTGTCCTGTATCATCAGCGAGAAACGCTTTCCGGCTTTTGCCGTCAGTGAATCCGAGATGGAGGCCATCCTGGTTCCTGCTGCAATCATTCAGGACTGGATGGACAACACCCGCAGCTGGCGACGCTACGCCTGGAATCTCATTGCCGCACGCCTTGGTGACGTCATCAGCCTGGTCGAGGAAGTGACCTTCCGACGCATGGATGAGCGCCTGAGTTATTACCTGAATCAGGAAGACAAGTTCCCCCTGCAACAGCAAACGCCGATAACCCATCAACAGATCGCTGCCGAACTCGGTACCTCGCGAGAGGTTATCAGCCGGCTGCTCAAGGACCTTGAGCAGCGGAAAGTGGTAGCACTGGGACGTGGATGGATAAAGCGCTTGAACCCTCCAATGTGACTTTGTCACTGACTATTGTGGAAGACTGGACTATTCTTATTCCACAACATGTTCTATTACCGCTTTTTCAGAACATGCAGAAAATCCGTTTTCCAAAGCGTTGACTGTGGAAAATCACAATACTCAGGAGAATCAAAATGAAACAGAATGTTGGTGGAATCGATCGAATCTTGCGCCTGGTAGTGGGTCTGGCTGTCATTGCCTGGGGTATCTACGCCAAGAACTGGTGGGGAGCCATTGGCGTTATTCCGCTGTTTACCGCGCTCATCAATTGGTGCCCTGCCTACACCTTGTTTGGGCTCAGCACCAAGAAATCATAACTTTCCGTAGCATGGAAACAAAAAAAACCGGCTCATCGCCGGTTTTTTTTGTTTCCTACACTTGAAGCTACTTCAACGATTCCTGATAACGCTTGTCCACCCTTTCCCGCAACTCGCGTCCTGGCTTGAAATGCGGTACATACTTCCCCGCCAGGGCGACTGGTTCGCCGGTTTTTGGATTACGTCCCATGCGCGGCGGCCGATAGTGCAGAGAAAAACTGCCGAAACCCCGCACTTCGATACGCTCTCCGCCAGCCAGAGACCGACTCATCTGCTCCAGTATGCATTTCACAGCCAGTTCCACATCCCGATGTGCAAGGTGGGTCTGCTGGCGTGCAATCGCTTCGATCAGTTCAGATTTTGTCATCAGTTACCTCGTTGCTCCAGCGGAGCGACCGAAGCCGGCCGCCCTGCTTGTGTAGATTTACTCGGCGCTATCCTTGTTGGCAGACAACTGGTCTTTCAGCAGATCGCCCAAAGAGGCAGATCCTGCAGAAGCACCGCCTGACTTGTAGCTCTCGATGGTCGCCTTTTCCTCGTCGAAGTCCTTGCCCTTGATGGACAGCATGAGGGCACGGTTCTTGCGGTCGACACCGGTGAACTTGGCTTCGATCTCTTCGCCTTCCTTGAGCACCGAGCGGGCATCTTCCACCCGGTCACGGGAGATCTCGGAAGCACGGATGTAGCCATCCACACCCTCTGCCAGTTCCACGGTAGCGCCCTTGGCATCGACTTCCTTGATGGTACCGGTGACGATGCTGCCTTTGTCATGGGTCGCCAGATAGGTGGAGAACGGATCCTGGTCCAGCTGCTTGATGCCCAGAGAGATACGCTCACGCTCGGGGTCGACAGACAGAACGACCGTTTCCAGTTCCTGACCTTTCTTGTAGTCTCGAATCAGGTCTTCGCCCGGCTCATCCCAGGTAATGTCGGACAGATGCACCAGACCATCGATACCACCATCCAGACCGATGAAAATACCAAAATCGGTGATAGACTTGATTTTTCCGGTAACATGATCGCCTTTCTTGTGTGTGTCGGCAAACTCGTCCCAGGGATTGGGCTTGCACTGCTTCATGCCCAGGGAGATACGACGACGCTCTTCGTCGATGTCCAGCACCATGACTTCCATTTCGTCACCCAGCTGTACAACCTTGCTCGGGTGAATGTTCTTGTTGGTCCAGTCCATTTCGGAAACGTGCACCAGGCCTTCGACGCCTTCCTCGATTTCCACGAACGCACCATAATCGGCCAGATTGGTGACCTTGCCGAACAGACGGGTGCCCACGGGATAGCGGCGCATGATGTTGTCCCAGGGATCTTCGCCCAGTTGCTTCAGACCCAGGGAGACACGCATCTTCTCCTTATCGAACTTGAGCACGCGCACATCGATCTCGTCGCCGATTTCAACCACTTCGGAAGGATGTTTGACGCGCTTCCAGGCCATGTCGGTGATGTGCAGCAGGCCGTCCACACCACCCAGATCCACGAATGCACCATAGTCGGTGAGGTTCTTGACGATACCCTTGACCACCACGCCTTCTTCCAGGCTTTCCAGTACCTTTTCGCGTTCTTCGCTGTATTCCTGCTCCACAACCGCACGGCGGGAAACCACCACGTTGTTGCGCTTCTGATCCAGCTTGATAACCTTGAATTCCAGGTCCTTGCCTTCCAGGTAAGCGGTGTCGCGCACGGGGCGGACATCGACCAGAGAGCCTGGCAGGAATGCGCGCAGATCCTGAAGATCCACGGTAAAACCACCCTTGACCTTACCGGTGATACGACCGGTGACGATTTCTTCGTTGTCGAATGCCTTTTCCAGCTTTGCCCAGGCATGATGACGCTTGGCCTTCTCACGGGACAGGCGGGTCATACCGGAGCCGTCTTCGACAGCTTCCAGGGCGACTTCCACCTGATCACCGACGGAGACTTCGAGCTCTCCGTCCTGGTTCATGAACTGGCTTTTGGGGATAACGCCTTCGGATTTGAGCCCGGCGTTGACGATAACGCTTTCGTTGTCGATGCCGACGACGGTGCCGATGACGATGGCACCAGGTTTGAGGTTGGTATTGGTAAAGCTCTCTTCGAGGAGCTCCGCGAAACTTTCAGTCATTGGTTAGAATACTCCGACCTGTCGAGCAGGCCACCCATGTTGAGTCCAAAGAAAGACCCATTGGTTCAAGTTAAAAATACACTCTCCATTCAGGAAAGCAGGTTAATTTCGGTTACTCTGTCCTGATTTCAGGATAAGCCCCATGCACTGCCTGCAATACGATTTCGACCACCGCGTCCACATTCATATTCGTGGAATCGATGACCAGCGCATCATCAGCCGGCACCAGAGGTGCCACACTGCGGTTGCGATCCCGGTGATCCCGTTCTTCGATTTCCGCAATGAGACCGGGAAGGTTAACATCAATCCCCTTATCCTTCAACTGCTTATACCGTCGACGGGCACGTTCCTCGGCACTGGCATCCAGGAAGATTTTCGCCCCGGCTTCGGGGAAAACCACGGTTCCCATGTCCCTGCCATCGGCTACCAGGCCGGGGGGGCGGGCATAATTTCTCTGCCAGTCCAGCAGAGCGGCCCGCACTTCCGGAATCGCGGCCACTTTCGAGGCATTGTTGCCGGCGGTTTCCGTGCGGATGGCCAGGCTGACGTCGTCACCATCGAGAAACACTTTCCCATCAACGAAATTTACCGACAGGTTGCGGGCTATATCTGTAACAGCCCCTGAATCAGAAAAATCCACGCCAGCCTTGTGCACGGCGTGTCCCACCAAACGGTAGAGCGCACCGGAATCCAGCAGATGCCAGCCGAGAAGCTCAGCTATGCGAGCCGCTACGGTGCCTTTTCCCGAACCGCTGGGCCCATCGATGGTCAGAATCGGCACCTCAGCCATGTGTCACCTCGATATTCAAACCTGCATTTCCGGCAATCCGATCGAAAGCAGGAAAAGAAGTGTTCACGTTGGCGCAGTCGCGGATATGGATTTCCCCCTCCGCCTGCAATGCCGCCATGGCGAAGGACATGGCGATACGGTGGTCACCGTGGCTGTCCACCTCACCACCGTGGAACTGTCCACCCTGAATGATCATGCCATCAGGCGTTGGTCGGGCATCCACACCCAGGGCTTGCAGACCGTCCGCCATCACCTGAATGCGGTCGGATTCCTTGACCCGCAGTTCCTCTGCCCCCGTCAGCAGGGTTTCGCCCTCGGCGCAGGCTGCCGCCACAAAGACAGCAGGAAACTCGTCGATGGCCAGAGGCACCTGGTCCCCGGGAATGCGTATACCTTTCAGTGGCGCATGACGCACCCGCAAATCCGCCACCGGCTCGCCACCCACGTTGCGCGGGTTGCTCACCTCGATATCTGCCCCCATGAGGCGCAGGATGTTGATGATGCCATCCCGGGTGGGGTTCATGCCCACATGCTCCAGAGTCAGATCAGAACCCGGCGCAATGCTGGCGCCCACCAGAAAGAACGCCGCCGAGGAAATATCCGCCGGCACGTCGATATCGCAGGCGCTGAGCTTGCCGCCACCACGCAAACACACCCGGTTGCCTTCACGCTGCACGTCATAACCAAAGCCCTGCAGCATACGTTCCGTATGGTCGCGGGTGGGCGCAGGTTCGGTGACACAGGTTTCCCCATCGGCGTACAGGCCGGCCAGCAGTACACAGGATTTCACCTGGGCGCTGGCCACGGGCAGCTTGTAATCGATAGCACGCAGGTTTTCCACGGGCTTGATATGCAAGGGGGCGGTGCCTGCTTCGGTGGTTTCCACCTGCGCACCCATCAGCATCAGCGGATCAGTCACCCTGCGCATGGGACGGCTGGACAGGGAAGCATCACCCGTCAGGGTCAGATCCAGCCCCTGCCCGGCCAGCAAACCCGACAGCAGCCGCATGGAGGTGCCGGAGTTACCCAGATCCAGGGCAGCATCCGGCGTTTTCAGGCCATGCATACCCACACCATGGATGACCACCTCGCCGTTTTCCGGACCTTCGATGGTTACGCCCATCTGTCGAAAGGCATTCAGGGTAGCGAGACTGTCCTCACCTTCGAGAAAACCGCTGACATGAGTAATCCCATCTGCCAGAGAGCCCAGCATGATGGAGCGGTGGGAAATGGACTTGTCGCCAGGTACGCGCAAATGCCCCTTGAGAGCACCGCCTGGCCTGACACAAAAACTGATTTTTGAATTGGACAAGATAATCTACTCGGTTGATTGTCTGGATGGCAATCCATCGACGAAACGATCCCGCGCTTCCTTGGCCCGGGTAAAGACTTCCAGAAGATGCTCGCCATCACCGGCGGCAATGGTCTGCGCAAGGTCGTTCATCTCCTCGGCAAAAGCTGCCAGCATCTTGCTCAGGGCCGGGCCGTTCGCCACGCAAACATCCCGCCACATGACAGGGTTGCTCGAAGCAATACGAGTGAAATCCCGGAATCCCCCGGCTGCATAGCGGAAAATCTCATCATTTTCCTTCATTCGGGAGAGGGTATCGACCAGACCGAAGGCCAGCATGTGCGGCAAATGGCTGGTGGCCGCCAGCACTTCATCATGGTGTTCCACGGACATCTCGCTCACTTCGGCACCACAGGCTTCCCACATGGCCCGCACCCTGGATGTTGCTTCGGGGCTGGTGGCATCCGTTGGCGTCAGAATGACACGACGATCCCGATACAGCTCGGCGAAAGAGGCTTCGACACCGTTCCTTTCCGTTCCGGCGATGGGGTGACCGGGCACCAGCATGGCGGGCACCTCGCCGAAAGCCGCCTGAGCATCTGCCACCACACTGCCCTTGCTGCTGCCGCCATCGGTAATCACGGCATCAGGTGCAAGATGGCCCCGCATGGCGGCAAAGGCATCCTTCATCGCCCCCAGGGGAACGGCAAGAAAGACCATGTCAGCGCCTTCCACTGCTTCGCCGATATCATGGGTGTAGCTGTCGATAACACCCAGCTCCACGGCTTTTTCCAGGTTTTCCCTGCCTCGACCGCAACCCACGATTTCGCCGACCTCACCGGCTTCACGTAAAGCCCGTGCCAGGGAGCCGCCAATCAGACCCACACCAACAATCGCCAGACGCCTGATCATGCCGCCAACACCTCTTGCAATGCTTCCAGAAACCGCCGGTTTTCCACTTCCGTGCCTACGGTAACACGAACATGCTCAGGCAAATCATAGTTGGCAACAGGCCGCACAATGACGCCCTTTTCCAGTAGCTGTTGATAAACCTGCGTCCCGTTTCGTCGCAGATCCACCGTAATGAAATTGCCGATGGAAGGAATCCAGGACAGGCCCAGGGCGGAAAAACCCGATGCAAGCTGCGCTAATCCCGCAGTATTCGTATCACGACTGCGCTTAAGAAAATCCTCATCGTCCAGGGCGGCTTCCCCCGCTGCCAGGGCAGGCACGTTCACATTGAATGGATGGCGCACCCGGCTGATCAGGTCGATGAGGTGGCTACTAGCCATGCCATAGCCGATACGCAGCCCTGCCAGTCCATAGATCTTGGAAAAGGTACGGGTTACCACAAGGTTGGGAAACTCGGTCAACCATTCCACACCATTGGGAAAGCCCGCCTCCGTGACATATTCGGTATAGGCTTCATCCAGTACCACCACCACATCTTCCCGCAACGCCCGCAAAAAAGCGTGCAGTGCCTCTGCATGCAACCAGGTGCCTGTGGGATTATTGGGATTGGCGATGAACAGCACTCTGGTATCGTTATCCACCCGTTCTGTCATGGCATCCAGATCATGGCCGTAGGGCATGTGTTCATGGTCCGCAGGATAAGCCTCCGCGACCCGACACTGCGCTCCTGCCGCCGTGGTATAGATGGGATACATGGCAAAGCTGTAGCGCGAAAACACCGCATTGGACCCCGGCGACAGGAAGGTCCGCGCCACCATGTCAATCACATCACTCGACCCCGCACCCAGTACCACTTGTTCCGGCTGTAGCTCATACTTTTCCGCCAGCCGGCCCTTCAAGCGGTAGCCGCTGTCATCCGGATACAGGTTGATTCCCGCGATGGCACCGGCAGCAGCATCCCTTCCCAACGGACTGGGGCCGAGCGGGTTTTCATTGGAAGCCAGCTTGAGGGTTCCGGACAAACCCAGCTCGCGTTCCAGCTCCTCGATCGGTTTGCCCGGTACATAAGGATGTAGATCGTTGATGCCAGGGGCGGTAAAAAAAGAAAAATCGGTCATAATCCGAAAATGAATCCAGGAAAACAGCCGCCTATTCTAACCTGAATTCAGGTAATGATGCTGCATGGAAATACTTCGCCGGGTACCCTTCTCTGGTTTTTTTCGTGGTGATAGGATACTATTTTCAATGCATTTAATTACATTAGTTGTCAGGACATTATCATGAAAAAAATCTTAGTCATAGCCAGCCTGCTTTCCTTCGTTTCCCTGCTGGGAATCAGCGGCTGTAGCACAATGGAAGGTGTTGGCAAGGACATCCAGAAAGGTGGCGAAGCTATCGAGGACACAGCCAAGAAGCATTGAGCCAACTGACAGGGAACAGCAAGGTTCCCCTGGCTGCTTACTTACGTTTTTGGAAGGGCTGTTTGCCCTTCCTTCCATTCTACTCACTACTATTGACACGACACCCTGCCCAGGATTTTATCCGGACGCCTGAATTCTCGCGGGCATTTCTTCAAGGTTCTCTGTTAGGCCATCTCTAAGTAATTCTGTTTGCGCAGATTTGTGCCGCTCAAGCGCAAAGATGCCAATCATGAATTGTTCGCGGTGCCCTTTAGTTTTCTGTAGTTTTCTTAAGTTCTCCACCGTACCGCCGATGAGTCTCGTAACTCGAAAACTGACCAAATTATTGGCTACATCAGCGACGGTATTTCTATGTCCATGGATCTTTCAGAATTTCTCGATGTCTTCCTCGAAGAGTGCTTCGAGGGGCTCGAAGCGATGGAATCGGGATTGCTGCATCTGGATGAGGGAACAGATCTTGAAGAAATAAACACGATCTTTCGTGCGGCCCATTCCATCAAGGGTGGTAGCGCCGCCTTTGGCTTCGATCACATCTCCGGGTTTACCCATGTCATGGAAACCTTGCTGGACGAGCTGCGCGATGGTTCCCGGCAGGTTGACAAGACTATCGTCGATCTGCTGCTCGCTTCGGTGGACATCCTGCGCGAAATGGTGGAGGGATTGAAAACCGAGGATACGCCCGACGAAGCACGGGTTGCCGAACTGAAGAAGGCACTGGAAGCCGCTCTGGAAGTCGACGACACAACAGCCAGCATGATGCAGGAAACTGCCGAACGTGAAGAAGAACCAACGGCTACAGAATCCAGAATCTGGCAGATCCTGTTTACACCCTGTGCGGATCTGTTCCGTGAAGGCAACGACCCCCTCCATATTTTTGAAGCACTGGAAGAACTGGGTACGCTGCAAGTCAGGACCGATACAAGCAATCTGCCGCCCTTGTCTGATCTGGATCCCGCCGCCTGTCATCTGCGCTGGGAAGCCACATTGGAAGGCGCCGTGACCGAAGCGCAGATTCACGAAGCCTTCAGCTGGGTGGAAGGTGACTGCAAGGTGGAAATCAGCCCTCTGGAGACCGTACAGGAAGACACGCCGGAGACTACCATCGACGCCGAAACGCCAGTAGCCCCGGCGACAGCGGTTCCCACGAAAAAAGCCACTCCAACCGCCGTAAAATCTGCCAAGCCTTCACCCAACCGTGAAAGCAGTTCCATCCGCGTTTCCATCGAAAAAGTAGACCTACTCATCAACCTGGTGGGTGAACTGGTCATCACTCAGTCCATGCTCAATCAGGCAGGGCTGAACCAGGTCCAGAGCGGCGGACCCAATGCAGAAGCCCTGCTCAACGGCCTGGCCCAGCTCGAACGCAACACCCGCGAGCTACAGGAAAACATGCTGCAGCTGCGCATGCTGCCTATCAATGTCGCCTTCAGCCGCTTTCCCCGACTGGTACGTGACCTGTGTAACAAGATGGGCAAAAAAGTGGATCTGGTGCTCAGTGGCGAACAAACGGAAGTGGACAAGACGGTACTGGAAAAAATCGGTGATCCACTGGTACATCTGGTACGCAACTCTCTCGATCACGGCCTGGAAACACCGGATGTGCGTGCGGCAGCAGGCAAACCTGAAACGGGACGCCTGGAACTCAGCGCCCAGCATGAAAGCGGCAACATCGTTATCCGCATCACCGATGATGGTGCTGGACTCAACCGGGAAAAAATCCTGCAAAAAGCCATCGAAAACGGACTGGTAAGCGACAAGGAAGAATTGTCCGAAGAACGCATCGACAATCTCATCTTCCAGCCGGGGTTCTCCACCGCCGACAAGGTCAGTGACCTTTCCGGTCGTGGCGTGGGCATGGATGTGGTGAAACGCAACATCAATGATCTGGGGGGTACGGTGAGCATCCATTCGCGTCAGGGCGAAGGCAGCACCGTGGTGATTCGCCTGCCTCTCACCCTCGCCATCCTCGATGGCCAGCTTGCCAGCATCGGCGAGGACACCTACATCCTGCCACTGATTTCCATCGTCGAATCATTGCAGATCCGGCCGGAAAACCTCAAGAGCGTTGCCGGCGCTACCGAGCTGTACCGATTCCGCGAGGAATACATACCCATCATCCGCCTCAATAGTCTGCTCGGCAACGACGGTGGCACAGACAGCCTGGAACAGGGATTGCTGGTAGTCGTAGAAGCCGAAGGACAACACGCGGGCCTGTTCTTGGACAGGTTGCAGGGACAACAGCAGGTGGTCATCAAGAGCCTGGAAACCAATTTCCAACAACTGGAAGGTGTCTCCGGCGCCACCATTCTCGGTGATGGGCAGGTTGCCCTGATCCTGGACATCCCCGGGCTCGTCAACCTTTTCCACAAAACCAGAAACCAGACAGCAGCACTGGCTGCCGCATCATAACCGAGGTCGAATTATCCATGAACAATGCAGCACAAAAAATCGATGTCGATCTGCAGTCCGAGCAGGGAGTGGATCAGTACCTTACCTTCTGCCTCGCCGGAGAAGAATACGGCATCAACATACTCAAGGTGCAGGAGATCAGGGGCTGGAGCGAAGTCACTCCCATGCCCAACACGCCGGAGTCGATTCTTGGCGTAATCAACCTGCGCGGAACCGTGGTTCCCATCGTCGAACTGCGCAGCCACTTCAACCTGCCTGATGCCCCCCGCGGTCCCACGACGGTCATCATCGTGGTCAAGGCAGAAGAGAAAAACGGCAATCAACGCACCATGGGCATGGTAGTGGATGCCGTTTCCGAGGTGCACAACATCGCCGCCACTGATATCCAGCCCGCCCCACAGGTGGGTGACAGCGCAGATCAGCCGGCCATCGCCGGACTGGCCACGATGAACGAGCACATGATCATCATCCTCGACGTCGATGACCTGATGATTAACCGTGTACTGGGCCTGACGGATGAAGAAGCCGCCGCCTGATCAAGAACAACTATTCGCTCTACGGAGAATAACAGCATGAAAATCAATGAGCCAGTAACAGACAAAGAAGTCGTGATGAAGGATGGACAGTTCATCGTATCCACCACCGACCAGAAGGGCATCATCCAGTCCATCAATCGCGATTTCATCGATATCAGCGGATTCACATCCGAAGAGCTGATCGGCAGAAATCACAACCTGGTACGCCACCCGGACATGCCGCCCGAGGCATTCGAGGATTTGTGGCGCACCATCAAGGCTGACAAGCCCTGGATCGGACTGGTGAAAAACCGTTGTCAGAACGGCGATTTCTACTGGGTAAAGGCCAATGTCACACCCATGCGGGATCATGGGCGCATCAGTGGCTATATGTCGGTGCGCACCAAGCCCAGTCGACGGGAAATCGAACAGGCCGATGCCCTGTACAAGAAAGTGCGCGCAGGCGAAGCCAGCCTGCAACCATCACGTTTCAAGCGGGTCATGCGTTATCTGGGCAACCTGGGTATGTCCAGATACCTGACTCTGCTGCAAGTTGCGTCGGTACCCGCCATGGCGGGCATTGCCTGGCTGGCCCGCCAGGGTGCCGACCTCTCTACACTGGCGATGGTCATCGGAGGCACGGCTGTCTTCTTTACTTTCGCCATTCACCTGCTCAAACGATACACGCAGCGCCCGATCAACACGGCAATCACCGCCATGCAGCAGATTGCCAATGGCGACTATTTCCAATGGGTGGAAACCCAGCGGGATGATGAACTGGGCCGATTGCTGCAGAACATTCAATCCGCACAGATCCGACTGGGATATGAAGTCAATGAGATTCGCCAGCAGGCGAATTCCCTCAGCCGTGTGCAGGAAGCCCTGGGCAGCGTCAACGCCAATGTCATGATCGCCGACCAGGATCTCAACATCATTTATCTCAACGATGCTGTAAAGGAAATGATGCGCAACGCCGAAGAAGATATTCGCAAGGAATTGCCGGATTTCGACAGCAGCAAACTCATGGGCGCCAATGTGGATGTATTCCACAAGAACCCGGCTCATCAGCGAGGCATGATGGAACGTCTGCAGGATTCCTTTACCACAGAATTCGAGCTTGGCGGACGTTCGCTGCGCCTGACGGCCAACCCCATCATCAATGAGCAGGGAGAGCGCCTGGGCACCGTTGTGGAATGGCTGGATCGCACCAATGAAGTCGCCGTAGAGCGTGAAATCCAGGGTATCGTGGACGACGCCCTGATGGGCAACCTCAGCGAGCGGGTGAGCCTGGTCGGGAAGGAAGGCTTCTTCAGGAACCTTAGCCGCGGCGTGAATGATCTGATGCAGATATTGGAGCAGGTCATCGATGATACGGCCAGCGTGCTCAGCGCCCTGGCCAGAGGCGAGCTGAACAAGACCATCAGCACCGATTATGATGGTTCTTTTGCCCGCCTGAAAGACGATGTGAATGCCACCATCGCCAACCTCACTCGTGTCATCGGCAGCATTCGCAATAGCGCGGATGCGGTAGAAAACGCCTCCCAGGAAATCGCCGAAGGCAACATGGATCTGGCGCGACGCACCGAACTCCAGGCATCAAATCTGGAAGAAACCGCCTCCAGTATGGAGGAGATCACTTCCACGGTACGCCAGAATGCAGACAATTCCGGTAAGGCTAGTGAGCTGGCCAGCATCACCCTGGATCAGGCCGTCAATGGTGGCGCCGTGGTGAAAAATACCATCACCGCCATGGAAAAGATCACCGATTCCAGCAAGAAGATCGCGGCTATCATCAGCGTCATCGATGACATCGCCTTCCAGACCAACCTGCTGGCCCTGAACGCAGCGGTGGAAGCCGCCCGTGCCGGCGAGCAGGGTCGTGGCTTCGCGGTAGTGGCCACCGAGGTACGCAACCTCGCGCAACGCAGCGCTACGGCCGCCAAGGAAATCAAGGAACTCATCGAGGATAGCGTCAACAAGGTAGAGGAGGGTTCGAACCTCGTGGACCAATCCGGCAAGACCCTGGATGAGATCGTTACCTCGGTGAAGAAGGTGAATGATTTCATCGCCGAGATCGCCGCCGCCAGCTCAGAGCAGTATGCCGGCATCGACCAGGTGAACCAGGCGGTCTCGCAAATGGATGAAGTGACCCAGCAAAATGCCGCTCTGGTGGAAGAAGCCGCTCAAACCAGCCAGATGATGGATGAGCAGGCCAAGGAACTGGGTGAACTGATCTCTTTCTTCAAGACTGACGGTATCTCTGGTGACGGTTGGGACCAGATGGAACGGCGCTCCGGCGACCGCCCCTGGTCTGACGCCAGCGGCCATTCTGAATTGGATTTCGCAACCGCCCGCACCAAACACAAGTTGTGGAAAACCCGCCTGCGCGCCTTCCTCGATGGTGAAGAATCCATGCGTGAAGAAGAGGCCATCTCTCATCACGTCTGTGATCTGGGGAAATGGTTGTACAGCACCGGCATGCGCGAGCACGGCGGGATGCCGAAGATGCAGGAACTGGAGAAGATCCACGCCGAGATGCACTCACTGATCAAACAGGTGATCAAAGCCAAGCATGCCGGGGAAACTGCAAAAGCAGAAGCCGTATTCAGCCGCGTGGAAAAATACTCCGACCAGATCGTCTCACTCCTGGAACAACTGGAACGGGAAACCGGAGCAGGCGCTGCTCACCCGGCAGCTATCCCCACGGGCAGAGAAAATGCTCCAGCCAGACCCAAGTTGCAGGCAGTAGGCGCAGACGACGTGTGGGATGAGTTCTGAGCATGACCAGCAGCAAACCTATCACACTCGATGCTCACCTGGAGATGGAAACGCTATCCGGGCTGGCAAAAGAGATACTCGAACCTTTGCAGCAAGGAGAGCCACTGGTGCTGGACGGATCGGGAGTGCAGAGCATCGATGGCGCTACGATACAACTGCTACTGGCGGCGGTCCAAACTGCCGAACAGAAGAAAGTCCCATGCAGCTGGCGTCAGCCGTCTGCTTCATTGAAAGAAGCGGCGGCATTGATGGGACTCACGGATGAATTGTTACTGGAGGTAACTGAGCAATGAGCGGTTCTGCTGCAAGATCTGCCCGACAGGGCTTCGAATTCACTGACCAGGATTTTTCCAAACTTCGGGAACTGGTGTATCAGCATACGGGCATCCGCATGGCCGACAACCGGCGCGACCTGATCTACGGTCGATTGTCACGCCGGCTGCGGGCGCTGGGACTGCAAAGCTTCGGCGCCTACTGCAGGCTTATCGAAGACGGTCAGGCCGATGAACTGGAAGCATTCACCAATGCGGTGACAACCAATCTGACCGCATTTTTCCGGGAAGCTCACCACTTCGACTACCTGGCTGACACGCTGATTCCGGAACTACTGGAACACAACCGGGAAAGCCGGCGCATCCGGCTGTGGTCGGCCGGCTGCTCCACTGGAGAGGAGCCCTACACGCTGGCCATGATCCTGCATGAGAGCATCCCCGATATTCACAACTGGGACATACGCATCCTTGCTACCGATCTCGATTCCGACGTACTGGTCAAGGCATCCACCGGCGTCTATGAGCAACAGAATATCCAGCGGGTACTGGGCAACCGCCTGAAGCGCTGGTTTCGGAAAGGCGCTGGCACCAACCAGGGAAAAGCAAAAGTGCTGCCCGAACTGCAGGAACTGATCGCTTTTAAAAAGCTTAACTTAATGGAAAGTTGGCCGATGAAAGGACCATTCGATGTCATCTTCTGCCGCAATGTCCTGATCTATTTCGACAAACCGACGCAGAAGAAATTGTTCGACCGATTTGCCGGCACCCTGGTACAGAAAGGACATTTGTTCATTGGCCATTCAGAAAGCCCCATGGATCTGACAGATCGGTTCACCCTTATTGGACAATCCATTTATCAAAAGAACAGATAAGAACATGAAAGGGACAGGCAACTTATGAGCATACGCGTTTTAATCGTCGACGATTCCGCCCTGGTGCGCAACCTGCTGAAGCGCATCCTCGAACAGGATCCGCAGATCAAGGTCATAGGTTCGGCCGCAGATGCCTACATCGCCAGGGAGAAAATCAAGAAGCTGCGCCCGGATGTGCTGACACTCGATGTTGAAATGCCAAAAATGGACGGCATCACCTTTCTCGGAAACCTCATGCGCCTGCATCCCATGCCCGTGGTAATGGTGTCCTCACTCACCCAGAAAGGCGCCGAAGCCACATTGAAGGCACTGGAACTGGGCGCTATCGATTTCGTCAGCAAACCCCAGGGTGATTTTGACGGTTCACTGGAAAGCGTGGGCGAGGAAATTATCCAAAAGGTAAAAACTGCCGCCAAAGCCAACATCCGTGCTGCCGGGCGTGGGCGTTCTTCGGCACCCCTTTCGGTGGAAGAAAAGCAAACCGTGGATGCCATCATCCCCGCTGCCGCCAAACGGCGTGTAGCCGGTGGACTCCCTCCCCTGCTCGCCATTGGTGCTTCCACCGGCGGCACCGAAGCCATCAAGGACGTGCTGGTGGACCTGCCCATGGACATGCCCGCCGTCGTCATTACCCAGCACATCCCACCGGGGTTCAGCACGGCTTTCGCTCAGCGCATGGATCGACTCGCCACCCTCACCGTACATGAAGCCGAAGAAGGCCAGCAAATCCTGCCGGGGCATGTGTATATCGCACCCGGCGCCCGTCACCTGCTGGTGGCGAGGAACGACAAGGGCTACTACTGCAAGCTCAGTGATGGCCCCCGCGTCAACCGCCACAAACCCTCGGTAGACGTACTGTTTCGTTCAGTCGCTCAGGTTGCCGGACGAAACGCCACCGGCGTGATTCTTACCGGCATGGGGGACGATGGCGCTCGTTCACTCCTTGAAATGCGCGAGGCAGGCGCCAGAACCATCGCCCAAGATGAAGAAAGCAGTGTGGTCTGGGGCATGCCCGGCGCGGCGGTAAAACAAGGGGCGGCAGAGCAGATCTTGCCACTGGAAAAGATCCCCGCAACCCTCGCCTATCTGCTGGCGAGCAAGGGAAAGTCCAAACCAGCCTTGAGCTCCCTGCAAAAACTGCGGGCGGCGACGGCAACAAGCTTTTCATAACCAACCTCAAATCAGGAGAACACAATGAATATCATGGTAGTAGACGACAGCCTGGCAATGCGCCTCATCGTCATGAAAACTCTGCGCGAGGCCGGCTATGCCGGACACGACATCACTCAGGCGGCCGACGGCGCCAAGGCGCTGGAAGCCATCAAGGAGGAAGAGCCGGATCTGGTGCTGTGTGATTGGAACATGCCCAACATGACCGGCCCCGAACTGCTGGAAACCCTCAAGGACGAAGGCATCAACCTCAAGTTCGGTTTCGTAACCACCGAAGCATCAGAAGAAATGCGCACCAAGGCCACCGAGCTTGGCGCCCGCTTCCTCATCGCCAAGCCTTTCACCCCGGAATCCTTCAAGGAAAAGCTGGATCCCTACCTCAATTAGGAGCGAAGAATCATGCCAAGTATCCCGTTACCCAAACCCGTCGATCTGCAGCAGATGCTTGCCATGATGTATGGCAGCGACCTCAAGGCAGAAGCCGGCGACCCCATACCCGCCACACCCGGCAACAAATCCCTGGTTGCCCTCTATGTAGACGACGAGGATGCACCGGTCGCAACCTGTGCGGTGGATTATAATTTCACGGCCTACGCAGGCGCATCACTGACGAAAATCCCCATGGGAACAGCCAGAGAGTGTGCTGAAAGCGGTGATTTTTCGGAGATCATGATCGGCAACGTGCATGAGATCATGAACATCTGCTCCCGACTGCTGATGAACAGCGACAGTCCGCATCTGCGCTTGTTGACGCTGTACAATTCACCGGATGAGTTGCCCGATGAAGTGCAGGAACTGGTGCAGGCGCCACCCGAGACGGCAGACTTCAGTATCTCCTTCGCCGATTATGGCGATGGCGGCATCTCCTTCCAGTCACTGGTTGCCTGAGTTTTGTTTTGTTCTGCCTGTGATCGCCACGGATGGCAACAAGGAAAAAGGCTTGTGTCTTACAGCACTGCCTTCGGATAGGAGCCCAGCACCTTGTACATGCCCGCCTGTTTCTCCAGGGCCGCGAGCGCCTGGGCAACATGGGGTTCATCCTTGTGGCCAGCCACATCGATGAAGAACACATAGTCCCAGACGCCACGGCGGGAAGGTCGGGACTCGATGCGAGTCATGCTCACACCATGCTCGGCCAGGGGTTCCAGCAGCCGGTGCAAACCACCGGCTTCGTTGCGGGTGGAAATGAGCAGGCTGGTTTTGTCCTCGCCGGAAGGCGGCACTTGTTGGTTGCCGATAATCAGGAAACGGGTGGTATTGCCCGGTTCATCTTCGATATTGTGCGCCAACACCCCCAGGTTGTAGATTTCCCCGGCGGTTTCGCTGGCGATTGCCGCTGACTCCGGATCTTCCCGCGCCATGGCAGCAGCCTCGGCATTGCTCCCCACCGCAATGCGTTTGGCATTGGGCAAATGTCTGTCCAGCCAGCTGCGACATTGCGCCAGGGACTGCTGATGGGAATAGACGGTCTTCAGCTTATCCAGGGCATCCGCATTGGACAGCAGGTTGTGATGGATGCGCAGGGTCACTTCACCACAGATCTGCAGGGGGGAGCTGAAGAACATGTCCAGGGTATGACTGATGACACCTTCGGTGGAGTTTTCCACCGGCACCACGCCATACTGACAGTTGCCAGCTTCCACTTCCTGAAACACATCCGAAATGGAGCCCAGGGGGGTGGTAGTCACGGAATGACCAAAGTGCTTCAGCGCCGCCGCCTGGGTAAACGTCCCTTCCGGACCGAGAAAGGCGATATTCAGAGGATACTCCAGCGCCAGGCAGGCGGACATGATTTCCCGGAACAGGCGTGCCATTTCCTCGGCATCCAGTGGCCCCTTGTTGCGCTCTTTGACCATGCGCAGCACCTGGGCTTCGCGCTCCGGGCGATAGAAAACTACTTCGCCGCCGCTTTGCTGCTTGATGCGGGCAACCTGCGCCGCCGCTTCCGCACGGGCATTGATGAGGTTCTGAATCTCCTCGTCAATGGCATCGATGCGTTCGCGTATGGCGTTGAGTTTTTCCGCTTCAGTCATTCAGCAAACCTTATTTCTGACAGCTGAGGCAACGCACAGACAACACGCCGTCGACGCCAGCAATCTTGTCCAGCACTCCTTGTCCGGGTTGTGCCTCGAGATCGATGAGGGTCACGGCAATATCGCCGCGGGACTTGTTGAGCATGTCCACGATATTCAGCCCCGCTTCTGCCAGATCCGTTGAGATCTGACCCAGCATGTTGGGTACATTGCTGTTGACGACGACCAGACGCGGGTTCTTGCCATGGGGCATGTTGATCTCGGGAAAATTCACCGAATTGGCAATATTGCCATCTTCCAGCCAGTCACGCACCTCGTCTGCCACCATGATGGCACAGTTTTCCTCCGCCTCGCGGGTGGACGCGCCCAGATGAGGCAGCGTCAGGCAGCGGGGATGATCCTTGAGCAGATTGCTGGGAAAGTCGCAGACGTATCCGTACAGCTTGCCATCATCCAGCGCCTTGACTACCGCTTCATCATCCACGATGCCGTTGCGGGCAAAATTGAGCACGATGGCGTTATCCGGCATTAGTCGGATACGCTCTTCGTTGATCATGTTGGCGGTGTGCTCATTGAGGGGCACATGGAAGGTCACGAAATCCGAACGGGACAACAGATCATCGATAGACAAAGCCTGTTCCACATCCGCCTTGAGCTTCCAGGCCGACTTCACGGTGATGGACGGATCGAAGCCCACTACCTCCATGCCCAGGTCATGAGCGGCATTGCAGATCTTCACGCCGATGGCACCCAGACCCACAACGCCCAGGGTACGCCCCGGCAGCTCGAAGCCCACGAAATGCTTCTTGCCCGCCTCCACGGCCTTGGTGATCTCGGCATCCTCGCCTTCCAGTGAAGTGGCAAACTTCCAGGCCGGACCGATGTTGCGTGCCGCCATGAGCATGCCCGCAATGACCAGTTCCTTTACTGCGTTGGAGTTGGCGCCCGGCGCATTGAACACAGGGATGCCCTTCTCCGTCATTTTATCTACAGGAATATTGTTCACCCCGGCACCGGCACGGCCGATGGCTTGTACGGTATCGGGAATATCCATGTCATGCATCTTGTAGGAGCGCAGCAGAATGGCATCAGGATGCGCGATTTCCGAGGCAACTTCGTACTGCTCGCGAGGCAGTCTATCCAGACCAGCGGCGGAGATATTGTTCAAAGTAAGAATTTTGTACATCGTGTCTGTCCTGCTCAAGCGTTGGCCTGTTCGAAATCACGCATGAAGGCGATCAGCGCCTGCACACCCTCTTCCGGCATGGCATTGTAGATACTGGCGCGCATACCTCCCACGGAGCGGTGCCCCTTGAGGGTTTTCAATCCAATGGCAGCGGCCTCTTCGAGGAATTTGCCATCCAACTCGGCATTGGCCAGAGTGAAAGGCACGTTCATCCAGGAACGACAGGCCGGCTCCACCGGATTGGCATAGAAGCTGGAATCATCGATGACTGCATACAAGGACTCCGCCTTGCGCTCGTTGACCACCGACATGACATCCAGTCCACCATTGTCCTTGAGCCAGCTGAACACCAGACCGGACAGGTACCAGGCATAGGTGGGTGGCGTGTTGTACATGGAACCCGTGTCCGCATGGATCTGGTAGTTCAGCATGGCCGGACAGGTTTCGGGCGCATGGCCGATAAGGTCTTCGCGAATGATGACCAGGGTCAGGCCGGCCGGACCGACGTTCTTCTGGGCACCGGCATAGATGATACCGAACTTCGATACATCGATGGGGCGGGACAGAATAGTCGAAGACATATCTGCAACCAGAGGAATGTCGCCGGTATCCGGAATATAAGGGAATTCCACCCCCTGAATGGTCTCGTTGGGCGTGTAGTGTACATAGGCAGCATCACTGGAAAAATGGAGATCACTTTCCGCCGGTGCCCTGAAATCCGCCGAGGTATCGGCAATGACCTTCACCTCACCATAGCGCTTCGCCTCGGCAATGGCTTTCTTTGACCAGGAACCGGTGTTGATGTAGTCCGCCTTGCCGGTACGCCCCATGAGGTTCAGGGGCACCATGGCAAACTGGCTGGACGCGCCGCCCTGGAGAAACAGCACTTTATAATTGTCAGGAATCGCCATCACCTCGCGCAGATCGGCTTCGGCCTGTGCGGCAATACTCATGAACTCCTTGCCACGATGGCTCATTTCCATGACTGACATGCCGGCGCCATGCCAGTCCAGCAGTTCGTCCTGCGCCTGTTTCAATACAGTTTCGGGAAGCGCGGCAGGGCCGGCGCTGAAATTATAGATTCGTGACATTGTGGGTTCCTGTTTTGGGTTACTGCAATAAAATGTTTGGGTCTCGTAGGTCGGGCAAAGCGCAGCGTGCCCGACGAGCTTGTTGGGCACGGCCTCTCGGTCTTTGCCCAACCTACAACTACGATGATTCGCTGTCTTCCTCGCTTTCCTCGTCTTCCTCTTCGCCCTCGAGCATTTCCACACGGGCTATGCCAATGAGCTTTTCCT
>CAZFXI010000047.1:0-17476 GCA_964522855.1 uncultured Sedimenticola sp.
CAACTGGCAGACTGCGCACCTCGCCAGAAGGTGCTCTGAGGCTAACAGCCCGGAGTTAAACGGGAAGCCGGTGAAATACCGGCACTGCCCCCGCAACGGTGATTGGGAAAGAAAACGGCAATAGCCACTGGGATCTGAAACTCCCGGGAAGGCGCTGCTTTCGGAGTCACTCCACCCCATCAGTCCGGAGACCGGCCTTCAGGTGCATCCCTAACCCGGCGCGGGTGTGCGCCTTTGAAAAGGAATACCACAATGAAGCTTTCTTCCCTTACCCTGGCGCTCGCTATGGGGCCCGCCTCTGTGCTTGCTGCTGAATCACTGGATACAATGGTGGTTACCGCCACCGGCTATGACACTTCACTGGATGATGCCCTGGCAAGCATGGAAGTCATCACTGCCGAGGAAATCCAGCGCTCGGCGGCCACGGATATTACCGATTTGCTCAAGTTTCACAGCGGGCTGGAAATCGGTCGTAACGGCGGCCCCGGTCAGGCGACTTCCCTGTTTATCCGCGGCACGGAAAGCGATCAGAACCTGGTGATGATCGACGGCGTGCCCGTTAACTCTGGCAGCGTGGGCAGCGCCGCACTGCAACATATCGCCCCACAGAACATCGAGCGCATCGAAATCTACAAGGGCCCCCGCTCCACCCTGTGGGGTTCCGGTGCCATCGGCGGTGTAATCAACATCATCACCCGCAAGGCTGGCAAAGAAGCCCTCGTCTATGGCGGTTCACTGGAAGGTGGCAGCGACGACACCTGGCGCGGCAATGCGTATATCGCCCATGCGAAAGACAGTCACCATCTGAGCGCGTCGTTTTCCCATCAGCGTACCGACGGTTTTCCCACGCTGGAAAGCTCGAATATCGACCGTGGATACGAAAACACCAGCTTCAACCTGGCAGCGCGTATCGACGCCGGCAGGCACAGCTTCGATACCAGCCACTGGCAGACACAGGGCAACAACGAGTACCTGGATTATTTCGGCAACCCGCTCGATCAGGATTTCATCAACAGTCGCAGCAGCCTGAGCTGGACGGCACCTTTCTCTGACATCTGGACCAGTATCCTGGAACTGGCCTATGTACGGGATCACATCGACCAGAACCAGAGCAGCGACTCGGTGCATACGGACCGAACCGAGCTCAAGTGGCAGAACGAACTGGCCCTGACCGCCAACGACAAGCTGCTCCTGGGCCTCAAAAACAGCGATGAGGACATCACCGCCAAGGGGGGGTTTTCACCCTATGACGAGAACACGGATTTCTGGGAAGCCTGGGCACAATATGACCTGCTACGGGGAAATCATCATTTCATCGCCGGTATCCGGCATCTCGATCATGAAGATGCAGGCACACATTTCACCTGGAGCCTCAACTACGGTTACAACTTCGGAAACAGCAGTCGTCTTTTCGCCAGTGCGGCAACAGGCTTCCGGGTTCCCAGCGCCAACGAACGCTTCGGCTTCGGCGGCAACACCAAGCTGAAACCGGAAGAATCCACGTCATACGAACTGGGTGCGCGGCATCAGCTTGCTGTCGGCCATGAACTCAGCGCCTCTGTCTATCGCAATGATATCGACAACATGATTCAGTGGGTGCTGGTCACGCCGCCTTTCAGCGGATTCAACCAGAATATTGCGGAAGTGCGTATCGACGGCCTGGAACTGAGCTATGACTACAGCGGCACAGCCATGAACCTGCACCTAGGCGGCAACTGGCAGAACCCCGAGGACCGCAGCACCGGCGAGCGTCTGTTGCGCCGGGCCGAGCACAGTCTCAACGCCCGGGTGAACTACGCCTGGGGAGATTGGTATTTCGGTGGTGACTTGCTGTACTCCGGCAACCGCAAGGACTTTGGCGGCATCACCCTGGGCGGCTATACTCTGGTGAACCTCAACGCCAGTTACCGGCTGACCCCGAACTGGCAGATCTTCGCCAAACTGGAAAATGCCTTCGATGAAGACTACCAACTCGCCAGCGGCTACAACACCCAGGGCCGCGCCGGCTTCCTGGGTATCCGCTACAACCGCTAGATAAATATCGTTGGGTGGAGCGTGACTTCATTGTCGGGCACGCTGCGCTTTGCCCGAGCTACCGCAGCCGCATCCTGATGTAGGATGAGCAAAGACCACAGGCAGTGCCCATCATGACGCTATAATGAGATTGTGAACCGACTTACCAAGATTACCACCCGCAACGGCGACCAGGGGAAAACCGGTCTGGCGGATGGCAGTCGCGTGGAAAAAGACAGTCTACGCATTCAGGCCCTGGGGGATATCGATGAATTGAACGCCGCCCTGGGTCTGGTGAAAACTTACTGCACGGATACCACCAAAGCCCATCTGATTGCCGAAGTACAGCAGCGCCTTTTTGATCTCGGCGGTGAATTGGCCATTCCTGAAAGCGCTGCCATTACTTCAGATCACATTTTTTGGCTGGAACATCACCTGGAACAGATCAACCGCAATCTTCCCGTCCTGAAAGAATTCATCCTCCCCGGCGGCGATCCTGCATCTGCTCACGCGCATCTGGCACGAGCCATCTGTCGCCGTGCAGAACGCAGTCTGTGGCGACTTTCCCGCGGGGAATCGGTAAACTCGGAATCCCTGAAATATCTGAACCGCTTGTCCGACCTGTTGTTCGTACTGGCACGAACTATCGCAAGACAAAGCGACTCTAATGAACCCGTCTGGAATAGAGAAACATGAAAAAACCCGTCGTACTCATAGGCATCGGTGAAATGGGCGGCGTCTTTGCCCGGGGTTTCCTGCGACTGGGACATCCTGTTTATCCCGTCACCCGCGATCAGGATCTGGAAGCTGAGGCACGGGAAATCCCTGAGGCCGAAGCTGTGCTGGTCGCCGTGGGTGAAAAAGATCTGCCGGAAATACTTCAGAAGTTGCCAGCCCTCTGGCATGACAAACTGATTTTGCTGCAAAACGAACTGCTGCCGGCAGATTTTTCCGCCTATCCACAAGCCACCGTGATCTCTGTGTGGTTCGAGAAAAAACCGGGCATGGACTTCAAAGTCATCATCCCTTCACCTTGCTTTGGCCCCAAGGCGGAATTGCTGCGGGACGCACTAGGCAAGCTGGGTATTCCTGTCAAAGTGCTCAAAGATGAAAATGAGCTGTTGTTTGAACTGGTAGTGAAAAATCTCTACATACTTACCACCAACATCGCCGGGCTGAAAACCGGTGGCAACGTAGGTCAACTATGGGAAGAGCACGGTGACATTGCCCGTGCGGTGGCAAACGATATCATCGATCTGCAGGAAAGCCTCACCGGCAGGAGCTTCGACCGAATGGCATTGATTCAAGCCATGCTGAAGGCATTCGAAGGTGATCCGGAACACAAGTGTACGGGCCGCAGCGCACCAGCGCGGCTCGAACGCGCCATGGTCCATGCCGAAAAACAGGAAATCGACCTCCCGACGCTGGCGCAACTGGCATCGGAAATGCACTGATGCCCAAACGCGAGCTCATGCCCGGCAGTACGGTCACCCTGCATTTCAGCCTGGCCCTTACGGACGGGACAGAAGCCTTCAATACAGGTGACGAGTCCCTGACCTGCACCATGGGAGACGGCACCCTCCTGCCCGGCCTGGAGCTTGCTCTGTATGGTCTTAAAACCGGTGAGGAACAAACCCTGACGCTGACGCCGGAACAGGCCTGGGGCGAGCGCAATCCCGATTTGATAAAAAAACTGCCTCGCAGCGATTTCCCGTCGGATACCAATTTTGAAGCCGGTCAAGTGCTGGCATTCAGCCTGACTGATGGTGAAGAAACCACCGGTACGCTGCTGTCAGTGGATAACGATCAAGTGCTGGTGGATTTCAACCACCCGCTGAGTGGCCATAATGTGGTTTTTCGTGCCCGGATTCTGGATGTGGATAATACGGCGATCCCGGCAGACGATTGAAAAACAACGGCGCCCTAGCGTTCCTTGTATTCCGTGGCCACACAGCCAAAGTACGCCTTGAAACGCCGGCAGAAGTGGCTGGGACTCTTGAACCCCAAGTCATAGGCCACAGCGGTGATGGCTTCACCATTACGGATGCGTTCCGCGGCGCGTTTGAGGCGCAATTGCTGTTGCAGTTCCACGGGCGAACAACCTATCTTTTCTTTGAACTCCACATACAGGCGGCTGCGGCTCATACCTGCATGACGGCACAGCTGCGCAATATCCAGCGGTTGTGACAAGGTACTGTTGATCCAGTCCAGGGCAGCAATCAGGGCATTGGCTTCCGGATCCCGACTGCACCAGGTCAGCAGAAAATCCCGCGTCTTGTGGCGCAACAGGCGAACGACGAGTTCGGTCACATTCAGGTCGATGAGCAGATCCCGGTCCGGGTGATTTTCCACGAACAGCTTGATGAGTCGATTCAGCAGCCGTTGGGTTTCACTGTTGTGATGCGTGTGCAGCACCGGTTTGCCAAACTGCCATTGCTCTGCCACCTCCGGCATGGACAGGGAATCAACGAGACGTTCGCTGACCTGATTGACCTTTTCCCGGGATATCTCGATAGTAAGACAGGTGGTGGGATTGTCCAGACTGGCATCGGGAAAATCGATATCCACAGCCTCCCCCGGTGCCATGACGAAGCTTTCATGGGGCAGGAACACACGCCCTGCAGCATCCGGTTCCGTATCGGGACGATGCATGATCTTGCGCCCGGATATCATGCCGCAGAAAAGCAGTTCATCCGCATCCAGGCGTACCCGGGAAGCAGACTCATAGGTATCGTAGATACTCACCTCAGAACGGTCACCGGCAAAGCTCACCTTGTTTTCAATGAGTTTCTGTGGAGTGCGCATTTTGCCGAGTTTGTCCACTTGAGGAATCCATGCGTATCAGAGTACCCAGAATATACCAGTATCACGAATTTTACTCCCGGATTCTGGACTCAGGAGCAAGCATTCTGGATGCTCAGGCAATTGCTTGGGCGGAAAAAAGCTTAGTTTAAGGGATCGCTTTTTTCAACACTGCGTTCTGCAGGAGAAATACATGTCCGAACAACAACCCGAATTCAAGGAACAATACGAAAACTTTATCGGTGGCGAGTGGGCTGCCCCCGTTGATGGTGAATACTTTGACAATATCTCGCCCGTCAATGGCCAATTCCTCAGCCGTATTCCCCGCTCCGGCGCGAAGGACATCGACCTCGCCGTAGCCGCCGCATGGAAGGCAGCTGCCACCTGGGGCAAGTCCTCGGTAACAGAGCGCAGCAACATGCTGTTGCAGATTGCCGACCGTATTGAACAGAATCTAGAAAAAATCGCCCATGCGGAAACCTGGGACAACGGCAAGGCCATTCGTGAGACCATGGCCGCTGACATTCCGCTGACCGTCGATCACTTCCGCTATTTTGCCGGCGTTATCCGTGGCGAATCGGGTGAAGTGTCTGACCTGGATGCCAACACGGTTTCCATGGAAATTCATGAACCTTTGGGGGTCGTGGGTCAGATCATTCCCTGGAATTTCCCTATCCTCATGGCGGCCTGGAAACTGGCACCGGCGCTTGCTGCTGGTAACTGCGTGGTACTCAAACCCGCCGAACAGACACCAGCATCCATCCTGGTAGTAGCAGAACTGATTCAGGATCTATTACCTCCCGGTGTTCTCAACATCGTCAACGGTTTTGGCCCCGAAGCCGGCAAACCTCTGGCCACCCATCCCGACATCCGCAAGGTAGCTTTCACCGGCGAAACTACTACCGGTCGCCTCATCATGCAGTACGCTTCGGAAAACATTATCCCGGTAACCCTGGAGCTGGGAGGCAAGTCCCCCAACATCTTTCTCGACTCCGTCATGGCCACCGACGACAGCTTCCTGGACAAGGCTATCGAAGGCCTGGTGCTGTTCGCCTTCAACCAGGGCGAGGTCTGCACCTGCCCTTCCCGGGCATTGATTCAAGAAAGCATCTATGACAAGTTCATGGAACGCTGTCTGAAACGCGTGGAAGCCATCAAGATGGGCGACACCCTGGATGCTTCCACCATGATGGGCGCCCAGGTATCCAACGACCAGTACGAGAAGATTCTCAACTACATCCAGATCGGCAAAGATGAAGGCGCCGAAATCCTGTGCGGAGGTGAAGCCTACAAGAACCCGGTCTATCCTGACGGCTACTATATCCAGCCTACTCTGCTCAAAGGGAACAACAAGATGCGCGTCTTCCAGGAAGAAATCTTCGGTCCGGTGCTGTGTGTGACTACCTTCAAGGACGAAGAAGAAGCCCTGCAGATCGCCAATGACACCTTGTATGGCCTGGGCGCCGGTGTCTGGACACGAGATATTCACCAGATGCAGGCTTTTACACGCGGTATCGAAGCCGGCCGGGTCTGGGCCAATTGCTATCATCTGTATCCTGCCCACGCTTCCTTCGGAGGGCAGAAGAAATCCGGCATCGGTCGCGAGACGCACAAGATGATGCTCAATCATTATCGCAAGACCAAGAACATCCTCATGTCTTACGACAAAAACCCCCTGGGCTTTTTCTGAGCGCATGATGAATCAGGCCGGAGCTGTTGTCGGCTCCGGCCTTTTCACGAGAGCAATCCAATGAGTGAAAAAGAATACAGTGAACGTGTCGCCGTCACTCCTGCGGCCGAAAAAATCATCGACCAGTTACGGGAGAAACACGGCGAACTCATGTTTCACCAGAGCGGCGGCTGTTGTGATGGCTCAGCTCCCATGTGCTTTGCCGTGGGAGACTTTATGGTGGGGTCCCGGGATGTACTGCTTGGCACCATCCACGGATGTGAATTTTATATGGCTGCTGATCAGTTTGAGTATTGGCAGAACACACATTTGACAGTAGACGTCACCGAAGGACGCGGCGCGGGATTTTCCGTGGAAGTTTCCCTGGGACTGCGCTTCGTCACGATCTCACGTCTCTATACCGACGACGAGCTGAAAAATCTGCGCCCCATAACCACGCCGGCATAAGGCTGGAATGTTTGAGTTTCCCTGCCTACCAGCGTGATGGATTGCCCATTTGTCTGCGGGGGATCATGATCAGGATACGCCCCGGCAGGTCTTGCCGGCTCATGCGTGACAGATCTGCATCCCTCGGGATGGGATAGCGTTGACTCATCTGGCTCTGGAAAGTCATGCCAGGCGTAGTATTGCTCGCCTGTCTGACACCAATGATCAACATACGATCATACAGCCGCGTCTGCACTTGTGGCGCCACGCCACCGGTGTAACGCACTTCGAAATAGTAGCCGCGTGGATCGCCCCAGGAACCCATCTGAAACTGGCTGGAGCTCATTCCAGCCCAGTTTCCTGGTTGTGCCATTGCAGTCACAGTAAACAGCAGGAACATCGCACTTGCACCGAACAAACCGATTCGTCTCATGATACTTCTCCAGGTTGCGAATAGCCTTTCTTTTACTATACACTTTCCTGAAAAGATTCGGGAGTTCCAACGCAGACTGTATGAAGCTCACTCCATCAGCATAAGCTGAGAAGTCAGGAATAACGTTCCTGCACATAGGTTTCGACGATTTTCTGAAATTCAGTGGCAATCCCCTCGCCTTTCAACGTCACTGTCTTCACGCCATCCACATACACCGGCGCTGCCGGTTGTTCACCGGTGCCCGGCAGGCTGATGCCGATGTTGGCGTGCTTGCTTTCTCCCGGACCGTTCACGATGCAGCCCATAACCGCAACATTCATCTCTTCTGCACCGGGGTATTCGTTGCGCCAGCGTGGCATGCTGGCATCGAGATAATCCTGAATATCCTGGGCCAGTTGCTGGAAATAGGTACTGGTGGTACGCCCACAGCCGGGGCAGGCGATGACGTGTGGCGTGAAGGAACGCAGCTCCAGCGTCTGCAGTATCTGCTGCGCCACCTTCACTTCGGTGGTGCGGCTGCCGCCGGGTTCCGGCGTCAGGGAGATGCGAATAGTATCGCCGATGCCCTGCTGCAGGAGCACGGAAATCGCAGCCGTGGAGGCCACGATGCCCTTGGAACCCATACCGGCTTCGGTCAACCCCAGGTGCAGGGCGTAGTTACAGCGCTCGGACAGCATCTGATAAACAGCGATCAGATCCTGCACGCCGCTCATCTTGCAGGAAAGTACGATGCGGTCCGCCCCCAGCCCTACGGCTTCTGCCTGGGCGGCACTTTCCAATGCCGAGGCGACCATGATCTCCCGGGTCATCTGATCTGCATCCAGCGGGGTTGAAGACCGGTGGTTTTCATCCATCATGCGTGCCAAAAGCTGCTTGTCCATGGAACCCCAGTTGACGCCGATGCGCACGGCCTTGCCATGCTCCATGGCCATCTCGATCATGGCGTTGAACTGTTCGTCCTTTTTCTCGCCACTGCCCACGTTACCGGGATTGATGCGGTATTTTGCCAGTGCCCGGGCGCAGTCGGGATACTTTTCCAGCAGGCGATGGCCGTTGAAATGGAAATCTCCGATCAATGGAACAGCCACTCCCAAGGCACTCAGTTCTTCATGAATCCGCCCTACTGCAGCAGCCGATTCATCATTATTGACGGTAATCCTGACCAGCTCGGAACCCGCCTTGGCCAGGTCGATAACCTGGGCGACAGTAGCTGCCACATCAGCCGTGTCCGTATTGGTCATGGATTGCACAACGACCGGGGCATCACCACCAATTTTTACGGTTCCCACTACTACCTGTCGTGTCTTTCTACGCTGTCTGTCCATCTGTGTGAATAATGTCGCCCGGATTCGGATAAAGGTGAATCATACCGCAAAAAAAACCAGCCCGACGAATGCCGGACTGGTTTCTTTGCCGGTTTCGGCTTGCGCCTAGCGCAACTTGCCGATACCCAGCATCTTGAGAATATACTTCTCGTAGATGGGCTCGGAAGAGCCTTTCTTCATCTTGCGAATGAAATATTTCTCGAAAGCGATCTTCGCCATGTGTACCCACTTGCCTTTCTTGAACCAGGCCACGTTGCGGGGAGGGATCTGTGGCAGTGCCACGAAAGCGGCACCGGTGTCACCCATATCCGCCAGACAGATGGCGTTCCAGGTGGCCTTGGTATCCAGCTCCTTGCCTTCCAGCTCGTTGGAGATGTTGTGCACGATGGCGGTCACCATAGACTCGATCATGTAACCGGTCTTGGGTGCACCCGTTGGTACGGGAGTGGCCTCAACCGGCGGAATGGCGATACAGACACCCGCCGCATAGATGTTCGGATAGGTCGGATTGCGCTGATAGGCATCCACGAACACGAAACCACGGGGGTTGCACAGGTTCTCCACGTTCATCACCGCGTCCACACCCTTGAAGGCCGGCAGCATCATGGAGAACTTGAACTCCACTTCGTGATCCTTGATCTTGTTGCCGGCATCGTCGTATTCCTCGACGAACATCTTGCCTTCTTCCACCTTGGTCACCTTGGCATTGGTGATCCAGTTAATATGGTGATTACGCATCTCGGATTCCAGCATACCCTTGGAATCACCCACGCCACCCAAGCCCAGATGACCAATATAGGGTTCGGATGAAATGTAGGTCATGGGAACACGATCACGAATCTTGCGCTTGCGCAAATCGGTATCGACGATGAAGGAAAATTCGTACGCTGGACCAAAGCAGGAGGCAAACGGCATGGCACCGATGACGACATGACCGGGATCTTCCAGCAACTTCTTGTAGCTTTCATACGTCTTTTCGGCGTGATCGACGCTACAGATGGATTCGGTATAACCACCGTGGGGACCTGAGCCTTCCACTTCTTCAAAGGCAAGGCGTGGGCCGGTGGCAATCACCAGATAATCGAAATCCAGATTATCTCCACCTTCCAGTTCCAGGCGATTGTTTTCGGTATCAATCTTGTCGCAGCGCTTGGCGATGAAGTTGATGCCCTTGCGCTCTACATGAGGACGAATATCGAAAGTGATGCTGGCGCGATCCCGCCACCCGACTGCCAACCAGGGATTGGACGGTACAAATTGAAAATAGTCGCGCTCGTTGACCAGAGTCACCTGATGCTCTGATCCCAGTTTTTCACGTAATTCATAGACGGCTGGCATGCCGCCGGTTCCGGCGCCAAGTACTACGATGTGTGCCATCGAATTCCTCCTCAAGGATTATTATTGCTGATTGGTTCGCTGCGACTCTTATTCGTGACAACACTGGGTCGGCGAGCGAAAGGAACTTCAGATTATGGCAAATCCCCACAGGATTTACCATCCGGAAACAATAAAAAAGGATATATAAGAATACGATAATCAAGTAATTTATTAAACAAGCAGCCCGCCGTAGTGGCGGGCCGTAGCGTTCAATAGCTTATTTCAGACAAACATCAAAGATCGCCATTCACCCCGGCATCGACAATACTGTAGATGGTATCCCTTACTTTTACAGCCAGTGGTTGCAAATCCTCGGGCAAGCTGACACCTTTTACCATCATGTCCATGTTCATGGTGACGATCCATCCCTGACCCTTGGAATCCTTCAGGATCGCAATACGACAAGGCAAAAAACCGGCAAAAATGATGTCGTGTTCAACCATTTTCTTGGCGATCAGCGCATCGCAGAACGCCAGGATACGCATGTAGTTGGCCTCTTCCCCCATGGCTTTTACCTGCTCAGAAAGCGGCAGATCCGCAACCAGCTTGAAGTTCAGGTTGTTGGCGCGCAGCATCATGGAGTCGATGGCGTCATCGACGGACACATCATCGTTGATTTTAAATTTCTGAATACTGCTCTGCACCATCTGTTCCATGGCGGCTTTGTCCATGGTCGGCGCGGTTGTCTTCTTTTCTGCAGCCAGTGCGGTTGTGGAAACAAGCAGAGCAAGGCCCATGGCCAGAATTTTTTTCATCGTAGAACTCCTCATCCTCATTTGGTTTTTTCAATAAGGCAGCTCACAGCATTCGATTTTGTTACGCCAGCAAAAGCTACTATCTGAAAGGATCCAGCCGACGATGGATTCCGGCCTGCGCCGGAATGACGAATTTTCAAGATGCCCGATATTCTCCGATCTTAACCCAGTCGCCATTGGCGGCCTATTGTGGAAAACCACAATATGATTCACACCTTTCCCTGATCCTTCCCTTCCAGTTGATAGAGTATCGGTGTTTGCAGACTGATGCCTTGTTCCCTCGCCGCTTTCAACAACAAGGCCAGCATCAACTGACGAATTTTTAATACATGCCGGGTCTCCTTGATGTAGTAGAAACAAGTCCACTGTACGGCATAATCGCCACCCTTCGTCGCACGGATCTCCACTTCATACTGATTTTCAATCGGCAGATCAGGGTTGTCACGGCTCAGTTCGATCACCTGATTGAATAACTCATTCACCTGCTGCTCGGTAACCGAGTAGGAAACATTGATATTCAGGGCTTCCCGCAAGCCCTTGGCCGAAGCAAACCGTGACAGGTTGTGTACTGTCATGTTGCGTAGTTTGGTGTTTTGAATCAGGATTCTGTGATTGTTCACCAGATGCAGGATTTCCGTAAAGAAAACCTTGGTGCGGAACACCATACCGATCTGGCTACCATCTTCACCCAGTTGGATAATGTCCCCTTCGGCGATCAAACGGCTGTTGAGAATCACCAGCCCACTGACCAGGTCCGGCACCCAGGATGCCTGTGTCAACGCCAGCATCACACCGATGACACCCAACACCCCGCCGGCTTCCAGCAAGGTGCTGTAACCCAGGATACGGATCACAGCTACCAGCACCACGATGGAGATCACCACCCCACCGATCAGGGTCAGCAGGCGTGAATTGTAGGTCTCGACAAAAACGGTCTCCTCACCCCGCTTTCTTTCATGACCCCAGCGTCGCCTGATCAACCGACTCATGATATAGAAACACAACCAGCCAACATAGATGGCCAACAGCACACCCAGGGTGCGGGTAACCCAGACCGTACCTCCTTCGGGATGCATGACAGCATTCGTTGTCACGAAAAAAACGGCGATGACATTGGCCGCACGAAACAGATTCAGCCGCCCCCGAAAACGCTGCTTGTCACTATCCTCTTCCGGAAAAACCAGCTTCAATAAAGGGCGGGAAAACAGCAACAGCACCAGATTGGCGCCAAGAAGGAAAATATCCATCGCCGTAAAGTATTCAGTCAACACATTCCAGTTCATCCCGTTTTACGCTCCCTGAGCTTTCGCCAAATCCAGCTGCGGGGTTTATCCTCTCCGCTCAGCATAAATTCAAGAGTGGGCGAATGGCAAAGCGTCCATTCCATGATGGAAAACGCATGCCGGGTACCACAAAAGAGCAGCTTGTCACCTGGCAATAAAGAAACATCCCCATCCGGCATCAACTCACGGCTATTGCGGCTGATGCGTAGCAGTGGGATACAGCTCAACATACGTTCTCTGTCGGCAGGATTGCGCATGATGTCCTTGAGCTGTACTACACCACCGCTGTCCAGCACGTCTCTTATGGCGCAATGTTGTTTCTGATCCAGAATAATTTCCTGAATCACCGGGACCCGGTTGTCAACCAGACCAGCAAGGCGACTGATCAGTGCACAGGCCCAGTCCTCTTCCTGATAGGCAGCCAGACTCATGAATTCATACAGCATGGGCGTTGCCAGCAGCACGCGGATTTTTTCTGCCACGATGGCGCTGGGATGCATGACCATATCGGCATCCACCGCCTCGAACAACGCATCATTCTCGCGATAATTCTGGCGTGCAATGACAAACAACTTGTTGGTCATCGCCCGCGCCGTCATAACGATAGACAGATTATTGGCATCGTTGTCGGTGCCCGCAACGATCCCCACCGTCTTCTGGATGTCAGCATCGAGTAGTGTGTCCTCTTCCGTACCCCGTCCCTTGATCAAACCCTGCTTGGGCTCCCCGGTTTTCTCCGGCATGGCCTCCACTACGGTGATTTCCATATCCTCTTTTTTCAAACGTTCGTATACGGCTTTGCCAAAACGCCCATAGCCGCCGATAATCCAGTGCCCGCTGGTGGGTGGATACACCGGATCCGGCAATGAGGACCCGGGCTGTGCCGTCAGCCAGCGTTGCAGCAGATACAGCCCCGGTGTCTGTAGCGCAGTGGACAGGTATTTTGCAAACGTATCGAACGGATCAATGATGTAGTCGGTGCCAAACGAGGCCATGTTAGCTTCGATGTCATGAGAATCTGCCCTACATATCACGGTGGTTTGAGGATTGAGCAGTTTGGCAGTAATGGCAATTTTCAGATTGACTTCGTTGTCATTGGTAAGTGCTACTACCCCCGCGCATTGGGGGTGCCGCAGACCGGCTTCCAGAAGAAATCTGGGCGTACGGGCATTGGCATGTAACGCGGGCACAAAATCCCGCAAATTCTGCAGTTTGATCAGATTGATCTTGTCTTCATTCTGGTCTACCACCACCACATGCTGTCCACGCTCGGTTAATGCCCTGGCCAGTTCCCTACCGGTTTCTCCATAGCCGCACAGAATATAAAAAGGCTCACGAAGGTGCCGGATGCGTTGGGCAAAGCGCCGTTCCCTGATCGCCCGCTGAAAGGTCTTGTCCTGCAACAGGCTGAGGATCGTGCCGATAGCATACAGCCAGGCGATGACCGAAAGGTAGATACACACCAGCACCCAGGCGCGTTGCACATCGGTAAACTCATACGGTACTTCACCAAAACCGATGGTGGTGGACATGAAACTGACGAAATAGAAAGCGTGGAAAAAACTCATGTGCCAGGGATTTCCCTGGGCATCCTGCCCCGGGATCAAAACCAGCCCCAGCACAGACATCGCATACACCAGCACCAGTGTAAGCAAGGGGCGGCGCATGCGCCGCAGGATGAGAAAGACGATATTGTCCATCAGGACTCAGCGGCGCAGCATGACTGTTTCGATAATAAGGAGCACCACAGAAATGATGTTGGCCAGCATGGCACCGCCGGAGAGTGAAACGATGCTTGCCATGGCGGATGGAGTCAATCCTGTACTCGAGATATGCACCACCCACATCCAAACCACGGCCGCCACGAGCAGCTGCAATACCGCCACAAGGCTGGTCGATAACAGCACCGCACCCAACTGACTCCGGTCACCGAACTTCAACAGCGTGGCGACGACATTGACCACCAGCACCGCAAACAACTCATAGACATTGTGATGTACAGGATCATCTATTTCGCCCACGAAGAAACCAAAATTCAGGGTGAGCGACAGAACAATAAAAAAACCGAAGACGACTTTTTCCGGATTCATGGCAACTTCCGATTGCTTGGTTAGTGTCTTCGGAATGTAGCAGGAAACATCACACCATGGAAATACAAATCCCTTGGACTTCAGTAGCTAAGCCATCTGCTTTCTCCGGCAAGGCTAGTCGCCACTATCCTCCATGTTTTGTTGGTCTTTGACGAAGCCCTTGGGAGTTATCAAGCCACAATTCCTGGATTCATACTCTGCCCTTGTCTTTAGCCGCTCCTGATCAGTATTGTTTGCAACAAGATCGAAATAACGGGATGCTTCCGCACAGTTTCCCAAATCACGGAAACGTTGCGCCAGTTCAAATTGTATCGCCAACAACTCCTTGTCTGCGGCAAAGCGCTCCGCCTGTTGTAACAGGTTCAAACTATTGATCTTGTGAACCCTGGCTCTGGTTTCCGCTTCCCTGAGAATTGCAGCACGCGCTTCTTCAGTAACCGCACCCTTGGCAGCGTCCTCGGCTTGTCGCATCAACTTACGCCCCAACGTGTCCTCCGCCTGCATTTTGACCACGCTTTCAGCCACTTCTGGTGTGGCAGATTTGGACAGATCCACAGGCAAATCATGAAGCTGTACGCCATGTATGATTGAAGTGCCCGATCGTGTCACCATCTCCACGTTATCCCCCGGACTACCGGTACCGATAAAGACTGTTGCCGGCGGTTGATAACTGTCCTGCTGCAAGACCATGACTCTGCCATTCAACGTTCCGCTTCCTACTGCCGCTTCTACGGTGCGATAGGGTGAACCCCAGCGGCCATTTGGGAACAAACTAAAACTATCCCGGACATACACTGGCCATTTGCTTAGCATCCAGGTCCGGTCACTGTCGTTGGTGTCACTGGTTCTGTTCATCTGGCAAGCTGAGAAACGCAGTTGAGGTTCGTTGGTATGGTATGACATCACATTGTTCCACAACAGATTAATCTGATCCTGCTGACTGGCATTCAACTGGTTGAAATTGAGTCCAAAATTAGCCTGTGCAGCCTGATCCTTGTTGTTCCACGAAGAATTGTCCTGCAGCGTGTCTGCACAATAGTCCTGATTTGTGCAGCAAGGCTCGTGAGTGTGCAAAAGACTGAAACTATGCCCAAGCTCATGCAGGATGCATGAGGGTGTGTTACCGCAACCCTGGTTCATTAGAATCATGTTGTTGTTGGGTGGAAAATCACTGATCGCCGAACCTGTACCACCATTGATATAAATGTTAATGGCGTCAGTTCTCCACCGGTAGGTGGCTGGATCTGCCTGGGCTGCAGTTCGCAAGTTGTTACGATTCGTACCTGAAGCACTCGAACTGTACCATTGGCTAACACCCGCAAGATCAACGAACTGTATTTCTCTGATACGGAATTCACTCTTGACCCCACTGAGGATGGCATTGGCCCAGTCCATCTCTGCATCTATTTCTGCATCCGTATTCAACTGCCCGAAAGCCGGCCGATTCCCGCCGGCATCAAGAATGAATTTTATCGACACCCGCACATCTACGTATGCCTGACTGGAACCCGAGGCAAACATTAGTCCGGCGATGCCAGACACCCTCAACCACTTCCATGTTGTTTTATAGTTCATCATGAGGTTTCTCCTGAAAAGTATTGTCAAATCTCTTCTTGGCAACAAACAAAGCCATGTCACTGTAGAGAAACCAGTACAAGAACCAGTCCCTTGCTGTCTTTCAAGGCAGTCATGGCCTTGCCGATGATGGCACCATTTCGCTTTTCAGCATCCGTGGCTTTCATCGCATAACCGGGTACGCTGGATGTGGTCAGAAGATCACCGGGCAGTATCTCCCCGCCTTCGGTGGTATCAACCAGGGCATACACGCGCCCTGTCAACGCTACGGGATATTCACCATTGGCGATGGAGCCTTGCTGGCCCATCATCATGCCGGGCTTGACCCCCCCCGCACCACTGATAATGCCAGCCACCTTTCGGTCATAGGCTTCGTGGCTGAGGACAAGCTTGCCCGGATTTTGCGGATCGATGCTCACCAGCATGCCGGCGACCACCGGCATCTTGAGCGCATTGATATCGAATTGTTCGGAAAGGTCGCTGCCACCGGTGATAGCCAGTTCCTGGGTGGTGATCCGGCCATCACCGCCGGTTTCAGCGTCCAGGGTGATGGTGGCAGCACCTGTGCTATCGTAGAGTTGAATGTAACCTCCTGCGGTGCCCGAGTCGCTATCGATCTGAAGGGTTCGCGTACCGCTAGTGTTGTACATGGTGATTTCAGCACCATCTCCGGCTGCTTCCTGAGCATCCATCCGGATAGTCTCTGTTCCTGCAGAGTCGTATAAAGAAAATCGTGCGGCCGCGTCAAGAGCATCTGCATCTAGATAAACTGTTCTGAGTCCGGCTTCATTATTAAACCGTACTAAACCACCAGTACTGCTATCACCTGAAAGGTAAACCTGTTCTATTCCATCACCGTTGTAAAGCTGTATTCGACCCCCATCGGCATCGACGTCGACCGTCCTAGTACCATCTGTCTCGAATAACGCCAAATCACCATGCAAATCTGCAGCTTCCGAGCTGTTTACGGTCAGTTTCCCGGTCATGGTATCGCCGGTGACGTTTACATAGTCGGTGCTGTGACTGTGGGCAGCTGCTGCAAAAGCCGAACCGTGCTGACCATCGAGCAGATCCGCATCCAGCCCGGAACCTGATCCGTCGGCCGCCTTGATCGCCGCAACCGCTCCCGCATCGGTGTAGGGAATGTGATGTGCGCTGGCATTGGCTGCATGAGCCGCCAGATTGGGATCGGTTTCTGTGGTAATACCCGCCGTATTCTGGACGCTGGCATCAGGAAAGATGAATCCGCCGCTGCGGGCTTCGATATAGGTTTCTACACTGATATCACGCGCCAGTGGTGCTTCTGCCCCCAGAGCTTGACGGTTGCCGACCCGTCGCCCGTCCACTTCGGCATCGAACCAGAGTGTTCGAGACATATCCAGATCATCGGTATGGGTAAAGTTGGCACGTATCCGCAGGTTTTCCTGTGCCGAACTGTCCGGTTTGAACGTCCACTGATTCTGTTCGAATGTCTGTGAGGAAACAGGAACCACTGCATTCTGGTTTTCGTAGAGATGAATGGTCAATTCCACAGGCGCTTTCCCCAGTTCCGTTGGGGCAATACTTTGCTGGATAACCAGTGGATTACCTGCCTGTACATTGGCAGACGATACAAGCAGGGCGAACAGGGCTGGCAACAGTTTTCGTGTGCCTTTAGGTTGGATTTTCATCGTAACTCCTCCTTGAAAACAAATGTTTCAAAAAAGC
>CAZFXI010000047.1:17576-23736 GCA_964522855.1 uncultured Sedimenticola sp.
CAAAAAAGCACTTTTCCCTGCCTTTCCGAAACGGAAAATGACACTATCAGCATCTTCCTGATCTGATGTTGATTTGGAAAGCATAGTAAAGAATCTGCAAAGCGTCAGCAGTTTGTGCATAAAACTGTGATATTTTCCCTCCATGGCACGCCCCCCTTCCAATGAGAGTACCGACAAGAGCCTGGTCACGGCCCTGATTCTGCTGCTGATTTTCGCTACACCCTTTACCAGCTTGTGGTCCCGTAGCGAACTGCCCTGGTACATTCCCTATCTACTGTGGCTGGGGGTGATCCTGCTGCTTTTGTTCAGCCAACGCCAAAAGAAAAAGGAGCCGGGCAAACCGTGACTCTGGAACTGTCAACGCTATTTACTGCGGGTTTTCTGTATCTGGTACTGCTGTTTCTGGTTGCCTATTCCACCGACCGGGGATGGATACCAGAACACTGGGTATCCCATCCCCTTGTCTACACCTTGTCTCTCGGTGTTTATGCCACATCCTGGACCTATTACGGCAGCGTGGGCTTTGCCAATTCCAGCGGCTATCTGTTTCTGACCATCTATCTGGGTGTTACCCTGGCCTTCGCCCTCAGTCCGGTTCTACTCAGACCCATATTGAGAATGGCCAAGGAATACCAGCTCAGTTCCCTGGCCGATCTATTCGCCTTTCGCTATCGCAGTCAACTGGCGGGCATACTGGTGACCCTGTTCATGCTCATCGGCGCCCTGCCTTATATCGCATTGCAAATTCGGGCGGTTACCCAGTCCCTGCAAGTGCTCACCCAGGAAGCACCACCGAATATTCTTGCCCTGGGTTTTTGCATCACCCTGACCATATTCGCCATTCTGTTCGGCGCCCGGCATATTTCACCCAGGGAGAAGCACCGGGGGTTGGTGATGGCCATTGCCTTCGAATCCCTGATCAAACTGCTGGCGCTACTGGGTGTGGGCATTTTCGCCCTGTTTGGCGTTTTTTCCGGGCCAGAGGGACTGAATCAATGGTTGACAGCCCACCCGGAAGCCATCCAGAAGCTCTACGAGCCCGTAGGCGGCAGCCAATGGGGGACACTGATCTTCCTGTCTTTCGGCGCCGCCTTTCTGCTGCCCCGCCAGTTCCACATGCTGTTTGCAGAGAACCTGCATGAGGACAATCTGCGCACGGCCAGTTGGGCTTTCCCTGTCTTCCTGCTGTTACTCAACCTGCCCATCCCCATCATCCTCTGGGCCGGCCAGTATCTTGGACTGGAAACCGACCCGGACTATTTCGTGCTGGGGATCACTCTTTCACAGGGACACTCCTGGTTGCCGATGATTACCTTTGTGGGTGGCATCTCAGCCGCCAGCGCCATGGTGATCATCACGACCCTGGCCTTGTCGTCCATGTGCATGAACCACCTGCTGCTGCCCGCCAGTTACCCTGACCCCAGGCTGAATCTGTATTACTGGCTGCTATGGGGAAGACGCCTGCTCATCGGACTGATCATCCTTGCCGGCTACAGCTTCTATGCCTTTCTGGAACACCGTGCGGGACTGGCACAACTGGGGCTGATCTCCTTCGTCGCCGTGGCCCAGTTTCTGCCCGGGATTGTCGGGTTGCTATACTGGCGCCGGGCTACCCGGGAAGGCCTGATTGCAGGCCTGCTGGCCGGCATTTCCATCTGGGCCTTCACCCTCCTGCTGCCCATGCTGCAGCATTCCGGTTTCATCGAACAAAGCTACCCGCTTAGCCGATGGCAGGAAACCGCCGGTCTGGACCACTGGAGTTTTGCGACATTCTGGTCCTTGAGTTGCAATGCCCTGCTGTTTGCTCTGGTGTCGCTGATAACCCGTCAGCGTAACGAAGAGAAACAGGCGGCGGACAGCTGTTGCAGCAGCGCCTTTGTCCCCCTCACGGGTGTGGTGGCCGCGCGTTCGCCGGACGAGTTCAAGAAGGAACTGGGTACATTGCTGGGCGAATCGACCGCCAGAAACGAAGTGGATCGTGCGCTTGACGACCTCGGCATGTCACCGGAGGAAACCCGGAACACAGAACTGCGCCGCCTTCGCGAGCGCATCGAGCGCAACCTGTATGGACTCATCGGTCCACAAATGTCACATCTGATCATCAGTCAGCGGCTGGCGCTCGATCCGCAAGCGCGCACCGCACTTGCCGATTCCATGCGCTACGTGGAAGAACGCCTGGCCCACTCCCGCTCTCTGTTGCACGGGTTGGCAAGGGAGCTGGACAACCTGCAACGCTACCAGAAACAGATTCTGGAAGACCTGCCTCTTGGAGCCTGCGCGCTTGGACAGGACGGGGAGATCATCATCTGGAATCAGGTCATGGAAGAATACACCGGCGTAACCGACCAGGTAACCGTCGGCCACCCCCTGCAGCAACTGCCTACCCCCTGGAATGACCTGTTGGGAGGGTTTGCCAGAGCCACAGACAGCCACAGCTACCATCTGGAAGTGACCATCAACGGCAAGACCCGCTGGTTCAACCTGCACAAGGCGGTGATCGAAGCACCCCAGATTTCCACTACCTCGGAAGCGCCCGGCATGGTCATTCTCATGGAAGACCTCACCCAGTTGGAAAATCTGGAAGCCGAACTGGCGCACAGCGACCGCCTTGCCTCCATCGGCCGACTGGCTGCGGGGGTCGCCCATGAAATCGGCAACCCGGTGACCGGCATCGCTTCCATCGCCCAGAATCTCAAGTACGAGGAAGCGCCAGCAGACATCGAACAAAGCGCCAGGGATATTCTGACTCAGACACGGCGCATCACCAGCATCGTACAATCCCTGATGAACTTCAGCCGCAGCAGCAGTGACAGCCAGACATTGCTGCCGGTGTCACTCGCAGAAATTCTGCAGGATGCACTGGACTTGGTGCGACTGGTACACAAGCACGATCAACTGGAATACCGCACAGAATGCCACCCCGAACTGCTGGTGATGGCAGATCGGCAGCGTCTGGCCCAGGTTTTTGTCAATCTCCTCAATAATGCCAGTGATGCCTCCACTTCCGGTAACTTGATCCGGATCAGGGCACGAGAAAGTGCATCACAGGTCGTCATCGAAGTCATCGACCAGGGAACGGGCATACCAGAGCATTTCAAACAACAGCTTTTCGAACCGTTTGCCACTACCAAGGCCACAGGAAAAGGCACCGGGCTGGGACTGGCTCTGGCAAGAAACATCATTCTGGACCACGACGGCGAGATTGAGATCATCTCTTCCATCAACACAGGTACAATAGTCATCGTACGACTTCCGATCCCTGACAAACAGGCACAGCTTGCAGCAGAATGAGCAGAATACTTATCATCGAGGACGAACCCGTTATCCGTAAAGCAGTAAAAAAACTGCTGGAACGCAACAGCTATGTGGTCGACGCCGCAGAATCAGTAGAGGAAGCTCTGGACAGTTGTGATCTGGACGACTATCAACTGCTGATCGTGGATATCCGCCTACCCGGCAAACCGGGCACGGAAATGATCACGTTGGCCAAAGGCGTTCCGGTACTGATCATGACCAGCTATGCCAGCGTGCGCTCTGCCGTGGACGCGATGAAAAAAGGTGCGGCAGACTACATCGCCAAACCCTTTGATCATGAAGAGCTGTTGCTGGTGATCAAGCGCCTGCTGGCACAATATCGCGACGCCCGTACGGCACAAGCGCTCAAATCCGATCTGGAACAAAGCTACCCGGTGGCCGGAATGATCGGCAACTGTCCCGCTATGCTCAAAGTCTGCGGCGAAATCGAAAAGGTCGCGCCCACGGATGCCTCTGTACTCATCCTCGGTGAATCAGGGACCGGCAAGGAGCTGGTTGCACGCGCCATCCACGAGCGTAGCAGGCGCAACAAAGCACCTTTCATCACCGTCAACTGTGCGGCAATTCCCGAATCCCTCGTGGAATCAGAGCTTTTCGGCCACACCAGGGGCGCATTCACCGGCGCGGAAAAGGCCCGTACCGGCATGATTCAGGCAGCCGATGGAGGGACGCTATTCCTGGACGAAATCGGCGAATTGCCCATCGGCGCCCAAGCCAGGCTACTGCGCGTATTGCAGGATGGAGAAATGCGCCAGATCGGCTCGGATCATCTGCAGCAGGTGGACATCCGCTTGCTTGCTGCAACCAATCGCAATCTGAAGCAGATGGTCCAGGAAGGCAGTTTCCGTAGTGACCTCTATTTTCGTCTGCAGGTAGTCGAGATCATCCTTCCTCCCCTGCGGGATCGCGAGGCAGATGTGCTCAGCCTCGCCCAGGAGTTGTTGCAACAAACCTGCAAACAGCTGAACCGTTCTGGCCTGACACTTTCTGAAGAGGCGTTGAGTGCAATCCATGACTACCACTGGCCAGGCAATGTGCGTGAGCTGAAAAACTCGATCGAGCGTGCGGTGATCCTGGCAGACGGCAATGAGATCACCACCGAGCTGCTGGGAATCGAAACGGTCGATGCAGATGGCGCCTCAACGGCAGACTTGTCCCTCGAAGACTACTTCAAGCACTATGTACTTGCCCACCAGGGAACAATGACAGAAACCGAGCTGGCAAGAAAACTGGGGATCAGTCGCAAGACCCTTTGGGAGCGCCGGCAGAAGCTCGGCATTCCCCGCGCAGGAACTGCCACACAAACATAAATCCCCCGATTCGTTACCTATTTACCCACCTGGCGTTACCTTTCGTAACAATACACCCCTTTTTTACCCGTTTATATGTGATGTATTTCCCAGTACACGGCCATTTTCGAGTTTGGCGTGTATTTTGCTTTCATCCTTCTGATACCGCTTTTCGTATCGCGGTAATCATGCAAAAAAACAATCTACCTCCATCACACAGAGAGAGAGTAAATCCGATGAGCAAACACGCTTCTTACTGGAAAGCGAACCTGCGCCTGGTATTTGGTTGCCTGGTGGTCTGGTTCCTTGCCTCGTTCGTGCTCGGCATTATATTCGTCGAGCAAATGAACACTATCCGCCTTGGTGGCTACAAGCTCGGCTTCTGGTTTTCCCAGCAAGGTTCCATCTACACCTTCGTGGTTCTGACTTTTTTCTACGCCTGGCGTGCAAACAAGCTGGACCATGAATTTGGCGTCCGCGAAGACTAAAGGGGAATCTTAAATGGATCTGCAAACACTAACTTATATCGTGGTTGGCGCCACCTTCGCGCTGTATATCGGCATCGCCATCTGGGCCCGCGCCAAATCCACCAGTGACTTCTACGTTGCCGGCAAGGGCATTCCACCGGTTCTCAACGGTATGGCGACCGCCGCCGACTGGATGTCCGCCGCTTCCTTCATCTCCATGGCCGGCCTCATCGCCTTTTACGGCTACGGTGGTTCGGTATTTCTCATGGGTTGGACCGGTGGCTATGTACTCCTCGCCATGTTGCTGGCACCCTACTTGCGCAAATACGGCAAGTTCACCGTGCCCGAGTTCATCGGAGACCGCTACTACGGCAAGTCAGCCCGTATCCTGGCCGTCATCTGCCTGATCATCGCATCCATTACCTATGTAATCGGCCAGATGAAAGGTATCGGCGTGGCTTTCTCCCGCTTTCTGGAGACGGACTACGACACCGGCCTGTACATCGGCATGGGCATCGTGTTCATCTACGCGGTCATGGGCGGCATGAAGGGCATCACCTACACCCAGATCGCCCAGTACTGTGTACTGATCTTTGCCTATACCGTACCTGCGGTGTTCATCTCCATGCACCTCACCGGCAACCCCATTCCCCAGATTGGCCTGGGCAGCAAGATGGCAGATGGCAGCGGCATGTTCCTGCTAGACAAGCTGGATGCCACATTAAAGGGGTTGGGATTCACGGAATACACGACAAAAACACGACTTAGTACCTTGAATATGTTCGTTTACACCATGTCCCTGATGATCGGTACGGCCGGCCTGCCTCACGTTATCATGCGTTTCTTCACCGTGCCTCGCGTACGTGATGCCCGCGCATCTGCTGGCTGGGCACTGGTCTTCATCGCACTGCTGTACACCGTTGCTCCTGCGGTTGGCGCCATGGCGCGCATGAACCTCATGGACACCATTCAGCCCGCACCGGGTGAGAGCATTTCCTATGAGCAGCGCCCTCAGTGGTTCAAGAACTGGGAAAAAACCGGTCTGCTGAAGTTCGAGGACAAGAACGGCGACGGCAAGATCCAGTATGT
>CAZFXI010000048.1:0-22123 GCA_964522855.1 uncultured Sedimenticola sp.
TCTTCCTCTTCGCCCTCGAGCATTTCCACACGGGCTATGCCAATGAGCTTTTCCTTCTTGCTCAGGGCAATCATCTTTACACCCTGGGTATCCCGACCCATGCGTGATACGTCACTGACGCGGGTGCGTACCAGGGTGCCACCGTCGGTGATGAGCATGATTTCGTCGTCTTCATCCACCAGAATGGCGCCAATCTGCTGGCCGTTGCGCTCGGAGGTGCGTATGGAGATCAGACCTTTGCCGCCACGACCCTTGACCGCGAATTGACTGATATCCGTGCGTTTTCCGTAGCCGTTTTCACACACGGTGAGCACATCCCCTTCCGTAGCGACCACGAGGGAAATCACCCGCTGGCCCTTGTCCAGGCGAATGCCGCGCACACCGGCGGCGGTACGGCCCATGGGGCGCACGGCGGACTCGTTGAAGCGCACCGCCTTGCCGGCGGAGCTGAACAGCATGATGTCCTGACTGCCGTCGGTGATGTCCACTCCCACCAATTGATTGCCGTCACGCAAATCCACGGCGATGATGCCACTGGCGCGGGGACGGGAGAAATCTGTCAGGGGTGTTTTCTTTACCGTACCATTGGCGGTGGCCATGAATATGTAGCGGTCTTGCGTGTATTCCCGGATCGGCAATACCGCATTGATGCGCTCGCCTTCTTCCAGAGGCAACAGGTTCACCATGGGCTTACCCCTGGCATTGCGCCCACCCTGGGGCAGCTCGTAGACCTTGAGCCAATACACTTTGCCGGTACTGGAGAAACACAAAATGGTGTCGTGGGTGCTGGCAACAAACAGCTTGTCCACGAAATCCTCATCCTTGACCGACGTCGCCGCCTTGCCACGCCCCCCTCGCCGCTGGGCCTGGTAGACATCCAGAGACTGGGCCTTGGCATAGCCCTGGTGCGAAATCGTCACCACCACATCTTCTTCGGTGATCAGGTCTTCCAGGGTCAGATCGAGACGATCGGCAATGATCTCGGTACGGCGCTCGTCGCCAAACTGCTCCTTGATCTCCAGCAGTTCGTTCTTGATCACCGCCATGAGGCGCTCGGAACTGGACAGGATATCCAGCAGATCAGCGATTTTGTCCAGCAATTCCTGGAACTCGGAAATGATCTTGTCCTGCTCCAGCCCGGTGAGCTTCTGCAGACGCAGATCCAGGATCGCCTGGGCCTGGATTTCGGTAAGCCGATAGCCATCGGCAGTCAGACCAAAACCTTCCGGCAGGTCATCCGGACGGGAGGCATCGGCACCGGCACGAGAAAGCATGTCTTCCAGCGTACCGGACTTCCACAATCGGGCGCAAAGTTCTTTCTTGGCCGTCGCGGGATTGGGGGCTGCCTTGATCAGGGCGATGACTTCGTCGATATTCGCCAGGGCAACGGCCAGTCCTTCCAGTAAATGGGCACGGGCGCGGGCCTTGCGCAAATCAAAGATGGTGCGCCGGGTAACCACTTCCCGACGATGGCGTATGAAATATTCCAGCAGCTGCTTGAGGTTCAAGGTGCGGGGCTGGGAATCCACCAGCGCCACCACGTTGATGCCAAACACGCTTTGCATCTGTGTGTGCTGGAACAGGTTGTTGAGCACCACCTCGCCCACTTCGCCCTTGCGCAACTCGATCACCATGCGCATGCCATCTTTGTCGGATTCATCACGCAGTTCGGTGATGCCCTCGATTTTCTTGTCCTTGACCAGCTCGGCGATCTTTTCCATCAACCGCGCCTTGTTCACCTGGTATGGCAGTTCTGTTGCCACCAGACGCTGCTTGCCGTTGTCCATCTCCTCGAAATGGGTGCGGGCACGGACATAGATCTTGCCCCGACCGGTACGATAAGCTTCGCGAATGCCCTTGGCACCATTGATGATGCCGGCGGTAGGGAAATCCGGCCCAGGCACAAAGGCCATGAGTTCATCGATGGATATCTCCGGATTGTCCACAACCGCAATACAGGCGCTGATCACTTCCGTCAGGTTATGGGGCGGAATGTTGGTGGCCATGCCCACGGCGATCCCGGATGATCCGTTGATCAGCAGATTGGGGATCTTTGCAGGCAGAACGGTGGGTTCGGATTCCGATTCGTCGTAGTTGGGAATGAAATCGACGGTTTCCTTTTCAAGATCGGCCAGCAGTTCATGGGCAATCTTCGCCATGCGCACTTCGGTATAACGCATGGCGGCTGGAGAATCACCGTCCACGGAGCCGAAGTTGCCCTGTCCATCCACCAGCATGTAACGCAGGGAGAATGGCTGGGCCATACGCACGATAGTGTCATATACCGCGGTATCGCCATGAGGATGGTATTTACCGATGACATCGCCCACCACCCGCGCCGATTTCTTGTAGGGCTTGTTCCAATCGTTGTTGAGCACGCTCATGGCGTACAACACCCGGCGGTGCACCGGCTTCAGACCATCCCTGACATCCGGCAGGGCACGCCCCACGATAACGCTCATGGCGTAATCGAGATAAGAGTGCTGCATCTCGTCTTCGAGATTGACCGGAAGGACTTCCTTGGCAAAATCAGTCATGTGTAAATTGGCCCGAATGGCTTAAATCAATTAGGAGCGGTATTTTACCACAAATCCTGACGGGGGATGCAGGCTACACGGAAAATCCTCGTAAAACGCTTTTATGGCCCTCAGAAGGAATCAGGCCATGTGCTGAGCGAGCTTTTTTGCATCCGGCGAAAGAATAATGCCCCTCTCGGTGACAATCGCATCCACCAGCTTGGCTGGGGTGATATCGAACACCGGATTCCAGGCTTCAACCCCTGCGGGGGCCACGGCTTTTCCGGCACAAGCAAGGAGTTCAGAAGCGTCTCTTGTCTCGATGGGAATGTGGCCGCCAGCAGGACACTCCATGTCGATGGTCGAGGTGGGCGCCGCCACCATCATTTTCACCCCATGAGCCCTGGCGACCAGCGCCAGGGAATAGGTGCCGATCTTGTTGGCCACATCGCCATTGGCGGCGATGCGGTCAGAACCCACGATGACCCAGTCCACCCCACCGGCTGCCAAACGTGCGGCGGCGGCGGCGTCTGCCAGCAGGGTCACAGGGATCCCATCCCGCTGCAATTCCCAGGCAGTGAGACGGCTGCCCTGCAGCCAGGGGCGGGTTTCATCGGCGAACACCTGCTCGATCCTGCCTTGCGCCCAGGCGCTGCGAATCACCCCCAGGGCTGTACCGTATCCCCCGGTAGCCAGGGCACCGGCATTGCAATGGGTGATGACCGAGGTCTTGCGCTCGATGAGAGAGGCACCCAGATCCCCCAGTGTGTGATTGGCCGCAATGTCTTCTTCGTGGATGGCCCTGGCTTCGGAGAGCAGCGCCGGCTCCGGGTCAGCATCATCGGCCAAACCCTGCGCCAGCTGTTGCATGCGAGCGATGGCCCAGCCCAGATTGACTGCCGTGGGGCGGGCTGCGGCCAGCCACTCCAGATCGCTATGCATAGCCGTTTTCCAACCGGATTGCGACTGCGTCCAGGCATCCCTTGCCGCCAGCACCACCCCGTAGGCGGCGGTCACCCCAATGGCCGGTGCGCCCCGCACCACCATGTTGGTGATGGCTGAGGCCGTTTCTGCGGCACTGCCGCAATGCACAAAACACTCCTGATGCGGCAACACCCGCTGATCCAGCAGATAGAGTTCATCGCCCTGCCACAGTACGGCATCACCCGGGCTGATCGGTCTTTCCAATAGCGGTTGTTTCATTTAACGGTGTGCTCAAAATCAAATTTGGGCTATTTTATACCAAACTCATTTCCCAGCCTGACAAACCCTATGCACGCAGACACGCTCATTCATGCCCGTTGGGTGATTCCCGTCGAACCCGCTTCCCGGGTGCTGGACAACCACTCCCTGGTGATCAGCGAGGGCCGCATCCAGGCTGTATTGCCAACCACACAGGCAAGGGAACAGATTGCCGCCACAACAGTTGTCGAGCTGCCGGGGCATGCCCTGATTCCCGGCCTGGTCAACGCCCATACGCACACCCCCATGAGCCTGTTCCGCGGCATGGCAGACGACCTGCCGCTCATGGAATGGCTGGACCAGCACATCTGGCCCGCCGAGCAGCGCTGGATAAGCAGCGAGTTCGTTGCGGACGGCAGCAGACTGGCCATGGCGGAGATGATCCGCAGCGGCACCACCTGCTTCAACGACATGTATTTCTTTCCAGACGTGACCGGCAGGGTCGCCCTGGAAGCCGGCATGCGGGCGGTGCTGGGCATGATCCTCATCGATTTTCCGTCCGCCTGGGCAGCCGATGCCGACGAATATCTGGACAAGGCGCTGAAGCTGCATGACACTTTTCGCAACGAATCCACCATCAAGGCCATCTTTGCTCCTCATGCACCCTACTCGGTCTCGGATGAACCCATGCGGCGGGTCCGCATCCTGGCGAACGAACTGGAACTGCCCATCCACATGCATGTTCACGAAACCGGGGACGAGATCGAGCAGAGTCTGAAACAGTATGGCAAACGTCCCCTGGCCCGGCTGCAGCAAATGGGACTCACCGGTCCGGATCTGATTGCCGTACACATGACACAGTTGCAGGATGATGAGATCGAAGACTTTGCCACCAGCGGTGGTCATATCGTGCATTGCCCGGAATCCAACCTGAAACTGGCCTCGGGTTTCTGCCCTGTGGCGCGGCTGCTGGACGCCGGCATCAACGTCGCCCTGGGCACCGATGGTGCCGCCAGCAACAACGACCTGGACATGCTTGGCGAGATGCAGACCGCCGCCCTGCTGGGCAAGGGCGTGGCCGGGAATCCGGAAGCACTGCCCGCAGCCCAGGTGCTGGAAATGGCCACCATCAATGGCGCCAAAGCCCTGGGGCTGGATGCTGAAATCGGTTCCTTGAAGCCCGGCAAGGCCGCAGACATCACCGCCATCGATCTGCGACGCATCGAAACGATGCCGGTGTTCGATCCGGTTTCCCAGATCGTCTATTCTGCCGGCAGAGAACAGGTGAGCCATGTATGGGTCAATGGCAAGCTGCTGCTTGCCGAGGGAGAACTGACCAGCATCGACGTCAACAGGCTTATGCATGACATCCATGTCTGGCAGGAAAAACTCAAGGATAGCTAGCGAATATGGGGTCGGAGTCAAATTGACTATGATCTTCGAACTCGCTAAGGCATTGAACCGAAAGCAAATCGCCTTGAATGGATGAATTGTGCTATTTTGACTCCGAGCCCCGATATCAACTTCTGACGATGAACTGAACATGCAAGAGCAAGCCCATCACAACGTAGATCCATCTGAAATAAACAAGTTCGAGGAGCTAGCCTCACGCTGGTGGGATCCCCACAGCGAGTTCAAGCCCTTGCATGAGATCAACCCCCTGCGCCTGGCCTACATCGAGCAACACGCGGGTGACCTGGCTGACAAGAAGGTACTGGACGTGGGCTGTGGCGGCGGCATCCTTGCCGAATCCATGGCGGAAAAAGGCGCCCATGTCACCGGCATCGACATGGGAGAAGCCAACCTGGAAGTGGCGCGCCTGCATCTGCTGGAAAGTGGCAGGGACGTTCACTATGAACAAGTCCCGGTGGAAAAACTGGCCCAGGAAAAGCCCGGGCAATTCGATGTAGTCACCTGCATGGAGATGCTCGAGCATGTCCCTGACCCCTCATCCATCGTAACCGCCTGTGCCACCCTGGTGAAGCCGGGCGGCTGGGTCTTCTTCTCCACCATCAACCGCAATCCCAAATCCTATCTATTCGCCATCGTCGGGGCCGAATACGTCCTGCAACTGCTGCCCAAGGGCACCCATGACTACGCCAAATTCATCCGCCCTTCAGAACTCAACCAGTGGATTCGTCAGGCGGAGCTAGACATTCGGGATATGTGCGGCATGACCTACAATCCCCTCACAAGGGCTTACAAACTCGATCCATCAGACGTGGATGTAAACTACCTGGTGACTACGCAAAAACCCGCAGCATGAGCCACAGCATCGATTGCGTGCTGTTCGACCTGGACGGCACCCTGGCAGACACCGCCCCTGATCTGGCCTATGCCCTGAATGCCACCCTGGCGCATTTTGGTCGCCCTGAGTTGACACTCGATCAAATACGCCCGGTGGTCTCCCACGGCGGCATCGCCCTGATCTCCCTGGGCTTCGGGATGCACCCGGATGAACCCGGATTCGATGATCGCCGCCAGCATCTGCTCAAGGTGTATCTGGACAATATCTGCCGCGACACCCGTCTGTTTCCCGGTATGGATGACGTGCTCACGGACTTGTGCCAAAAAGCCATTCCCTGGGGTATCGTCACCAACAAACCTTCCTGGCTCACCGCCCCCCTGATGGCGGACTTGCCCATGCCCTGTAGCACAGATGTCATCGTCAGCGGTGACACCTGTGAGCACAGCAAGCCCCACCCGCAACCCCTGCTGCACGCCAGCGAAATGCTCGAGATTCCGGCTGAGAAATGCCTGTATGTCGGTGATGCACAAAGAGATATCGCTGCGGGCAAAGCCGCCCACATGGCCACCGCCTGTGCGCTGTTCGGTTACTTGCAGGCGCAGGACCGACCCGAAGACTGGGAGGCGGATTTCAGCCTGGAACAACCACAGGATCTGTTGGCATTGCTGTAGATCAGGGTTCGGTCTGCTATCATAAGCAGTTGTTCAGTCACACAGCAGACCAACATGCATCGATACAAAGCTACTTCCAACTTATTGCAGGATCGTGTCATCCTGGTAACCGGCGCGGGCAGCGGCATCGGTCGCGCTGCCTCCATTGCTTTTGCCACCCATGGCGCTACCGTTGTGCTGCTGAGCAAGACCCTGCCGAACCTGGAAAGCGTGTACGATGAAATCGAGAGTCTGGGTGCCCCCACACCCGCCATCTATCCCATGCATCTGGAAGGCGCCACCACCCACGACTACGAGGAACTGGGCGAAAAACTGGAAGAATCCTTCGGTCGTCTGGACGGCATCCTGCACAATGCCGCGATCAATCCCTACCTGAGCCGAATCAAGGACTATGCCCCCCAGGACTGGATGAAGGTAATGCAGGTAAACGCCAACGCGCCTTTCTTCATCACCCAGGCCTGTTTGCCGTTGCTGTTGAAAGCGGAAGATGCCTCCGTGATCTATACATCCGACGAGGTGGGACGCAAGGCCAAAGCCTACTGGGGCGCCTACGCTGCCAGCAAATTTGCTCAGGAAGGCCTGATGCAAACCCTGGCCGAGGAGCTTGAGCAGACACCGGTGCGCGTCAACAGCATCGATCCCGGCCCCACCCGCACCAACATGCGCAAGACCATTTTTCCCGGCGACGATATCAACAAGGTCAAGCCGCCGGAGACCCTCATGCCCCTGTATCTCTGGCTGATGGGTCCGGACAGTCATGGTACTCACGGCCAGGCACTTTCCTACGAGGAATAGACATGAAAATACCACTTCTTGTCGCTTTGCTGTTGCTGTTGGGCGGTTGTTCTGACAGCCCCGAGGCGCCACCAAAAACACAGCCCGAAAAGAAACCCTATAATCCCTGGGAAACACAGATGAAAGCGCTGGACGATGCCAGGAATTTGGAAGGACAAATGTTACAGAACGCCAGGGATCGCGACAAACAGATGCGCGAACAGGGGGGATGATCTCCGTATTTGATGCCTTGAACTCGATCGAGGCACATGCCATCAAAATCCATCTCATCGGCAACGGCGTTGAAGCCAAAGTCGGCGGAGACTACCTGCAGGGCGCCATGGGTGAACTGCCGGCGCTGGGTATCGTGCGAGTGTTTGTCAACGAGACCGATGAAATACGTGCACGAAAACTTATCCGGGAACTGCGCAGCGACATTGACGAAGACGACTCGTGGATTCCACCAGCGCTACGCTGATGAAAAGCACGCCTGGGCAAGCACCGGAACAAGGCCTTGAAACCTATCTGGTGGGCGGTTATGTGCGTGACCAATTGCTGGGCCACCCGCACACGGATCGCGACTGGGTGGTAGTGGGCAGCGATCCCGAAGAGATGCTGGCCCGTGGTTTCCGCCAAGTGGGTAAGGATTTCCCCGTGTTCCTGCATCCCCTAAGTAAGGAAGAATATGCCTTGGCAAGGCGGCGGGATCATTCGGGTAATCTACGGATCGGCGCAGACGTCACGCTGGAAGATGATCTTGCGCGGCGCGATCTAACCATCAATGCCATGGCCTTGGACAATGGCGGCCAACTCATCGACCCTTTTCATGGCAAACAAGACCTTGAACAAGGCCTGTTGCGGCACCTCCCTCATTTTGCCGACGACCCCCTGCGCATACTGCGGCTGGCACGCTTTACCGCGCAGCTGGGTTTCTCCATCGCCGACAAAACCTTGAAACTTGCAAGAAGCACGGTGGCCAAAGGCAGCCTGCGGACACTCTCCCCTGAACGCATCTGGCAGGAACTGCACCGCGCCCTGTGCACACCCTCACCGCGACGTTTCATCGAAGTATTGCGGGAGTTGGGTGCCCTGCGAGTGATCCTGCCGGAAATCGATGCTTTGTTCGGCATCCCCCAACCGGAAAAATACCATCCAGAAATCGACACCGGTCTACATGTGCTTATGGCGCTGGACAGAGTAACCCAGCTGACACAAGACCCCTTGGTACGTTTTGCGGTACTGGTGCATGATCTGGGAAAGGCAGCAACCCCCAGCGAATACTGGCCCAGCCACCGGGGGCATGAGGCCTTGGGCGTTCCCCTGGTGGATCGCCTCTGCCGCCGCCTGCGCGTGCCGGGGCATTACCAGAAGCTGGCGCGCAAGACCTCCCGCTATCATCTCATGGTTCATCTTGCCTTTGAATTGAAACCCAAAACCCTGGCAAAACTGCTGGACGACCTGGATGCCTGGCGTGCACCCGAGGATTTCGAGCGTTTTCTGCTAGCTTGCCAGGCCGATGCCCAGGGCCGCAAGGGGCTGGAAGAACAACCCTATCCGCAGGCCGATTTCATGCGCCAGATCTACGACCTCACAAAAGACATCTCCGCAAAAGACATACCCGAATCCATCGCTGGAAAACACATCGGCATCGAAATCCATCGACAGAGATGCCGGAGGATTGCGGCATTCAAGCAGGAAGCGTTTCACGCTCTGCAGGATGACTCTGATAGTGGGGGCTGATAAGCTTGAGTAGATGATCAGGCGACACTCCCCATTTCATATTGCATTCCTACTTGCGGCCTTGCTGGCGCTGGCGGGGTGTATCAGCCCACCAGAAAAAATCGAAAAAGAGGTAGCCTGTCTGCCACAACCCCAGGAAGAAGATCCGCGACTGGCCCTTGCCGATCAGGAAATCAGCAACCTCAAAGACAAGATAGACGGCCTGCAGAAGATAGTTGCTGCGCAAACGAAGCAATCTTTGGAATGGCAACTACAACTGGCCGAAAGGCATTCGAGAATCCAGCAGCTTCAACTCTCCCTGGACCAAGCTGTTCAAGAAATCGTTCGAGCAAAGGCACGCTTGCGCAGCCGCAACAGCAAGGCGGAGACCGTGGCCAATCTTGCGGAACTGAAGCAGGAACTGAAGGCGGCGGAGTCCGGGGAGGTCAGCAGCAAACAACAATCCCAGATAGATCGCGCCAGACACTATCTGGACATGTCGGAAAACGCCCTGGAAAAGAACAACTACGAGGGCTCCTCTTATCTGATGGGACAGGCACGGCAGGCACTCACCCAACTCGCATCCCCCAAATCCGGCAAGATCCATTCCGAATCTGCCTTTCCCGTACCCGTCGCCATGAAAACCAGGAAGCTGTGCAACGTGCGGGAATCGGCAAACCTCAAAAGCAAGGTTCTGGTTCAACTGAAACCCGGGGCAAACGTCCTGGCCATCGACCGCAAGGGATTGTGGGTGAAAGTCAGAACCCCTGAAGGGAAAACCGGCTGGTCGCACTTCAGCCTGCTGAAAATGGCTTACTGAATCACGACGCCAGTTTTTTCCTCGCCAGCATCAGCCAGAACCACCCGGTTCCGACCCTGTTGCTTGGCTTGATACATGGCCTTGTCCGCACGATCGATCAACTGTTCACGGGTTTCATCCAACCCGCTGATCTCTGCCACGCCGATACTTACGGTAACTTGTATCAACGTGCCCTGATAGCTGATATGCGACGCAGCAATCTTACTACGAATCCGTTCGGCGACACGTTGCGCTGCGGCGTTGTCCGTTTCATCCAGCAGTGCAATGAATTCTTCGCCGCCATAGCGTGCAACCACGTCCACTTGGCGCATCTGTTCCCGGAGTATGGAAGCTACATGACGCAGCACCTCATCGCCCGCCAGGTGACCGTACTCGTCATTGACAACCTTGAAATGGTCGATATCGATCATCAGCAGGGAAAATGCCCGGGGATGGCGCTGATAACGCATCAGCATGGCCGAGAAATTCCCCATGAGGGATTTTCGATTGGGCAACTGTGTCAGAGAGTCGATGGTGGAAAGCAACTCCAGCCGCATTCTGCTTTGTTTGAGCTGCCTGACCATGTCATTGAATACCTTTGATGCGAATCCCAGTTCATCCTTGCGCCTTACAGGTATCTGTACATCGAGATTGTCTTCCGCCACTTGGCTGGCTGCATCAGTCAGTTCACGCAGAGGACCAATAATGCCCCTGGCCAGCCACCATGCCAGCAAACCGATCAGGGTCACCAGCCCCAGCACCACCAGCAAGGTCAGATTGCGCGTGCGTTCGATATCGGCAAACAATGCATCCCGCCGCTTTTCAATCAATACCATCCAGGGATAACCTGGAACCGGTGCCTGCATAGCCACCACCGTTTCGCCATCGCCGCGAACATAGGTCAGCAGCTGTTCCACTTGACGATCGGCGGCAAACAGATCCCGCTTGCCTTCGGCTGTGGGGCTTTCAGCAGCAGCGGTGGTAAGCAAAACCCGGCCATCAACAGCGACCAGCGATATGATGGCATTCACCCCCCGGTCTTCACTCGCTGCCAGTACCGAGCGCATGACGCCCAGCAATGCATGGGGGTAGACCTCGACACCCAGAATTCCCAAAAGCCCGTCATTGGCCGAAGAGATGGGTACGCCCAGCATCAGCGTCCTGTCCTGTTCCCTATCACCGACCCCGAAATCGCCAAGAATCATCTTGCGGGTGCTCATCTGATCCAGCCAGTCAGCAGGCAGGGAAGCCGGGGCGCCTTCGTCAGGGTCCCGCACAATCATCTGCCCCTCATTATCGAAAACCAGCAATTTCCTGTACTGGCTATACTGACTCCGGACCAATGCAAGATAGCTGGCCATGTCACTGATGGTATCTGAAGCCGGATCACTTCCCCGGTCATTCTGCATGGCGGGCAGCCTGTAGTAATCCATCAATGCATCCGACAATAGATAGGAGCTGGAAAACACCCGGATTTCATACAATTGCTCTTTCAACCACAACAGCGTTTCCCTTTTGACATGGGAAACTGCAATTTTCAGCTCATGGGCCGTATTTTCCAACAACGTGTGCTTGGCTTGTTGGAAATACACCCAGCCAAGCCCTAGCGAAGGCAATAGAGTTACCAGGACGGCAAAAAGCAGGATGCGATTGCGAATGCTCATAAACCCGCATCATCCATAGCGGGAAGGAAAATTGCAATCCTGCATTGCTGAAGCTGTGACAACGCCTGCTATTTTGCCCACAGTCTGTATAGATTAAGAGACAGATCGCAAAGCCCATATGGATAAGTTGTCACCCTGTGACTTTTTACCGCCGGTTTTCAGTGTATAGTTTAGAAAAGAACTTGCTTGAAACCCACGGAGCATAAAATGGATGACACCCTGAAACGCCTGCTTGATGCAGAAATACAGGCCGAATCACTGGTGACTCAGGCCATTGAAGAGAGAGAGGAATTAACCCGCCAGGCTTTGGGAGAAGCACAACTCGCCGAGGACCGTCTGGCAGCCCGTATTCCGGAAATACGCAGCTCCTTCATGGACAAGACCCGGCAGCGGATCGAACAGAATATCACCGAAATGCAACGGCGCTTCGATGAGCGTGCGCAAGCTTTGCGCAGCATGGCAGCCGAATCCCGGGAAGATGCCATGCAGGCGGCTGTGCAACTGATTCTGGATCCCGATCAAAGGTAAGATAATGGGTAACCAGGTCGCAACATATGCCTACCTGAATGCAAGGGTTTCCCTGATGGCGGAACAATTGCTGCACAGAAAACAGCGCGAAGCCTTGCTGCAACTACCTTTTTCGGAAATGAAACCCTTGCTGGTCAAGGCTGGGTTTCCCGGGCTGGCACAACAACTGCCCGAAAACACGTCCCTGCTGGAGCAATACTTTTCGGCGACCCTGATCGATGAAAGCATCAAACTGATGCGTTGTATGAACAGCGACGAACGCAACTTCATTCGTCACTGGATGCGCCGTCTGGAACTGATCAACCTCAAATTCATCCTGCGCACAAAGTTTTCCGGCGTACAACAGAAAGACCTGGCACACGACCTTCTGGACCTGGGGGAACTGACCTCACTGAACCTGCAAACCCTGATAAACACAGACAGCGTCGAGGAATTTCTGCGGCAATTGAAGAACAGCAGTTACGGCAACATGGCACGCCCGGCACGCAAGGCATTTGCAGAGCATCGTTCCCTGTTTGACGTGGAAGCCGTATTGGACACCAACTATTATGCGCAACTGGGACGATTGGCAGGCGCCCTGCATGGCATACACAAGCAACAGGTGGAGAAGTTGCTGAACACCTGGTTCGATCAGGTGAATCTCGTCTCATTGTTGCGTTTCCGTTTTGTTTACGGGCTGTCAGCACCCCATGCCTATTTTCTGCTGGCACCCGGTGGCAGGCAACTCCCCCTGCAAACCTTGCAACAACTTGCCCAGCAAGGGAGTGTCAAGGAGGTCATCAAGCATTTGCCTGCATCACTGTATCGCCAGCTTTCCGATACAGAGAGCATCGAGGATATCGAACATCACATGCAGCAACTGGTCAGAACCTGCGCCAACCACATTTTGCGCAAGCAAAGGTTCAACATGGGCAGAGCCTATGCCTATCTGTATCTGCGCGAACAGCAGATACAGCTGATACATGCGGTGCTCAAGGGACACATACTGGGGCTGAACAGCGAGCTCATTCAGTTTTGCGGTGATCCTCTTGCCTATCCTGCATTGGCCAGGCGGGAGCAGCCCTGATGTTCACGCCCACAGCCATGTATCATGTGGGGATATCCCTGCTCAGCGAGGATCTCACCCAGGCCGGTCTATTATTGGCACGCTTTGGCCACTTCGCCCCCGATCCTCTGCAGGAAGAAACGGAGCATCTTCCGGATAATCCACAACAGGCTTACACTTCCTGCTTTGAATCTGCCCGCTCGCACCTTCAGAAAATCCTGGATTTTCTGAAGTTCGAACCTGATACCGGGCAGGCGCCCCCGGAACAGGCACCAACCCTGGAACAACTGCAGGAACTGGAAACCTGGCTGGCAGAAACCTGGCAGCAATGTTCGGCTTGTGCCGAATCCGCACGTCATTATGAAGAAAAACTGAATGATGTGCAGAACCTGAAAAAGCTGCTGCACAGTTACCAGAACCTGGATCTGGACCTGGGTATGCTGCGCAGGGACTACCGCTTCCTGCATATTCTCACCGGCACCATACCCCAGGAAAATCGCACTCGACTGCGTGAGGCCATCGCCATGATTGGCTATACCCTCACCGAAATCTCCCATTACCAGGGTCAGTTGCACGTCGTCATTGCCGGCCTCAAGGAAAAGGAAGAGAGCCTGGAAACTGTCCTCAAGGCTGCAGATTTCCATGCGCTGGAACTGCCGGAAGAGTTTTCCGACCATCCCAGCAAGGTTGCGCAGCATCTGCAACAGCAGGAGCAGAAAATTCTGCAGGAGCAACGCCATCTGCGGCTGGACATGCAGGAGCGGGTCAAGGAATATGACCAACGCCTGAATCAGGCGACCCAAACCCTGCTGGCCGCTTCCGGCCTCAGCCAGTTTGGTCAATCCCTGCGCAGTCGTGGCGGGCTGGCCCATATTTCCGGCTGGATACCCAGCCAGCAGATCCAGCCTCTGGAAGCCACGCTCAAACAGGGCTTGCCGGGTCCGGTAATCGTGGAACACCGCCAGCCTGACGCCAAGGAGCAGCATCGGGTTCCTTCCTGTATCCATCACGCACATTGGCTGCAACCATTTGTTGCGCTGGTACGAAACTTTGGCGTACCGCGCTACCGGGAAGTTGACCCCACCTGGTTTTTTGCGATCAGTTTCATTACCATGTTTGGCATGATGTTTGGCGACCTGGGACATGGCGCCGTGATCTTCCTGGCTCCCTGGCTGTTACCGGGAAAACTGCGCAAGATACGCTCGGTAATGATGGCGGCTGGCCTGTCTTCAATGCTGTTTGGCATACTTTATGGCAGCGTATTTGGTTATGAGCATCTTATCCCGGCTCTGTGGATGCCCCCCCTGAGTAACCCGGTGTTGATGCTCAAGGTTGCCTTTTTCTGGGGTGTGGGGTTTATTTTGCTGGCATCCCTGCTGACTATTCGCAATAACCTGGTGGAAAACCGGTTTGCCAGCGCATTCTTTGACAGCCAGGGCATCGCCGGACTGCTGCTGTATCTGAGCATACTCTTCGGCGGATGGCAGTGGCTCGAACAAGGCAGCGTGGGCATCCTCGTTCGCCTGCTGTTCTTCCTGTCTCTGGCAGTGGTGCTGGGTTACAAATGGCAAGAGCAGCAAGCCCCGTTCGGAGAAAAACTGCTGGTGGTGATCATCGAAGGTTTTGAAACCTTCATGAACTACATTTCCAACACCCTGTCTTTCTTGCGTGTAGCAGCCTTCGGCCTCAATCACGTGGCATTGGCCATCGCTGTCTTCGCCCTGGCCGATATGCTGGACACAACCGGACACTGGATTACCGTTGTACTGGGAAACCTGTTCATTTTGGTGCTGGAAGGCGCTATTGTAGTGATTCAGGTTCTGCGCCTGGAATACTACGAGGGCTTCTCCCGCTTTTTCCGCGGAGATGGCCATGAGTTCCACCCCATGCGCCTGTCTGCAAACGATTTGTTGAACACCAACCTGAATCCATGAGTTCAGGTTGATAAACTCGAGGAGTTCACTATGTACTGGATGGTCATGTTACTGAGCTTGAGCCTGTTGGCTGTTATCGGCACCGGCATCTATCTGGAAATAAAACCACCCGTTGCCAGCCCTCGCACCCGGAGGAAGTGGAAAACCGTTGTAGGCATCAACCTTGTGGTGTTTGTCGGCGCACAGATCGGCTTGCTGGTGCTGGGCATGCAGGATGCCATGGCAGAAGTGGCCACAGTCGACGCCAGTGGCGCCCGGGAAATCAGCGTCGGTCTGGGGTTGTCATTGATCGGCATCGGCATTCCAACCGCGCTGGCAACCATCGGCGCCGGTATCGCCGTAGGGCCTGTAGGAGCGGCTTCCCTGGCCGTTATCTCAGAGAAGCCAGAGCTGTTCGGACGTACACTGATCTATCTTGGCCTGGCCGAAGGCATCGCCATTTACGGTCTGGTAGTCACCATACTGATGTTGGGAAAAATTGGCTGACGGCATGCCCGGCAATGACAGCAATCCGGATACACGACTGATCATGATGGGCGAAGCTGCATTATGCGCCGGTTTTTCCCTCATCGGGTTCGAAACCTGGCCGGACGCTACTCCGGAGCAGTTGGACAGTCTGCTGAGCACACTTATGGAGCAGGAAGAGACAGCTCTGGTATTCCTTGAACCGGCTCTGGCACGTTGCGACTGCACCTCGCTGAAACATCTGCAACATCATGGCGGAGGCATCGTGGTTACAGAAATACCTCCCTTGAATGCACCCAAAGACTATCGCCCCCAGGTTGAGGAACTTGTCATCAGCGTACTTGGCAAGAGCGCACTGGAATAACGGAAGCATAAAAAAGAATGGCACAAGAACAACTGGTCAATGAACTGGAAAAAGCCCTTCTGGAAAGGGCCGAGAAACTGGCACAGGAATATCGTGATCGTGCGCAGCGTGCGCGCCAGCACATACTGGAAGATGCCAATGAGCGCCTGCATATGCGCGAGCAGAACGAGGTATTGGCCGCCCAGGCGGAATCCGAACGCCTGTTTCGTCGCCAGATCCAGGCCAGTGAGCTGAAACTCAAGGGCAAGCTGGACAAGTTGCGCTGGCAACTCATGCAGTCTGTCATGCAGGAGCTTCCCGAAAAATTGCGGGATGTCAGTGCGGACCAGGAAGCTTATATGGCGCTATTACATCAATTGCTGGTTCAGGCTGCGGACAACATCGAAAGCACCGAACTGGTAGCCGAGGTCAATGCCACAGATCTCGACTATCTCAAAACCCGCTGGGAGCATTTTTCTGCTGACATCGCTCCTGGAAAACAGATCGAACTGGCAAACACGGCAGTCGATTGCAGTGGCGGTGCGCTGTTGCGCAGCAAGGATAACCGCATTCGCATCGACAACCGCTTCGAAGGCCGTATCGAACGTTTCCAGGGTATCTTGTTGCAAGTCATCACAGAACGGTTGTTTGCCGCCAACATCAGCCAGCGAGGTCTATTCGATGACTGATCCCGGCATAGTAGTCGAAATCAACGGACCGCTGGTACGCGCCCGCCTACCAGGCATCGCCAGCGGAGAGCAGGTTCGCCTGGGTGAACTGGGACTCACCGGCGAGGTCATCGGACTGGACGCCGATCGCGCCCTGATCCAGGTCTATGAATCCACGGAGATGCTGAGACCGGGAGAGGTAGTCACGCCATTGGGCTACCCCTTGTCGGTGGAACTGGGTCCGGGTTTGCTGGGGGGCATCTTCGATGGTATACAACGCCCTCTGAAAAGCCTCATGCAGGAGGCAGGGGATCATATCCCCAGAGGACTGGATGTCAGTGTGCTCGACCGGGACAAACTTTGGCCATTTTCACCCAATGCGGATCTCAAAGCCGGACAGGAAATACGTGGCGGCATGATACTGGGCACGGTGCAGGAAACCGAATCCACCGAGCATCGCATTCTGGTGCCTCCCGGCATCCATGGTGAATTGCTGGAGCTTACTGTCGCTGGAGATTACAACCTGAAGCAGGTCATCGCCAGGGTACACACGCCCCTGAACGGCATTCAGGACTTGAAACTGTTCCAGCGCTGGCCGGTGCGCATCCCCCGCCCCTACCGGAAGCGGGATGACGGTGTGGCACCCCTGCTTACCGGACAACGCATACTGGACACCTTCTTTCCGCTGCTCAAGGGCGGCAAGGGTGCCATTCCCGGGCCTTTCGGCGCAGGAAAAACCATGTTGCAACAACAGATCGCCCGCTGGACAAATGCCGATATCGTTATCTATGTCGGCTGCGGGGAGCGGGGCAACGAACTGGTAGACATCCTCGAATCCTTCCCCGAACTGACCGATCCCTATACCGGGCGCTCGCTCATGGAGCGTACCTTGCTGGTGGCCAACACCTCCAACATGCCCGTGGTCGCCCGGGAAGCCTCCATCTATCTCGGCGTGACCCTGGCCGAATACTATCGCGACCAGGGCCATGATGTGGTGATGCTGGCCGATTCCACCAGCCGCTGGGCAGAGGCGTTGCGCGAAGTAGCGGGGCGCCTGGGACAAATGCCCGTGGAAGAGGGATATCCCGCCTATCTTGCATCACGACTGGCTTCCTTCTACGAGCGTGCCGGGCGCGTGGAAACCCTGGCGGGAGACAGCGGTTCTGTCTCCCTGATCGGCGCGGTATCTCCTCCCGGGGGGGATTTCTCCGAGCCCGTCACCAATCACACCAAAGACATCATCCAGACGTTCTGGGCGTTGTCCAAACCCTTGGCCGATGCACGACATTACCCTTCCGTATCCTGGACCGAAAGTTTTTCGGACGCGGTAGAAGCTGCCGCCGGCTGGTGGTCCAGGGAAGTGAATGACAGCTGGCAGGAAAAACGCACCTTGGCACTGAACCTGCTTAGTCAGGCGGAAGAACTGGCGCGCATCATCAATTTGGTTGGAGCAGAAGCCCTCTCACCCATGCAGCGCTGGACGGTGGAAATGGCTGCGCTGGTACGCGAAGGGCTGCTGCAGCAAAATGCGCTGGATGAAGTCGACAGTTATTGCTCGCCACAGAAACAGTTTGCCTTGCTGGACCTGATCATCGGCCTGTATCAACAGGGCCAGAAGCTGGTGCAGGCAGGGGTGCCCGTTTCCTCCCTGCTGGCCCTGCCCCTGATCGGCCGTGCAAGGCGCTGCAAGAATCTCTACGGCAACGATCAGCTACAGGAACTGGCCGACCTGGGGAAAGAATTCCATGCACAGATGGAAAAACTGCATCAGGACTATGAGGAGCAGAACGCATGAGGGAAAAAGAATACCGCTATGCCTCTGCCGCACACAACGGGTTGCTGTTTCTGAAAGGAGTACCTGGCGTGGCCTTCGGTGACCGCGTGAGTATTCGCGACCAGCATGGCCAGAAACGTAACGGCCAGGTTATTCTCAGTTCGAATGAGCTGGTGATGGTGCAGATCCTCGAAGGCACCGATGACCTGAGCCTGGACGATACCTGGGTGCGATTCCTGGAAGAACCCTTTGAAATGCCACTGTCCCCCGACGTACTGGGCCGGGTGTTCAACGGTATCGGCGAGCCCCGCGATGATCGTCCTCCTATCGTTTCACGCCTGCGCCGCAATGTGAACGGCCAACCCCTCAATCCCATTGCCCGCGCTTATCCCAGAGAGTTCATACAAACCGGCATTTCCGCCATCGACGGCCTCAACTCTCTGGTGCGGGGCCAGAAACTGCCGATCTTTTCAGGCTCCGGCCTGCCACACAACAAGCTGGCAGCCCAGATCGTACGGCAGTCGAAATTGCTGGGGGAGGAATCCCGTTTCGTGGTGGTGTTTGCCGCCATGGGTGTCTCCTATGCGGATGCCCAGTTCTTCCGCGAGGATTTTGAATCCAATGGTGTGCTGGGCAATGTGGTGATGTTCACCAACCTGGCCGATGATCCCCCTATCGAGCGCCTGATCCTGCCGCGCACGGCGATGACGGTTGCGGAATACCTGGCCTTCGATCTGGATCTGCATGTGCTGGTGGTACTCACAGACATGACCTATTACGCCGAGGCCCTGCGCGAGGTGGCGACCGCCAAGGGTGACGTGCCCACCCGCAAGGGCTACCCCGGCTACCTGTATTCAGACCTGGCGGAAATCTACGAACGCGCCGGTCGGGTACGCGAGCGGCACGGTTCCATCACCATGGTGCCCGTGGTGAGCATGCCCTCGGATGACATCACCCACCCCATTCCCGATCTCACGGGCTACATCACCGAAGGTCAGATCGTGCTTTCCCGGGAGCTGAACAATCAGGACCTGTATCCACCGGTAAATATTCCCCCTTCCCTGTCACGTTTGATGAAAGATGGCATCGGCAAGGAGGACACCCGGGAAGATCATCCCCGGGTAGCCAACCAATTATACGCCGCCTATGCCAAGGCACTGGAAGTACGCAACCTGGCTTCCATCATCGGTCCGGACGAACTGCCGGATCTGGATCGTAAATACCTGCAGTTTGCCGATGGATTCGAACAGCGTTTCCTGGCGCAGGGCATGGACGAGGATCGCTCCGTCATCCAGACCCTGAATATTGCCTGGGAACTGCTGTCCATATTGCCGGGCGAGGCATTGTCGCGGGTCAGCGAAGCCGACCTGGCCCGTTATCATCACTGGGACAGCAGTGCATGACCCAGCGCCTGCCCATTCCACCTACCCGCAATGCCCTGCTGCAGCTGAAATCCCAGCTGGATTTCCTGACCACCGGCCACGATTTGCTGGAGCGCAAACGCGAACTGCTGACACGCATGGTGCGCGACCAGCTTGGCACTTATCGTAAGTTGCGTGAAGACGCCGCAGATCTGGTTGGCAGCGCTTATTACTGGTTGAGCATTACTCAAATGCGCATGGGTGATCGCATGCTGCGTCAGGCCGGGCTGGGGCTTGCCCCCACAGTGGACGTAAAGATACTGCCCCGCAGCAATCTGGGTGTGGAGTACCCTGCCGTGAAAGCAACCAAGCGACCGCTGCAGCCCGTGAGCCTGATGTGGACCGATGTCAGCTTTGACAAGGTACGCATCCGGCTGGCAGATATGGCTGTCGTGCTGGCACGGCTTGGCGAGGCTGAAATTGCACTGCGACGCATGCTGAATGAGCAGCGCAAGACCCAGAAGCGGGTGAATGCCCTGAAATACAATATCATTCCCCGCTACCGGGAAACCATCCACTTTGTCCAGGAAACCCTGGAAGAAGAAGAACGAGACAGCCTGTTCCAGGTCAAACTGTTACAGGAACAAAGCGTTCCCTGATAAATCCGCGAAATGCTACAATCTGCAGCAAAAATTCAATTCATAACTCAAGGAGTTTGATGCAATGAAATACTCTTCTATCCTTTTCGCTGCTTCTTTGGCAACCTTGCTGGCAGTGGGCGGCTGCGGCGGCGGTGGTGCAAAGGTGAATTCCCAGATCACCACCACAACCATGGGACAGGAACTTCAGGATCTTGAAGAAAGTTACAAAAAGGGACTGCTGTCAGAATCAGAATACACGAGAGCCCGCAAAGCCATTCTCAAGCGTTACCAATAATAACCTGAATCGAGCCTGTTTCGTGTCATTCCGGCGGACGCCGGGATGACGTCTGGAGCAACACCCCTCAGAACAAATCAGTAATGCACTGCGACATCAGGTCGCCTCCACCGGCAAGCCACATACATCCGCTGCATCCTCCAGCGCTTCCCGATCCAGCAAATGCACCTTGCTGCCCTTTATTTCCAGCACATTCTTTGATTTCAAGGACTTGATTATTCTGGAAAAAGTTTCTGGTTTCACGGATATTCGGGATGCGATCACGTGTTTTGGGATATCCAGTTCAAAATCGTCACAGTTCTGTGGTGCCCGTGCCAGAATGAATGCCGCCACCCTGCAGGTCGCGCTGTGCAGGCTCAGATCGTCGATTTCCCGGATCAGCGAACGCAGACGGAAACTCATATCTCCCAAAAGCGCCAAGCAAAGATCGATCGAATCCCGCAAAATCGCCGAAAAATCCTCGGCATCCACGCTGATCAGCTCGGTTTCACTCAGGGCCACGGCCCCCACAGGATAGCGGGGTTGTTCCAGAAACATCAAGGCTTCGGCAAAGGTGTGTCCGGCATCCACCAGCTCAATCACCTTTTCATTCCCGTCCGGTGCGAGCCTGAACAGCTTGATATGCCCTTTTGTCACCAGATAGAAACGCGTCGCAGTGTCACCTTGCTGGAACAGGGATTCACCATCCACCAGGCTCACGACCTTGGCGCGGCGGATGACACGCTCCATTTGCTCTTTCGTAAGCCGATGAAATATCAAATTATTTTTTAATTTTTCTTGCAAAACACGCATACCCGCTCAGGATTGGTTAGTATTGTTTTTCCTGCAGCCGCTGTCAGGGACTGCCGTTACAAAAACTATCCACGTTTGATTGACAATGATCAGTATATCAATTGACATGGATCAAAGCGCTTTTTTAGCGTTATAGGCACATTACTCATACCTAAATTTTATCAAGGGAGATTACTCTAATGGCACAGGCATTTACCAAAGCCATGGCGAGGAACATATTTTACGGGGGAACGGTGTTCTTCTTTCTGCTGTTCCTGGCACTAACGTTCCAGACCCATTCGGCATGGCCCGAGCGCGACAACCATGAAGCAATCAATGCGACCGTCGCGTTGGGCAAGAAAGTATGGGAAGACAACGATTGTATCGGCTGTCACACGCTGTTGGGTGAAGGTGCATATTTCGCTCCTGAACTTGGCAATGTCTACAAACGCTATGGCAGCGTTGACGCTATCAAGGGCTTCATCATGAGCCGTCCCAAAGATGGCATTCCAGGTCGTCGCAGCATGCCTCAGTTCAATCTCACTGATGAAGAACTGACTGCAGTTGCCGAATTCCTGAAATATGTTTCCGGCATCAATACGTCAAACTGGCCGCCTAACGTCAAAGGCTAACGCAACCCGGATTTAAGGAGTAACAACCATGAAATATAAATCACAAAAGGTTGCCAAGCTGTATTTTATCGCGGCAATCGGACTCTTTGTGGG